>JAZQRU010000018.1:0-38667 GCA_045629745.1 Eubacteriales bacterium
GAACTCACGCCGGGAGAGCCTACCGTTTGTCTTGGCAACGGCGAGCAAGGCTTTGAGTGTTGTTGCGACGAGTGCGACTATTATTTGCTTTGTTTTCCCGAATTTGAACTGATAAACGAAGAAAAAATCAATGATATAGAAATGCCTCCGCCAAGCAAACGGCACAAGATACGAATGAACCGTCTATTTCGCGAGCGTGTTGGCGGCTTGTTTCTTCCGTTTCCCGAGGTAGATTGTTTTTATGAAAAAGTACGAAGCAAGATTGTTCTAAAACTCAAAATCAATGAATTTTTAGATAAATGTAAAGAACGCAGACGCACGAGATAAAAATAAAAATACGAGAAACGCCGTAAGATTTCTCGTATTTTTATTTTTCATTCGTTATGCCTGTTTACCCTCGACTATTAAAAACTATCCTTAAGGGTATAAACCATTGCGCCCTGCGTTTTATTTTATTTTTTATTCACAAGGCTTGCAAGCCTTTTAAGTCCGTCTTCAACGCGTGCACGTTGTGTTGCGAGATTTATTCTTATAAAGCTTTTGCCTGCGTCTCCGTACTCTTTTCCGTCGTTGACAAAAAGGCCTGTTTTTTTGCGCAGCTTTTCTGTGAAAGCTACGGAGTCGCGTGAAACTCCCGAAATATCAACCCACAAAAGATAGCTTGCCTCTGCGCTTACTGCATGAAGCGAGGGAATGTTATCGTCTATAAATTTCTCTGCAAAGCGCCTGTTTTCGGCAATATAAGCGTTAAGCTCGTCAAGCCATTCTCTGCCCTCGTTGAGCGCTGCTACGTTTGCGTTTACCGCAAATATATTAGGCTCGCCAACCTCATCGTTGTTTATTCCTCTGTATATTTTGTGTCTGAGAGATGGGCTTTTAATATAAAGACAAGCTGATTGGAGACCTGCAATATTAAAAGCCTTTGATGCCGCAAGACAGCTTATCGAAATATCCTCAGCGGCTTTTGAAACAGATGCAAAAGGAACGTATTTTTTATCAGGTACAGTCACGGGCGAATGTATCTCGTCGGAAACCACGGTAACATCGTACTCTTTGCAAAGCTCTGCAATTCTTTTGAGAGTCTTCTTATCCCATATTTTGCCCACAGGGTTATGGGGATTGCAAAGTATCATAAGTGTTGTCTGCGGGTTTGAAAGCTTATTTTTAAGGTCCTCAAAATCTATATCATACTTTCCGTTTTTGTAAACTAGATCGGAAGAAACAACGCATCTTCCGTTGTTGAGAATGGAGTTGTAAAAAATATTGTAAACAGGTGCTTGAATTAAAACGTTTTCGCCGGGATTGGTAACTCTTCTTACTATCGAAGAAAGTGCAGCTACGACGCCCGATACATAAACCATTGCGTCGGGAGTGAACGGTGCACCGTATCTTTCGCGAAAAAAGTCTGCATAGGCCTTGAAATAAGCGTCTGTGGTTATTGAATATCCGAAAATGCCGTGTTTCGCGGTCTTTAAAATTTCCGACTTAACCGCAGGCGCGGTTTCAAAATCCATATCCGCAACCCACATAGGAAGCTCGCCCTCGGCGACGTTCCATTTCAAAGAGTTGGTATTTTTTCTGTCTGTGAGTTTGTCAAAATCGTATTTCATATCAGTTATCTTTCGGTTGTGATTTTTGTCGAGTCGGGGTTAATCATTTCTGCATCGAGTATGATTTCGCCGATCTCTTCCGCGTGGATCTTGCCCGATATGGGATTTTTAACGCTTATAATTTTTGATTTTATATCGGCATTAACCGTCGAAAGCTCAAATGCAAGGTCTGTGTTCATAAGCTTGCAATTTATCATTTCAAGATTTTCAATATAACACATTCCCTGATTTGAATCTATCGTGCAATTTATGAAACGGAGATTCTTGGAATTCCAGCCGAGATATTCGCCTATTATAAGCGAATTTTCAACAGTCACGTTTTCCGTGTTCCAAAAAGAATCCTTTGAAAGAAGCTTCGCATTTTTGATTCTTATGTTTTTTGCTCCGTCAAACGCGTAGTTCCCGTCAAGAGCAAAGTCTTCAATTTCGATATTTTGAGAGCCCATAGCGAAGTAATTTCCGCGCGCATCAAGGTTTTTGATTTTTATATCGCGGCAATTCCAAAGAGTTTCCTCGGCATTCGGCATTCTGCAATTTTCAAGAATGATATTCTCCGCTCGGCGAAAGGTCTTCGGTGCTTCTATAAAGCAATTTGTCATAGAAATATTTTTTGTGTACCAGATCCCCGAGCGCGCTGTATCGAGAAGAATAGAATCTTTGACGTTTATATCCTTGGAATACCACAAAGGATACTTCCACTTGAAAATAGAAGAATCAATTTCAAGATTTGAACATTCTTTGAGGGGGGATTCTCCGTTTTCAAAGGTACAGGATTCGATTTTTGCGTCGTGAATGTTGTAAAGGGCTCTTTCCCCCTCGAAAACGCCTTGGTTAAAAAATTTCATTTAGTTCTCCGATGAATCTATTTTTATTTTTCTGCATTCGCCTTTTGCTACAACGTAGTGGGCGGAAAGGTGCACGCCACAGTCTTTAAGGGCTCTTGCAAGACGCGCCGTTGAAGCAATATCCTCTGAGGATGGCTCGGGCACGCCGCCCGGGTGGTTATGCGCCATAATGAAGCTTTGAGAATTGTATATGCTTAGTTTTTCTAAAATCGTGCGCGGAATCACAGTCAGTGCATTGACCGTGCCGTCATTTAAAAGCTCAATTCCGAGAACGTTTCCTTTTGAGTCGAGAGGGAGTATCACCAAAGATTCCCGAGCTGCGTTCAGATAGTAGCCCTTGATAAAGCCCATAATTTCGTCTTCGGTGTGCCTCTTTCCAAGCTTAAAGCCTTCAGTTTCTTTCCTTGAAGCAAGCGCTGCGATAATAACGATAAGCTCCGAGGCGCTCCTTGAATTTGTTAACTCTTTTAATTTTCCCATATCGGCTTCAAAAAGTTCGTATCGATTTTTAAAGGCTTTTTCTATAGAGAAAAGGATTTCCTCGCAGTTTTTTGAGGAGCGCTCAAGGATTTTTGATAAGAAAGAAATAAAAGCGCTTGGTGCGGCTTGCTCGCTCGGGATTTTCTCGCACTCGTTGTTATTCATTTTTTGTATTTTTTCGCCCGAAAAGCGCTTGTAGCCTTCTTCTGTTACCACGTAGTTTTCAAGCAATACAAGGCCTGATTTGAAAAAAGCCGATTTCAACGCTTTCCCCGTTTCCCAATCTCCTGCCGTTGGAAAGGGCGATGAATAAGGATGGTTATGCGCTATTGCACAAACGGAAGCGTCTCTTTTGAGGGCGACGTCGATAAAGGGCTTTGCTTGTACCGCCCCCGAAGAAAGGTCGAGAGAATATATTTTCACAAGGTCTATGTAACGAAGCTCGGCATCAAGAAGCAAAATAACCGTTTCGTTTTCACTTTTTGCTTTGAAGTAGGCTGCGAAAAATTCGCCAATGTCTTCGTAGCTTGAAAACGATGGCTTTTCGAAAGCTTCGCCTGCTTCCTCTTCGTAGTTCAAAAAGCTTCCGACATCGTTTATAAATTTTGCACATTTCTTGCCGACGCCTGAAATTTTTGTAAGCTCTTCGGGCTTTGCCGAAAAAAGTGCCGAAAGAGTGGGAAATTCTTTTAAAAGAAGCTTTGTGGTTGGGTGAGTGTTTTTTCTTGGAACAACAGTATAAAGCAGCATTTCAAGAAGCTCGTATGTCTCAAAATAACGAGTACCAAAGTTTTGAAGCTTTGCGCGCATTCTTTCCCTGTGTCCTTTAAAAACGCTTGTATCGTTTGGTTTCATTCAATCACCTTAGCCGTAAGATTTTCTGTCGCGTGAAAGCTCTTCCGGAATATCGGGCAAAAAGCCCTGTGGCTTTGTTACCTCAAGCATATTTATTTTTATCCCCCGGCTTGAAAATGCGGTTTCGTATTCCGTCATAATGTTGTCGCGAGCATATTCAGATGCGTGAAGGTCGCGCGTTACGACATCGGGCGCAAGTCCCATCTTTTCAAATTCCTCAAGAGAAAAATCAAAAAGAGCTGTGTTGTCCGTTTTGAAGCGAAGCTTTCCGCCGTCTTTTAGGAGATTAAAATAAACCGCAAGGTAGCGCGAGTGCGTCAAACGGCGCTTCGCGTAGCCCTTCTTTGTCCACGGGTCAGAGAAATTCAAAAAGATTCGTGAAACCGTACCCGTGTTAAAAATCTTTGTTAGATTATCTGCGGTATCGTTGATAAATCTGAGGTTGGATTTTTCTTCTCTGAACTCTCTTTTTGCACCTTCTGCTGCAAGAACAATACAGTCCGTAACCTTTTCCAGTGCAATATAGGCAACGTCAGGGTTTTTCTTAGCCATTTTTGTGGCAAACCCGCCCTTTCCCGCGCCAATCTCGAGCCAAATCTCTGCATTTGGCATATTGAGAAGCTCGGCAGGGCTTTCGATAGGCGCTTCTATATTTTTGATAAGAAATTCACTGCAAGAATCAAGGCGCTCTGCCCCGTGCTTCTTTTTTCTCATTCTCATAGTCTTTTCTCCTGAAATGAAAAGCAATAAATGTAAATAAAACTTGTCTTAATTTTTGTCACCCTTGTTGAATTCGAGAAGCTCAAGTCCGGGGTTGTCCTCAAGAACCCATCTTATCGAATATTCGCTTGTAAAAATAAGCAGATTGTTTCCTCGGAAATCCTGCACCCATTTTGTGTCGTGTGAGAGTTTCAGCGTTTTTGGATCAAGCACTTCGTTTGCTATCCAACGTATCTGTTGATAATTAAGATTTGAACGGCGCAGATCGCAGCCGTATTCGTTTTTGAGTCTGTATTCGAGAACCTCAAACTGAAGCACGCCGACAACGCCGACTATAACTCTTTCAAGTCCCGAATTAGGCTCGAAGAATATCTGTATAGCACCCTCTTGGGCTATCTGGTTCATACCCTTTGAGAACTGCTTTCTCTTCATTGAATCAACCTGCTCAACCATTGCAAAATGCTCGGGAGCAAAGGTTGGGATTCCCTCAAATTTTATTTTTTTGCCCTTTTCGCAAATGGTGTCACCTATCGAGAAAATTCCCGGATCAAAAACTCCGATAATATCACCGGCATAAGCTTCGTCAACAACCTCTCTCTCGGCAGCCATCATTTGCTGTGGCTGAGAAAGACGGAAGGATTTTGCGCCTTGAACGTGATAATAGTCCTTCTGGCGCTCAAATTTGCCCGAGCAAATTCTCATAAATGCGATTCTGTCGCGGTGCGCCTTGTTCATATTTGCCTGAATTTTGAAAACGAATGCTGAAAAGCTTTCGTCAAACGGGTTTATCGTTTCACCCTCGGCGATTCTCGGCAGAGGCGAGGTTGTCATTTTAAGGAAATGCTTAAGGAATGGCTCTATTCCGAAATTATTGAGGGCCGAGCCAAAGAAAACGGGAGAGAGCTTGCCGTGGCGAACCGCTGCAAGATCAAAATCAAATGAAGCGCCGTCAAGAAGCTCAACTTGCTCAACAAGCTCCTCGCGCATTTTTTCGCCGATAAGAGAATCAAGCTTTGCGGTGTCCGTAATGTCGCAGTTGATTCCCGTGATTCTTTCGCGTCCGCGGTGCGCGTCGTCAAAAGAGAGAATTGAATGAGCTTCTCTGTCGTAAACTCCTTTGAATTTCTGGCCGCATCCTATCGGCCAGTTCATAGGATAGGTTCCTATTCCGAACTCACGTTCAAGCTCGTCAAGAAGATCAAAGGGATCGCGTGCCTCGCGGTCCATTTTGTTTATAAACGTAAAAATCGGAATATCGCGCATAGCGCATACCTTAAATAGCTTTCTCGTCTGTGGCTCGATACCCTTTGCCGCGTCGATAACCATAACCGCGCTATCCGCCGCCATAAGAGTTCTGTAGGTATCCTCGGAGAAATCCTGGTGACCGGGTGTGTCAAGAATATTGATACAGTATCCGTCGTATTCAAACTGTAAAACCGACGAAGTTATGGAAATTCCTCTCTGCTTTTCAAGGTCCATCCAGTCTGAAACTGCGTGCTTGTCCGATTGCTTTCCTTTGACAGAACCTGCGGACTGTATAGCTCCACCGTAAAGCAGGAACTTTTCCGTAAGAGTTGTTTTACCTGCGTCGGGGTGCGATATAATTGCGAATGTTCTTCTTCTCTCTATTTCTTCTCTGTAATTCTTCATAATTTCTCCATTTTTAGGGTAAATAGCCACAAAACCCCATTATCTTTATAATTTTATCATAATGGCGCTCTTTTGTCAATATAAAAAGCCTTGACCTTAGGTGACTTTTCATACTTAGATATATGATAGATGCTTATGCCTATATAGTTCCCGTAAGCTAAGTAATATTCCTTGACGATAATCTTAATGCGGGCAAAACCGCAAAGCTTGCGGGGTATGCGCGTTGTTGGAGTTTACGACGACACGTCGTGCGAGTATATTGACGAAATGAAAAAAGCGTGTGACTCTTATATATGATTTTGAGCATCTTTTAGATTAAATAAAAGGAAATAAAATAAAAATACAAATTTAAAGCGGTTACTCTTGCACAAAGGCGAGAACAACCGCTATTTTTATATATTACCGGGGAAGGCTTTTTTGAGAACTATTAAAAGGAAGAGTATTGCTAAAATCAAGCTTACAAGCTCTGCAATGGGGAAAGCCCACCAAATAAGATTTACTTTTCCGGTGAGCGAGAGCAAGTATGCCGCAGGTATAAGAACTCCGAGCTGTCTGCAAATGCTTAACAACAGACTGTAAACTGATTTCCCGAGAGCCTGACATACGCACGAGCAGATAATGGCGAAGCCTGCAAGCACGAAGCTTATGCTTATTATGCGGAGAGCCGCGCGTCCGAGCACAAGTATTTCCTCCGTCGCATTGAAGAATCCAAGCAAAACTCCCGGTATCGTTTGGAAAGCAAGCAGTCCCAGAGCCATATAAGATACAGAGCATAAAGCGCCGAGCTTTATCGTTGCAAATACGCGCTTCGGCTTTTTCGCTCCGTAATTGTACGATAATATCGGAATAATTCCGTTTGTAAGACCGAAAATAGGCATAAATACGAAACTTTGAAGCTTGAAATAGATTACGAAAACGTTAAGGGCGGAAAGACCAAAGTTCTTTAAAATCGTATTCATAGAAAACGTCATAACAGAGCCTATTGCCTGCATAAGCACGGAGGGGATTCCTATTATGAGAATGTCCTTTATAAGAGTTTTTGCAGGGATAATATTTTTGAGTTTAAGATTTATTTCCTTGTTAACTGTCAGGTTGAAAATAATGCCGAGAGCTGCCGAAACAAACTGTCCTATTACGGTTGCTATTGCAGCACCCTTGATGCCCATCTCGGGAATGCCGAGCTTTCCAAAAATGAAAATCGGGTCTAAAATGATATTGACTATTGCGCCGGAGGCCTGTGTTATCATACTGTAAACGGATTTTCCCGTAGACTGCAAAAGCCTTTCCATTGTTATTTGAATGAAAACGCAGATAGAGCCGAATGAGATTATGGAAATGTAAACATACGCGTATTCATAAAGCAGTTCGTTGAACACTCCGTTTTCGTGCGCTTGGGCAAATGCGAATTTGTCCGCGAAAAAGAGACCGAATGAAAGAAACGCAAGATATCCTATAAGATTTAAGAAAATTCCCTGTCCTGCTGCTTTGTTTGCCTTGTCAAAGTTTTTCTGTCCAAGCGAGCGCGAAAGTATTGCGTTCATACCGACACCAAGTCCTGCACCAACCGCTATCATAAGATTTTGTATAGGGAAAGCTAAACCGAGCGCAGCTGTTCCCTCTACGTTGTTATACTGAGCAACGTAAATGGAGTCGACGACGTTGTAAAGCGCCTGGACTATCATTGATATAATTATCGGAACGGCGAGAGAAAACAGAACCTTTGGTATCTTTTCCGTTCCCATTTTATTCTCTTTAAGTATTTTTTCCATTGATGTATTCCTAGTGTTTATTTTCCGTAGTTGAAAATTTCTCTTAAGCTTTCTTCGCTTCTTGCAAAGTGCTCCTCAGCGCTTTTTGTGCCAAACGATGCTGAAAAAGCGGTTTTTGATTTAAGACAAATAACGGTATTTTCAGGCAAGTCGCATATTCCGGGAAGCTTGGCAAACGGAAGATTTTTCGAGTGCAGATAAATTGCGCCCTCGTCAAGATAATTAAGCTCAATGCCGCCCGTATAAGACGCGAGAGGCACGAAAACCCCCTCGGTTTTTGAATATTCAAGATAAAGCTCTTCGGAGAGGAAGCATATATAATAAGGGCTTGAGAACATAAGCTCTCGAAACTCTTGATTATTTTGGTATAAAATTGAGTGGTTTACATCGTCACTCGCCGCTTTTATTTCGTCGTTGGATAAAAGATATACGTTATAAAAAAGAGGATTAGTATTCCCGTTTTCGTCGTAATCCTTCGTTATCTGCTTGACACTTGAAGTTATAACGTCAAGCTCGCAGAAATTTCCGTCAGTTGTCTGCCTGGAAATATATTTTCCACCGCCATACAATACGTAGAGGTCGGGCTCTTCTTTCTTGCACATCTGAAGAGTGCAAATCGTTGCCACAAGCACGAGAAAAACGGCTATTATGCTGTGCCATCTGTAGTGGTACCAGAAGTTTTCAAGCCACGCGAAAAATCCGCTTTTTTCTTTGCTTTCTTGAATTTCGTTTAAGTTTTCTTCCATTTTCAACCTAAGCGGCGCTTAAGCGCCGAGACTTGTTCCTTTTTGCGTTCTTAACATCTAAAATTATATCATAATCGGCGCCGCGTGTCAACTTATTTAAAAAGTTTACAAACTCAGATAAAGTCCGGTTTTTTCGATTTCGGGAGTATTGCTTCGGTGTTATTCCAAAGTGGTGCTTGAAAGTGCCAATGTAGTTTGCGGGTGTGTCAAATCCGGACTTCAAAAAAGACTCGGAAAAGCACATTTTCATCTATAAAAAGCATTAGTGAAAGGTGCGTACTCTAAAGGACAGTTTTGAAATTTAATATAATACGTTACTTAATGATAGAAAACGGGCAGAGAACACGAACATTCTCTGCCCTATTAAATTATCAAGAAATATAGATAAGCAAACTAAAAGCGAAAGAGTAGTATACTCTTTAATTTGCTAAAAACTTAATCAACGAATAACAAGCTTGTACTTTCCGCCATTAATAGTGAATTCCAAAAACAGTGGATTTGAACTTGTTTCTACTTCTTCGGGACATTCGATAAGCCATTTAATGCCTTTAGTTTCTAATGGATCGATGCTCGTAATATTGGCGTAAGTAAAACCTGTGTTTGAATCTTTTACAACAACAAAACCACGATATGTATAACCATTGTTGTAGTTAGCAACGATTTTACCTATTTCATCGCAGTCAAGATTTTGTTTCGCTTTATTTGTTACACTTGCATCTACAGATATGTAAACTTTACCAGCATCAGCTGCATAATGAGTATAAAAGCCACTTGTATCATCAGGCAAAACATCGTATGTCAATTCTACGTTATTGATTTTTATTTCCATATAATCGGTTATAATTTTATCACCTGCATTTACAGATTTAATTGTATTTTCTTGCTTATTAACATTTCCACCGTCGTTAGAAGGCTCAACTGCACCACCCACGCCGCTATTACAAGCGACAAGAGATAAAAGCAAAAGCACAGATAGAATTACTAAAATTGGTTTTTTCATTTTTTGTTTCCTCCATAAAATAAAAAGTGTGGCAACCGAAGTTTACCACACCGAAAAACGCAAACTCCGATTGCTGCTACACAAACTAAAATAGAATTAGGGTATTACCATAATCATTTAGTGGAGCTTGCGCTTTTACCAAGTTCAAAAATGATTATGGCGAAAAAAGGGTATAATATCCCCATAAAGACAAAAATACCGCTAATTCTAATATTCAGTTTGTGTAGCATCTTTATTATATCACATTTTTTGCGGTTTGTAAACATATTTAGTGAAAAATAATCCAATCACCTTCCGGGAGGCTTTTATTTTGTTCATCTATGATTTGTCGATTTTCCTGACAAGCACTGCATTTGTGTCCACAAATGCAAAATACGGCACATCTCTTTCGAGATATACCGTATTTTTGAAAACTATTTTTTAGAGTGACGCTCTAATAAGATAGCTTTTTGTTTCGAGATAGGTTTTTGGCGTTGCCTTCAGAAAGCTTTTGAAAAGTTTGTTTAAAGGGCTGGGGCTTATGTAATATTTAACCGTAAAGTAGTCAAGATTGCGTATTTTTTGAAATTGATATTCACATCTGCAATAATTTCGCTCAAAACCTCAAAACGCAAAGGAATTCAGTATTTTCGTACAATAGAAACGAACTACTGTGTCTATGTCATAATTGAAATCAGGTTTGAAAAACAAAATCAAGCCATTCAGCTCTTGGTGAATTTTCATGGCAGACCCCTTTTTTGTTCTAGTTGATTATAACATATTTTTTCACTTTTTCAACGGTGTGTTTTATAAAAAAGACTCTGCCGATTTTGGCAGAGTCTTTTTTGCTTTATTAACTTCGCTTTTTTGCCCGTTGTGACGGAGGTTTTATTTAACTTCCGGCTTCATTGTGGGGAAAAGTAATACGTCTCTTATCGAAGCGGAGTCGGTAAGAAGCATTACGAGTCTGTCTACACCGAAACCGAGACCGCCCGTGGGGGGCATGCCGTACTCAAGCGCTGTAACGTAATCCTCGTCGACTTCAGCTTTACAGCCGGGTTCTTCCTTGTGCTTTGTTGCAACCTGCTTTTCAAATCTTTCTCTCTGGTCGATAGGATCGTTAAGCTCGGAGAATGCGTTTCCGAATTCGGTGCAGTTGATAAAGTACTCAAATCTCTCGGTAAACGCAGGCTCTGAGGGCTTTCTCTTCGCGAGCGGGCTGTTTTCAACGGGATAGTCATAAATAAAGGTAGGCTGGATAAGTTTGTCTTCAACGAAAGCGTCAAAAAGCTCAACGAGAACGGTTCCCTTTGTTGCGTTTTCGGGCACTTCGACGTGAAGGCGCTTTGCGTTTTCTCTTGCCGCCTCGTCGCTTTGCCACGAATAGTAGTCAACGCCTGCGTACTTCTTAACCGCCTCAACCATAGTAAGACGCTCCCATTTGCCCATATCAATTTCAATGCCCTGATAGGTAATGAGTGTTGAACCGCAGATTTTTTCCGCAAGCGTCTTGTATAGCTCTTCAACGAGATCCATCATTCCGTAATAGTCGGTGAAAGCCTCGTAAAGCTCAATAGTAGTAAATTCTGGGTTATGCTTGGGATCCATACCCTCGTTTCTGAATATTCTTCCAACCTCGTAAACCTTGTTCATACCGCCGACGATAAGTCTTTTGAGGTAAAGCTCCGTTTCGATACGAAGATACATATCCATATCAAGAGTATTGTGATGGGTTATGAAAGGACGTGCGGAAGCACCGATTTCAAGGGGAGTGAGTATGGGTGTATCAACTTCAAGGTATCCTTTGCTGTCAAGGTATTCTCTAATAAGCTTGAGAATTTTTGAACGCTTGATAAAGGTGTCCTTAACCTCGGGATTAACTATTAAGTCAACGTATCTTTGTCTGTATCGCTGTTCAATGTTTGTGAGTCCGTGGAACTTCTCAGGAAGAGGGAGCAAGGACTTGGCGAGAAGTGTTATAGATTTCGTATGAACGGATATTTCGCCCGTTCTCGTGCGGAAAAGCATACCTTCTACGCCGACAATGTCACCAATGTCCCATTTTTTGAATGCCGCATAAGCCTCGTCACCAAGGTCGTCGCGCGAAACGTAGAGCTGTATTTTTCCTTCGCCGTCAAGAACGTGAGCGAAGGAAGCCTTGCCCATAATACGTCTTGCAACGAGTCTTCCTGCGATACGCACAGTCATTTCCTCGCCCTTTTCTGTAAGCTCTGCCTCGCGCTCGGAATATTCCTTTATAGCGGATACGGAGTCCGTTGTAACATCGTACTTGGTGATTTCAAAGGGGTTCAAACCTGCTTCCTTGAGTGCGGCAAGCTTTTCGCGTCTGACAACAAGCTCGTTTGTGGTGTTTATTTCGGGGGTGTTGTTCTGATTATTTGCCATTTTTTTGTCCTTTCGATTGTTCACTCTTGCAAAAGCTTAGTGCTCGCGTGCTCTCGTAACGTCAAGAACCTTTATGTGCTGAAGCTTGACGCCCTCTATTACGACCTCGTCGCCTGCTCTTGCGCCGAGGAGCTTTGCTCCTATAGGAGAAGCATCGGAAATCTTTCCGTTTTGAGGATCCGATTCATAAGAGCCAACTATATGATAGATGAATTCCTTGTTTCTTTCAACGTTGAAAATTTTAACGATAGAGCCAACGCTTACAACGCTTCCGTCTATCAGGGATTCGTCGATAACCTGAGCGTGCGCTATCATTTCGCGAAGCTCTGCAATGCGGGCGTGAATTTTGCCCTGCTCCGACTTAGCCTCATCATACTCGCTGTTTTCGGAAAGGTCGCCGAATGCGCGTGCGGTTGAAATTTCCTTTTTATTTTCCTCAACGCGAACGTTTACGAGGTAATCAAGCTCGTCTTGAAGAGCCTTAAAGCCCTCGGGTGTGTAGGTTTTTGTCTGTGCCATTTTATATTCTCCCAAAATATTTTTATTTATTTATGAGTTTTTCTATTTCCAAATAAGCCGCAGCCAACTGAGGATCGCCCTCACCGTCTTCAACTACAACGTCAGGCATAATTCCCACATCGTGATAGTTTGTTCCGCTTGGCGGATTGTAATATGCAACCGTCATAGTTATAGACGATTTGTCATTGAAAAGATAGGTGTTCTGCATAATTCCTTTGCCGAAGGTCTTTTCTCCGACGAGGGTTGCATCAAAAAATCCCATATCCGCAAAATCCCTGATGCCCGCTGTGAAAAGCTCGCCTGCGGATGCGGTTTCGCCGTTACAAATAACAACCGACGGAAGATTTACCGTGTGCGAGGTTTTTGAATAGACAGGGTTCATATAGTCGTTAGTGAAGCTGGCGAGCATGGTGCCCTTAGGGGCAATATATTCGAGCATTTCAAGAACCGTGTTAAGATATCCGCCGTGATTATCTCTGAGGTCGTAAATTATGCCTTTTACGTTTTTACTTAAAGCTTTGTCAACTGCCGACTTGAATTGAGCCGCAGTGTTTCCTTTGAAGCTTGTGATTTTGATATATGCAACGCCGCCCTCTATTTCATAAGTTGCGCTTTGCTCTACTATCTTTTTTCTGGTGATAGTAAACGTGATTTCCTTGGCCTCGCGTCTGACGGTTACGTCAACCGTTGTGCCGGGCTCGCCTTTTATATTGGAAATGGCGGTTTCGTAGCTTATGTCTGCAACACTTTCGCCATCAACCTTTGTGATATAATCACCGGGAATTATTCCTGCTTCTTTTGCTCCGCCGCCTTCGCTGACGGCTTCTACCAAAATTTCTGTAGCATCGGTATTGTATCTTACGGTAACGCCGATTCCCACAAACGAGCCGCTCATATTGGTATCGTATTCCTCGTATTTCTCGGCGGTTCTGTATACCGAGTATTTGTCATTTGTGGTTTTAACGAAGGAGTTGATAAGCATATCCGTAGTTTCTTCTATGTTTTTTACATCGTTATTATAGAATTCTTTAATGAAATATTCGCCTACCGCCTTCGCTTTTTCATAAGGTGGGGGGAGCTCTTCTACGAATTGCTTGCGGTATAGCCTTTCAAGCGTTACGAGCTTTGATTTTGAAAATTCGGGAAAATCCCAATAGTCAAGATAATCCGCAACCGTGTCAAACTCTTTGTCACGTTCCTTCGAAATTGCAAGAAGAAGCTCCTCGGAAGTTCCCGGAGTACTCGTACCGCCGGTTCCCGACGAGCAGGAGGTGAGCGAAAGAGAGAGTGAAAATAATACGCTTAAGATTAAAAGGATCGATATCGCCTTTTTAAAATGTAATTTTGTTTTCATAATTCCTCTTGTGGAGAGCTACTAATACAACAGTTTACCCTGCGGCATAGCGCAGGGCAACTATATTTATAATTATACCGAAGTCCAAGAATTAAAAACGTCGATTTGTAGAGATCAGAATTTAGTGGGCTTGCTGGCGAGATATTTCTTAACCATAAGAGCAACCTTGAATGTTACCGCGTGGTCGAATTCACGGAGATCAAGACCTGTGAGCTTTCTGATTTTTTCAAGACGGTATACGAGTGTGTTTCTGTGGACGAAAAGCTTTCTTGAGGTTTCGGAAACGTTCAGGTTGTTTTCGAAGAAGCTTTGAACAGTCATAAGAGTTTCTCTGTCAAGAGATTCGAGCGAGCCCTTTTTGAATACTTCCTGAAGGAATATTTCGCAAAGAGTTGTGGGAAGCTGATAAATAAGTCTTCCGATACCGAGATTTTCGTAGGACATAACCGGCTTTTCAATATCGAAAACCTTTCCTACCTCGAGTGAAATTCTCGCTTCCTTATATGCTCTTGCCAGGTCTTTAAGATTTGTAACGATAGAGGAAATACCGATAAGGATTTTTGCAGAATGCTCAGCACTTACTGCGGTAAGCATTCCGTGCGCGAATTTTTCGATTGCCTCGTTATCTTCGTCTGAGTCAACCTCTTTTACGATAACGATATCCTGCTCGCTTATACTAATTACGTAATCGCGATTTTTGTCTGTAACGAATTCCTGGACGATTTCGTATGGAGGAGTAGAGGTTGTTCCTTGGAACTTCACAACGATAACAGCGCGAGGCTCGTCGTTGCTGAAATGAAGCTCGTTGGATTTGATATAAATATCACTTGGAAGAATGTTGTCAAGAATGATATTTTTTACGAAAGAGCCTTTGTCATATTTTTCGTCGTAAAGGTTTTTGATGCTTCCCAAGGAAATAGTAAGTATCTGTGATGCTTTAGCCGCGGTTTCGTCGTCACCCTCGACGAAAACTATACAATCGCTTTTGCCGCCGGTTGTTATGTAACGGTAAGTGTAGCCCTCAAAAGCAACGCCTTCCTGTACGTATGAAAGCTCCTCTCTGATTCTCTG
The DNA here is from genome assembly GCA_045629745.1 of Eubacteriales bacterium. Lineage (GTDB taxonomy): Bacteria > Bacillota > Clostridia > Oscillospirales > CAG-272 > UBA1740. The sequence goes on from JAZQRU010000018.1 coordinate 15,005, forward strand.
GCGTCCTTCTCCGATTTTAGAAAGATCGCTTGATGCGATGATTATACCGTTTTCGTCAATAACGCCTATCGTTCTGTTGAAAACATCTTTCATCTGATAAATTATCGTTTGGAAAAGTCTGTTTGACATACAATATCTCCGTAAGAGTTTTTTGAAGGTAAGCGCCGTCTTGTCCGTGGAATAAGGATTGTTGCGAGTGCGTTTTGCTTCGTTTTGTAAATACTGTACTATATTCTAACGCATTTTTTGATATTTTTCAATACTTTTTTCAAAAAAAGTTGCGAAACAAACAAAAAAATTAACAATTGCTTGTGCAATTTTGTATTTGCTTTAGCCAAAAAACTACTTTCTTTAATTCAAGTTTATGAAAAACAAACGTTAAAAATACCGAAAACGCAATAAAACAACTGGGTTTTCGGTTGAAAATCATTTTTTCACTACAGGCAAGTCTATAACGTCAACGGTTTCTCTTTCCTTATCTTCCGAGAGTGAAATCGGGAAATTCTGCGAAGGCAGAGCCTTCCGCTATGGATTTTTCGGAAAGCGCCGTAACCGCCTTCCAGGAAACCGCGTCGTAAACGTCTATCGGCATAGGCCTTTTTAAGCACGCAATTTGTGAAATGCTTATGCATAATGAAGTCCATTCTGCCGGCAATTTGCTGGCGCACGTCGTGAGCATAGTACCCCTGACAGTATGAGATGCTTCCAAGCATTCTGTTTCTCACAAGGCTCGTTGCGAGAAGCTCGTCTCTATTGTAGCAACAATTTTCAAGGAACATAAAGAGTGTTATAGTTTCCTCGTAGCAATTTACAAGCTCCCAACATTCCTCAAACCCGTAGGCGTGATAACCTCAATAGCAACGGTAACGTTTTCTAAAATTGCAAGAACGTTTTAGAAGAGCCCTATACTTCCGTCAGTCGTTTCGCAGGCTGCGCCCGCCGAGTCATATGATACCGAGCTTAACCCTTTTCATATATGACTCTAAAGACGTCTTTTATGTTTTTAAAATACAAAATTTTTAGTAACCTTAAGAGTATGAATTTTAGGGTTATTTTGATAAAAGCTATTCTTCAAGCTCAAAGAAATACGAAATTGCGGAAAGGGCATAGCTTGGTGCCGTTTCGCATCTTAAAATTCTCGGACCGAGATTTACGGGTATAAGTCCTGTCTCTTTTGCGCTTTCTGCTTCCTCGCGGCTAAATCCGCCCTCGCTTCCTATAACGAGCGATACGGTTTTTGCGTGCTTTCTGTCTGAAAGTGCTTTTTTGAGTGACTTGGTGCCGTCACCCTCATAGCAAAACAAGGGGAGTTCTGCTCCCTTTGCTTGCTTTAGCACCTCTTTATAAGAAATAGGTAAGGAAACTGTCGGCAGTGCGCTTCTCCCGCATTGCTTGGCCGCCTCTTCCGCTATCCTTGAAAGACGCTGGTTTTGCTTTTCTGCTTTTTCTGAGCTTGGTCTTTTTATACAGCGCGAAGATTCAAAAGGAATTATTCTTGAAGCTCCAAGCTCAACCGCCTTTTGTATAACAACCTCGAGCTTATCACCTTTTGGGTAAGCCATAAAAAGACTTATATCAACCGGTGACTCCGTTTCGCCCTCGCGGCTTGAAAGTATTTCTGCTGAGCATTCCTCGTCGCGTATTTTTGTAAGACGGCAAAGATGCTCGCGCCTTTGCATATCACAAACGGTTATCTCGTCGCCAACTGCCATGCGCAAGGAACGCGCAATATGAAAGGCGTCGACGCCCGTTATTGTGACACGCCCCCCGTCAAAAGCGTCGTTTGGTGCAAAAAATCTTGGCATAATTCTCCTTGTCGGCTCTTACTTAACCATAATGGCAAGCCAGTCGTGTTCTTTTTCTTCTCTGACAACGGCAAAACCGTATTTTTCAGCAACTTCTATAACCTCTTTTGCTCTCGGAGCGATAATGCCCGAAAGAATGAGAGGAGCGCCATCTTTAAGATAGGACTTTATATCGGGTAACATTCGGATAAGTATATCAGCGACTATATTTGCGACGCAGAAATCGTATTTTCCCATAGATTTGTCAACGCCCGAGAGCAAATCCGAAATTCCAACAAAAACGTTAAAGCAACCGTCGGTCTCTGCATTTTCCTTTGCAATATTAACTGCAACGGGGTCTATGTCGTATGCGTTGCAGTGGCGCGCGCCGAGCTTTGATGCGCATATTGAGAGTATGCCAGAGCCTGTTCCAAGGTCGAGCACCAGTTCTCCGCCCCTTATCTCGTCCTGCATCATTTTCATAACCAAACGAGTCGTTTCGTGAGTTCCTGTGCCGAAAGCCATACCGGGGTTCATTTTTATAATGATTTCGCCTTCGTGCGCTTGATATTCTTCCCACGCGGGCACTATTGTAACCTTTCCGAGAGGGATTGGCTTATAGTATTTCTTCCAAGCCTCTGCCCAGTCGTCTTCTTTCATTCCTTCGACGGATATTTCGGTATCAAGCTCAAGAAAGGCGAATCTTTCCTTAAGAAACGCTACGTATTCCGCAAGGCTTTTTTCCTCGGGAACAAAAATCGAAACCTTGACGTTTTCGCGGTCACCGTTGAGTATTGCGTCGTCAACGAGGTCGCCATACATTCCGTTAAGAGTGAAATCGCTGAAGTCCTCTATCATAAGTCCGTTATCAAGCATACTCATAACCGCAGAAATCTCTTCGAGAAGCTCTGTTTTTGCTTTAACGGTGAGTTTGTTCCAATTGCCGGCCATTTTGACACCTCTCTTTAACTAAAGCCACGTCTTTTTTTATTTGTTCCGTAAGCTCTTTTTCGTTTTTAAACTTTCTTTCTTCTCTTAAATAGTCAATAAGATAAATTCTTGCAAGCTCTCCGTAAACCTTGCCTGAAAAATCAAGGATAAAGGTTTCGGCGTGCACGTCTCTCTCTTCAAAGGTTGGGCACTTTCCTATATTGGTAAGGCCCGTGTAACTTTTTTCGCCTATAATCACCTGGCTATAGTAAACGCCTTGTTTGATAAAGGATTTGTCGCTTTGTAAAGAAATGTTTACGGTTGGTAAGCCGAGCGATTCGCCTCTGCCGTCACCGTGAACGATTTTGCCTTCAAAAAAATAAAAGTGCCCGAGAAGCTCGCCCGCAAGGCTCGTTTTTCCCTCTTTGAGAAGCTCTTTTATAAAGCTCGTTGAAACCTTCGCTCCCAAGACGATTTTGTCGGGCACAATAAGCGTGTCCTTTTGGTAGCTTTTCATAATACTCGAGAGAAGTTCTGTGTCACCCGTGCGATTTTTGCCGAATTTAAAGTCAAGTCCCGTTACTGCAAGCTCTGCTCCTAGCTTTCCTATTAGAACGTCGGTAACAAAGCTTTCCGCTGTGATTCCCGAAATCTTGACGAAATCTGCATATACTACGTAATCCGCGCCTGCTTTCTCAAGAAGTTCGTTTTTTACAGCGGTTGAATAAAGGCGTTCGACTCCCTTTGGAAGCTTGTTTTCGGAGAAAAACGTAAATACAACGAGTGGAACCTCTCTTTTTTTTGCCTCTTTTTTTGCAGCCGAGAGCAGAGCCATGTGGCCCTTGTGAACTCCGTCAAACATACCGAGAGCGACTACGGCGGCAGAAAAATCTACTGTCATACTTTCAGAATATTCGTATATTTTCATTTCCCCGCCTCCTTTTTTCTTTCTTTGTTAATTATAAACAATTCGCCGTCAAAAGTCAATGGAGAGCGCTACTTTAATCTATAAAATATTTTATTTGACAAATTAGTACTAATGTGTTAAAATATTTCTCGTATGACAATTATATTATTTAATCGTTGTTTTTTGGAGGTTTTATGAAACTAAACTACAAACGCACAATGCTTGTTGGTTTCGCATTTTTTCTTATCACGGCTTTCTGGACTTCGTACGACAGCGCCATAAATCTTATTCTGACCAACAAATTCGGTATAAAGCCCGGCCTCAGAGGCTTTATCTTGGCTCTTGATAACATATTTGCGGTTATAATGCTACCTATATTCGGCGCAATATCTGACAAATGCGTAAACTGTAAATATGGAAGAAGAACACCGTTTATTTTTATTGGAACTATAGTTGCGGCAGCGCTTTTTGCAATATTGGGCTTCATTGATTCTATTGGCGTTTTCATTGTAGCGCTTCTTTTCTGTCTTCTTGCTATGTCGTTTTTCCGTTCTCCCGCGGTTGCGCTTATGCCCGACGTGACGGTTAAGCCGCTTCGCTCAAAGGGTAACGCTATCATAAATCTTATGGGTACTGTTGCAGGTGTTATCGCGCTTGTTCTCGGTATGGTTTTTTCAACTAACGTTCCCGGAAAAACCGATTTCGGTTCGTATATGATTTCCATATCCGTTCTTATGCTTATTTCTCTTGCTGTGTTTATGTTTACCGTAAAGGAAAAAAAGTGGAGTCGTGAAATGGAAATGGATACCGAAAAGTACGGTATTAAGGAAGAGGAAGAAGACGATCAACCCAAGCGTCGTCTTTCAAGGCCCGAGCTTATTTCTCTTTTCTTGATTCTTGCATCCGTTGCTCTTTGGTATATGGGATACAACGCCGTAACGAGTGTTTTCGCGGATTATGCAACCAACATTCTTGGAGTAGACCAGAACTCCACTATGATAATCGCTCAGGCGGCAGCTGCCGCAGCATTCATTCCCGCAGGTATTATCGCGACGAAAATAGGCAGACGCAGAACTATTCTTATAGGAGTTGCCATTCTCGGTGTGTCATTCCTTGCAGCAACGTTTATTACTGCCGGTAAGTCCGCAATGCTTCTTATGTATATCCTTTTCGCAACGGCGGGAATCGGCTGGGCAACGATAAACGTAAACTCTTTCCCGATGGTTGTTGAGCTTGCCAAGGGCGGTGACGTCGGACGTTACACAGGATTTTATTACACAGCTTCAATGTCTGCACAAATTTTAACGCCTATTCTTTCCGGCATACTTATTGAAGCTATGGATTACTCGGTTCTCTTTCCCTATGCGGCGCTTTTCGTTGCCTTTTCATTCGTCACTATGTACTTCGTTAAGCACGGAGATGCTAAAGCAGAAAAGGTTGGCGCGCTTGAGGCATTCGGCGGAGCAGACGATTAACATTTAAAAGGGCCGATTTTTTCGGTCCTTTATCTTGAAATTTGATTTGGTGAGGTCTATTTATGGAGCCTTGGGAAATTATACTCATTGCGGCAATCGTCTTATTCGTTTTGCTTTTCCCGTACGCGATTTTTCGTATTCTCATTAAACCGAATAAATATCGTGCGGAAATGGAAAAATTCAAAAACGTGCGCTTTGCTCACCGTGGCTTGCATAGTGACGCCATTCCCGAAAACTCGATGGAAGCATTTGCGCTTGCTGTCAATGCGGGCTACGGAATCGAGCTTGACGTAAGAGTTTCTTCCGACGGAGAGCTTATGGTTTTTCACGACGAAACGCTTGATAGAGTGACGGGTGAGCGAGGAAGATTTTGCGAGCGCACCTCGCAGGAGCTTAAGAAAATCAAGCTTCTCGGCACTGAAAATACCATCCCTACCTTCCGTGAGGTTCTCGAACTTGTAGACGGAAGAATCCCGCTTCTCGTTGAAATCAAGGAGTTTGACGGCTCTTACGGAGCAACTGAAAAAACTGCGGAAATTCTTAAGGAATACAAGGGGCCCTTCATCGTTGAATCCTTTAATCCTTTGGCGCTAGGAAAATTAAGAAAGATCGCCCCCGGAATTATGCGAGGCTTTCTCTCTCAGGACTTTTCGGACAACAAGGAGCTTCAGGGTATAAAATACGTCATTCTTAAGAATATGCTTTTCAACGCTGTTGCCCGTCCCGATTTTATAGCATACCGTCACAGCGATTACAACGTGCGCGCTTTGAAATTTATGAAGAGACATTACAAGAAAACACCTTTAATTGCGTGGACTGTTGAGAGTGCCGAGGACGATGCCTTGGCGGTTAAAAACGGATTTTCTGGCATTATATTCCAGTATTATGAGCCTGAAGTCAGAGTTTCTTCCGGAAACGAGGTAGTTTAATGAAATTTCCTTTAGTTGCGACTTGTCTTTTTGGACTTGAGCATCTTCTTGGTGAAGAGATAGATGCACTTGGTTATGACAGAATAAGCACAATTGACGGCAGAGTTACGTTTTGGGGTGACGAGGAGGCTGTTAGCTTAGCTAACGTGTTTTTGCGCTATGCCGAAAGAATTTATATAAAAATCGGCTCTTTTCGTGCAGAGAGCTTCGAGGAGCTTTTTGAGGGAACGAGAGCGCTTTCGTGGTCGGATTTTATCGGTAAAAACGATGCTTTCCCTGTAAAAGGACATTCAATAAAATCCAAGCTTTTTTCAATACCCGACTGTCAGGCGATAATTAAAAAGGCGATTGTCAAATCGCTCTCCGAGCCTTACGGAATATCTATATTTCCCGAAGACAGAGTTAAATACCAAATAGAGTTTTTCATTCTTCGCGACGAGGTTACACTTATGATAGACACCTCAGGCGTGCCTCTTCATAAAAGAGGATATCGCAAGGAATCAAATTCCGCGCCGATAAGAGAAACTCTTGCCGCGGCGATTGCCGCAACCTCGCGCCCGAGAGAAGACGTGCTTCTTTGGGACCCTATGTGCGGAAGCGGAACTATTGCAATTGAAGCGTCAATGCTTATGCGAAACATCGCTCCCGGCATTAATCGCTCCTTTGCGGCGGAGGAATTTCCTTTTATAAATGAAAGGCTTTGGCTCGACGCAAGGGAAATGGCAAAAGAGGGTGAGATAAAATCCGATTTTGAGGTTTTTGCAAGCGATATTGATAAAAATGCCGTGGCACTCACCGAGAAAAACGCGAAAAACGCAGGTGTCGGGGACAGCATCCGCGCCTTTATTATGGACGCGAGAAAAATAGAAAAGCCCGACAGACGCGGAACTATAGTAACAAATCCGCCGTACGGAGAGCGTCTTGGTACAAGGCGCGAGGTTGAGGAGCTTTACCGCGATATAGGCAAGCGCTTTCGCTTACTTTGTCCGTGGCAGGTTTATGTTATAACCTCGCACGAGGGCTTTGAAAGGCTTTACGGTAAGCGCGCTGACAAGGTTCGTAAGCTTTATAACGGTATGATACCCGCCTATCTTTATCAGTATTTCAAAAAATAAAATTCTCAATAAGTACTTTATTTTGTAACATATATTTCATAAAATAAATGTAAAATATACTTAAGATAAAAATCGAAAGGCTTTATATATTTTATGGCAAAGAAATTTGGCGCGCTTTTGTTTTGCGCCGTTATGATTTTTTCTGTTTTCTCGATTTCGTCCTGTTCTGCTCTTACCGACGGAATTATGGGAGGCTTGTTGTCGGGTTCTGGCAATAACGATACGAATATCAATGTTGAGGGCGGAGACACTCACAACGTAACCATACAAGGAGCAGAAACCGCAGAGGTGCTTGCAGTGAGCAAAGCGCTTCTCTCCTCTGTAAGTCTTATATGTGAATTCAGCGGCAAAATGGGCTCGGAGCCTTATGCTTATTCGGGCTCGGGAGTTATTTATAAGCTCGACAAGGAAAAGGGTGACGCGTATATAATCACCAATTATCATGTGGTACACGACGACCAGTCGAATACCGTGAATAAGATAAGCTCAAAAATACACGTTATGCTTTACGGGCAGGAATATACTAACTATATGATGGATGCGGAATACGTTGGCGGTTCTGCGCAATACGATATTGCGGTTCTTAGGATTAAAGGAAACACTCATCTTATGTCAAGCTCTGCTGTTGTTGCAAGCTTTGCGAATTCTAACGACGTTTCGGTTCTTGAAAAGGTTGTTGCTATAGGAAATCCGGGCGGTGACGGCATTTCGGCAACCGTCGGATACGTAAACGTTGACAGCGAAGAAATCGACCTTGACGGTGATAATCAAAAGGAATTCCGAGTTATAAGAACTGATGCCGCAGTAAACGGTGGAAATTCGGGAGGCGGACTTTTTAATCTTGAAGGCAACGTTGTAGGAATAGTAAATGCTAAAATGGCAAACGACTCTGTAGATAATATAGGCTACGCAATTCCCTCAAACGTTGCAAAAGCTGTTGCCGACAATATTATTTACTACTGTGACGGTACAACCGAGGAATGCCCTAAGAGAGTGCTTATGGGCATCACCGTAACGCATACAAATCTCAGAACAGAATACGATACGGGAACAGGCAAGGTTCGCCGCGCTGAAACCGTAATGGTGGATAGCGTTATCAAGGGCGGTGCGGTTGACGGACTTATCAAAAAAGGTGACGTTATAAATTCCATAACGATAGACGGTGTGACGTACGAGGTTACGAGAATTTTCCACGTCGTTGACAGTATGCTCAACGCAAGACTAACGAGCAACGTAACTATTAATGTTACTCGCGACGGAAATACAACTGACGTTTCAATTCCGATAAAAGCAAGCATGCTCACGGACTGGAAATAAATATAATAAAAGGGCAGAGAAAATTAAACTCTCTGCTCTTTGCTTTTTTAAAAGAAAAAATGAAGCCCCGTCGAAAAACGGGGCTTTATTTTATGTAATATCCGAATCAGTTGTCGCCAGGCACAAGACCAAGATCCACTAAAGGATTTGATGAGGGATTGTACTCAAGGAAAGGCGAATCAGCGTTTGTGCCGAAAGAAGCGAGCACAACGTCCGCTCTAACGGATATTATTTCGAGTTCAAGAGCTTCGTACTTTTTCACAGTTAACCCTCCAAAAAATTGAAATACGCATAGATACACGTATAATCATAATCTGTATAGTCATTATACTACCAGTTTTTTAAATTGTCAATAGCATTTTTGAAAAAATATATATTTTAGCACAAATAACAGAGCGACTTGTTAAAATTGCATAATTTTTAAGGTCTGTAACCCGCAATATCTCTTTCCGGAATGAAACTCTCGTCAAGCTTTATTCCGTAATACTCCTCATAACACGCTCGCTTGGCTTCGGCGTCAAGCATTTTCATTCTATCACGATTCTCTCTTACGGAAAGCTCCCTTTCGGGATATATGGGACGCAAAACGTGCAAAACGTACTTTTGCTTATAGAAGCCGTCGTCACCGATTTCGTTTGTATTTTCCATTGTAACAAAGGTGGGGATTATCGGAACACAGAACTCTGCCGCATAGTGATAAGCGCCGTCTCTTAAATCTCTAGGTTTTTTGTAGTTAAACCACATTTCCTGTTCGGGATAGATAAGAATGAATCCGTCGCGTTCAAGTATTTTTTTGACAGTCGGCTTGAGCTTTTTCGCCATATAAGACATACTTCTTGAAACGGGAAGCGTGTTGCAGTTTCTCATAAGAAAACCGAAATAGCCTTTCATAAATGCATTAGTTTCCTGTATAACTATGTGAAAATCGTTTCCCTTTTCGCATTCAAGCACTAAAAGTCGCGCAATGGTATTATCCATTATGTTGAAGTGATTTTGCGTTATTATTGCGCCGCCGTTTACCGAAAGAGCATTGTCTATTCCTCGAATTTCTGTGAGCGTGTTGCGCTTTTTTGTCTCGCTTTCTGCAATTTTTCGCGCAAAAAAAGAAAGAATTTTGTTTTTGAGCTTGCGTCTTTCCGTGTCGAATGGCTCAATTAAGCGCTTTACGTCTTCGTCTGTTATCACAGGGTCAAAAAGCTCGACCTTTTTGAAGCTGTCCCCTTCTTCGAGCGCCTTTTTGATATTTTCGATAACAAGCAGTCTTTCTTCGTGTGCCGTCATTTTCAATCGAGCCTCGTTTTCTCAAAATAGTCTTTATCTATAACGTGGCAGAAGCTGCACTTGTCGCGTAAAATTTCAACGGTTGCCGCGATAAGCCTTCCCGCGCCTTCAAGGTCTTTCTTGCGCTCTTCGTCAGCGTAGCTTTCGCGAGAAGCGAGAAGCGCGTCAAGATAAGGCGTTGCTTTTGCCGCTTCCCAGAAATAATCCTCGTACTTCACGTCATAATAATGCCATGGCTTGTTAAACATATTATAATGTATGAGGTGAATTTCGTCTTCGTCAAAGTCTACGTTTTTTTTGGGCTGTTTATTCCAACCAAGCTCAAAATAATAAACTTTTCCGTTGCACAAAAAGTTGAGGTAGTCCTGGTCGGGAGCTACTGTGCGAAAATTGTATTCGGTTATGAGATGCAAAAGCTTCTCTTCAATTTTTTCTTCTCGGAATTTTTTTGCGTTTATAACGAGAACTCCCGAATTGAAATAAACTCCCTCGGGCGCTCCCACAACCTCATCAACGTAATCACAAAATTCGGGTATGGGTGCAATGCTCTCGTCGGGAACGGCTCCGAGAATATTATCTCCGATATCGGTAAAATAAAGCTTTGAAACGTCGTCTTTTAATATTATATCACAGTCAAGATAAATGGCTTTTTCAAGGTGGGGGAAAAGGTGCGGAATAAAAATTCTGTAGAAAATGGATTCCGAATAATAGTCGCGCAATCTTTTCGCAATATTGCTTCTGATTCTTTTCATTTTATCATCAACGTTGACGATGCTGACGGTAAGATGAGAAAAGCCGAGCTCGTCTATCACCTTTTCGTTTTTCTCGGAAAGTCCTGTTGCGAGGATTTTAATATCGTATATATATTCGTCGCTTGCGTATTTTTCGATTGAGGCGAGTGTCACGGTGAGATATTTAAAATAGTTGTCGTCTGTTGCAAAAAATATCGGTATTCTGTTTTTTGTCATTTATTAAGAAGGGCGAAGTCCTGTCGCTTTGCCTCGAGTCCTTTCTTGATATTTTCAAAGGTTGCGAAAATATCATCATATTCGTGAATCCCAAGCTTTTCGTGGATTAAATCGAAATTCCAGGGCTTGATTTTTACGGTTTTTATAACGGGAAACCATTTAATTCTCATACTGAAATGTCGAACGACGGTGTCGCTTCTATTTTTTGCCTGCTCGTTGAATCTCCGTGGCAAAATAAGCTTTTTCTTTGCGTATTTGTTTATTGCCGACTGGTCCATAAGAAGCATTTTCTTGTCGTTGCAAAGCTTTGTCGCGCGTCTGAAGATTCCTTTTTCGCGAATTGCTTTTAGATTCCAGAGCATAACGCCCGAATTTAAATAATTTGGATAGATAAAAAAACTGCCGTAATTGTCGCGCACACCTGCGAGGTCGTAATTTTCAACGTCAATGTCGTAAAGCTCGCCTATATCTCCCGAAAGAAGAACGTCTGTGTCAAGATAAAGAAGCTTGTCAGGCAGAAGCTCGCATTCGTCTGCGAACAGTCTTATCATTGCGTATGGAGTATATCCGGTTTTTACGTTTTTTGAATTTATAAGCTCGCGCCTGAAATTCTCTCCGAAATCTATTATCCTTGCGGAGCTTTCAGGGTTGCGTTCTTTGAGCAGCTTGTTGATTACAGCGACCTTTTCTTCGCTTATCGGAACAAATCGCTCGTCAAGCTCGGTGAGGTCCATTGTGCCGATGAACAGATTTATCTTGCGTGAGCTATGCTTGATTATTGAAAGTGTGCATAAAAGCATTCCGTCATAAACGCCGTCATTACCGCAGATAAGTACGTTTATCATAAGGTCTAGTCCTTGCTCTCCTTTTCTTCCTTTTTAATATATCTTACCCACTCTGTGTCGGAAAGCGCTGCGCGCTCTTTCATTGCGGTGAGAATTTCGGTTTTCAATTTTTCGCGCGCTTCCCTTTTTGAAAGCTCGGTGTCGGGGAAAAACGGGCCGTCGATATAAAGCTCGTGGCGCGGCTTCTTGTTTTTGCCACGGGATTTGTAAACTCTTGTGACGGTGAATACGGGCGCATTGTTCTTAACGGCGGGCTCGATGCTCGTTGCGTCGAAATCGCGTATACCGGTGTAATACGGCCAAACGTGAGCCTCGGGATACAGCGCAACGGCTGCTCCTTTGCTTATTACGTCGGATATTGTGTCCGAAAAATTCTTTGCCGCCTTCAAATTGTCGGGGAGCGGAATGGCTCCGAGAAATCTTGTGGCTTTGCCTATGGCGGGAAGAGCGAGATTTTCCTTATTTACTATTATATAGAGCTTTTTCGGGAAAATCATAATGTTTGGTGAAACTGCGTCAGCTACGGGCTGTGTGTGATTAAGATAGAGAAAATATCCGTGCTTGCGGTAGGGTTTAAGCTTCTCCTTGCCGTAATATTTTTCTCTCAAAAAAAGCTTAATGTAAGGAAATGCGATTGGCGGTGCTACTATTCTGTGAAGGAAAAATTCGTAAAGCTTGCCGAAAAAGCCTTTTTTATATTTATAGCTTTCGTCAATTCTGGGAAGGGGCTTACTCTGAAAGAAAAAATCGTCTTTCTCGCTTTCGTAGTAGAAAACGTCGCCTTGCTTCAAATTCGCCACCTCCTTTAAGCCAAAATCCGACATTATCATTTTAACACAATGCAAAAATCAATTCAATACCTTTTTCTCTAAACCAAATTCTCGAAAAAGTAGAATTCTCGTCAGAGTCGAACTAGTGTGTCTTGTTAATATCTACAAAACTGAGAATTCCCATTTTGTGTTGACTTATCGCTGGATTTATGGTAAAATATTCTTAGTCACAAATGTTTTGTAAACATCTATTTACATTGCTGCATTTTTGCAATAGGAGGGCAAAAAATGGAGAACGTTAAAGAAATAATTGCGGAAAATCTCGTTGCTTTAAGAAAGTCCAGAAGAATGACGCAGCAGGAGCTTGCCGAAAAGCTTAACTATTCAGATAAAGCAATATCACGTTGGGAGCACGCGGAAACACTCCCCGATATTGAAACACTTTGTAAGATTTGCGAAATTTACGGAGTAAAATTTGAATATCTGCTTCAAAAGGAACAACCGCCCGTAAACAAAAACCCTTACGTTATCAGAAACGATAAATCGAAAGAAACCGCTATAACGCTTATTGCGATTCTTGCGGTTTGGCTGGTTGCTTTGATAACGTACGTATATTTTAACTGGATTCTCGGGGAAAACCGTTGGCAGCTTTTTATATGGGCTATTCCCATTTCCAGTATAACGTGGCAATTCTGCAACCGACTTTGGGGAAATAAAATTCTCGGGAGAATAATTACCTCAATAACCTCTTGGTCGCTTATTCTCGCTATCTACATATCAATGCTCGAATATAATATATGGATGATTTTTATAGTAGGTATTCCTATTCAGCTTATAATTATACTCTCTGCAGCGCTTAAAAAGAGAAGATAAGGAGAAAAGAATGGAAGATTGGTTAATTTTTTTTATTGTAGTTTCGTCTGTTATTGTGCTTCTGCTTCTCTCTTTTCTGGTTTCGTATCTGACTTACAGACTGGCATTTTATTCAAATCGCAAAAAAGAAAATGCCGCATATCTCAAAAAGGTTATGGAAAGCTACAGAGAGTACGGAAAGGGCTTCGAGACTCTTGTTAAAAACCTAGAGGAAAACGAATGCGCGCGCGTCTTTATTGTGTCCGATGACGGACTTAAGCTATCCGCAAGATATTATCATAAAAAAGACGATGCGCCGTTACATATACTTTTTCACGGATACAGAAGCCGCGCCGAATTTGATATGTCGGGCGGAGCATATGAATGTATGTCACTTTCTCATAACGTTCTGCTCGTAGACCAGAGAGCTCACGGTATGAGCGAGGGAAAAAGCATAAGCTTCGGAATAAACGAAAGGCGCGATTTACTACTTTGGTGCAGCTGGGCAATAAAAAACTTTGGCGAGGACGTGAAAATTTTTCTATGGGGCGTTTCAATGGGCGCAGCAACCGTGCTTATGTCTCTTGATTTGCCGCTTCCTCGAAACGTTATCGGCGCCGTTGCCGACTGTCCGTACAATTCGCCAGAGGATATAATCAGGCTTGTTGGAAAGAAGATAAAAATGCCCGTGGGTTTGCTCTTTCCTTTTTTGCGACTCGGCTCGCGGCTTTTCGGCGGCTTTCGGCTTGGCACGGCTTCTGCGGAAAAATCTGTTCTTAAAGCAAAAATTCCCGTGCTTTTGATACACGGAGAGGCCGACACCTTCGTTCCGTGTGAAATGAGCGAAAAAATGGCTTTTGACGCGAAGGAGGCGGGAATCGACTTGAGATTTTTGAAGTTTGAAAACGCCCCTCACGCAATGAGCTACCTTGAAAACGCGGAAAAATACAGAAGCGTTGCCGTTGCGTTTATTAACGAAATTCTTGAAAGGAACAATTAAATGTACGAGCTTAGAGTTGGCGAGAAGTTTTCGGGCTTTGTGATAAAAACCAAAAAACAAATCAAAGACGTTGATGCCACGATGTACGAAATGGAGCACGAAGGGTGTGGTGCAAAGCTTATCTTCTTGGACCGCGACGATGAGAATAAAACCTTTTCAGTCGGCTTTAAAACCGTACCCGAAAATTCTACGGGTGTTTTCCATATAATTGAGCATTCGGTTCTTTGCGGCTCGGAAAAATATCCCGTAAAAGAGCCTTTTGTTGAACTTTTGAAAAGCTCGCTTCAGACATTTCTTAATGCAATTACCTTTCCCGACAAAACGGTATACCCGATTTCCTCGAGAAACGATAAGGATTTTATAAATCTTGCCTCGGTTTATCTTGATGCGGTATTTCACCCCGCAATGCTTAGCAATAAATCAATATTTTTGCAAGAGGGTTGGCGGCGAGAGCTTGACGGTGACGGTAATCTTTCGTATAATGGTGTCGTGTTCAACGAAATGAAGGGCGCTTATTCCTCGCCCGAGGAGCTAGGTGAAACAACGCTTATGTCAAAGCTTTACGGAAAAAGCTGTTACGGCTACGATTCGGGAGGTTGCCCCGAGGAAATACCGTCGCTTAGCTACGAGGAATTCGTTGCGACCTTTAAAAAGTTTTATCACCCCTCGAATGCGTACTTTTTTCTTGACGGAAGCGTAAATCTTAACGAAATCCTTAACTTAATACAAAGCTCTATAGGCTCTTGCGATAAGCTTGAGGAGGGATTTGAGATAGAGGACGTGTGGTCGGGCGAGGAAAGCTATAGCGAAATCGAATACGAAATCTCACCTGAGGAGAGTGAAGAAAACAAATCCCGTCTTGCTTTGGGATTTATAGCAACGCGCTTTGACGAGGGAATGGAGAAGCTTGCCTTAGACGTTCTTTTTGATGCGATAAGCGGAACGAATGAAGCTCCCTTGCAAAAATTTGTTCTCGAGTCGGGACTTTGCGAAAAAATGGGAGTTTACATCAGCTCTTCAGGATTTCGCAACAATATAACGGTTGAGTTTTCAAACGTTAAAGACGGCTCGGCCGACGAGCTTTTTAAGCTTTTTGAAAGCACTCTTTCGGGAATTGCCTCGCGCGGTGTTAACCGCGAGCATCTTGAGTCGTCAATGAACAGATTTGAATTCAATTTGAGAGAGAGAGACCTTGGAGGATTGCCCGTTGGAATTGCGTTTAATATGTCCGTTTTTGATACTTGGCTTTATGGCGGAGAGCCTTCGCGGGCGCTTGAATTCAGCGAGGACTTTAAAAAGCTCCGCGCCCTTATGAACGGCAATTATTTTGAAAATCTTATTGAAAAATATATACTCAAAAACAAGAAGCGTGCCCGTGTGCTTCTTTTGCCCTCTTCAAGTCTTGGCGCGCGCCGCGCGGAAAAGGAAGCCCTGGCACTTAAGCTTGAAAAAGAAAAGCTTAGCGCGGAAGAGATAGCGGTGATAAGGCGCGAAAGCGAATCTCTTTCGCTTTGGCAAAGTTCTCCAGACAGCGACGAGGCACTTTCCTCAATCCCGAGTCTTGAGGCATCGGATATTCCGAAAACGGATACCGCCGCGCCTATTGAAATTCTTAGAGACGGCGCTCTTATACGGCACGCAATGAAGCTTTCGGGAATAAGCTATACGGAGCTTTACTTCGATGCGAGCGACACCCCGGAAGAAGAGCTTTTTGCGCTCCCTCTTCTTGCGCTTATGCTTAAAAACTCGGGCACGTCTGAGCTCGATGCTTATTCGTTTCAAAATCTTATAAAATGTGAGCTTGGCTCCGCAACCGTGTCGCCCGTTGTATTTCAGAAGAACGGCGAAACGAGAATTTTTATGAAGCTTGGCATAAGTCTTCTCGACTCTAAGAAAGCGGGATACATGGATATAGTAAAAAAGCTTCTTTACGAAACGGAGCTTTCCAATAAATCTGCGCTTTCAAAGCTCGTGCGCCAGAGAAAAATAATGCTTGCATCTGCATTCGCATCCGAGGGAAATTCTTACGGAGTAAAAAGAGCTATGGCATATCGTGATTCGGCGAGCGCCATTCGCGAGAAGCTTTCGGGCTATGAGTTTTACGCAAAAATCAAGGAAATAGAGACGGAGCTTGACGAGAATCTCGATACCGTTATCGCTATAATAAATAAAATACGGGAAAGAATTTTCACAAGCGAAAGGCTAACGCTCTCCTTTGCGGGTGAAGTTGACGAGACTTTTGAAAAGCATATTTTTGAATGTCTTAAAACTGGCTATTCCCGTCCGCTTCCGTCACCTGTTATGCCTCTTGGCGAGAGAGAAGAAGGAATAGTAATTCCCGCCCGCGTTGGCTTTGGAGCTTCCGTTTCAAGCCTCTCGGAGATAGGAAAATCTCTTGACGGAGCTATGTTGGTTGCCGAAATGATACTGAATTACGAATACCTTTGGTGCGAGGTTCGCGTAAAAGGCGGAGCTTACGGAGTTTCACTCAGAATGGGCAGTGACGGAAAGGTGGCGTATTCCTCTTTCCGCGATCCTACGCCTGAGGAGTCTGTTGCCGTTTTTAAATCCGCGCATCTGTTTCTTCGTGAGTTTATAGATAGCGGTGTCGATTTGAACAAATACGTGATAGGAGCTATGGGCGAGTTTGAGCCTTATCTTTCCGAGCCATCAAAGGCCGCCGTTTCCACCGCACGTTATCTTTCGGGCTATACGGAAGAAAAGCGCGCAAGGCTTCGCTCTGAGATTCTTTCTGCGGATAAGGAGGCTCTCTTGAAGGTTGCCGACGTCTTAGCCGAGCTTTCCGAAACGTTTGCGCAGCTTCTCGTTGCGCCCAAAGAAAAAATCAAAGCAAAAACTGTGCTTTATGTATAAAAACAAAAAGAGAAAACTTCAGGTTAAAAGGCTTGGCCTTCTCTTAAAATAACAAATAAAAAGGTAGAGGTACTGAATTTCAATACTTCTACCTTTTTTGAAACGTGACATTTTTTGAATTATGCTTTTACCTTGTATTCCTCGCGCCTTTTGCGTTGCCTGTCTATTCTTCCTTGGATAAACTTTTCTATCTTTCCGCGGAATATCTGCATCAGTATTGCGATAAAAAGGCTGGCAGTGAGGACTATTATGAAGACTAAAATATTGTCCTTAAGGGGAGCGAGGTGGAACATATCGTCGAGAACGAATATACTGAAAAGCGTTGCTCCCGCGATAAGTGCTGCGGATATGGAAACTACGATAGCGCGCCACTTAGTGTACGGTGTGCATAGGCACATAAGATTGATAAAACCTATTACGGTAACGAGCGCCATAGCCATTGCGTTTCTCGAGGTGATGCTTACGTCGGGCATAATTTTGCCGAGAAGCAAAAGAGAGAAAACGGGAGTTGTGAGCGCTATTGCGTTCGGTATGCTTCTGACGAGAGCTGTGTCAAGGAATGAGCCTTCTATTCGTTTGTTGTTAGGCTCAAGCGCAAGAAGCACCGACGGAACGCCTATAACGCAGAATTCAAGAAGCAGGAATTGCTTTGGCATAAGCGGGAAGCTTGATAGTGTGAAGGGGATGAGAAGAGATATGAAAATCGTGAAAAGCGTTTTCATAAGATAAAGAATTGCCGACTGGCGCACGTTGTTTATACAACGCCGTCCCTCTCTTACAACGTCAGGCAAGGTTCCGAAATCGGAATTTAAAAGAACTATTTGCGAAACCTTTCTTGCAACCTCGCTTCCGTCTGCCATTGCTATAGCGCAGTTGCTCTCTTTTAGCGCCAGGGTGTCGTTAACTCCGTCGCCCGTCATTGCTACTACGTGTCCGTTTGTTTTCAAGGCTTTTATAAGGAGAACCTTTTGCTCGGGGGTAACTCTTCCGAAAATCGTATATTCCTCGGCGGCAAGTATAAGTTCCTCGTCGGAGAGGGCTTCGCAAGAGAGAAATTTATCGGAGCTTTTAATACCGACTCTTCCCGCAATCGTAGAAACGGTTTCCGCATTGTCGCCCGAAATTACTTTAAGCGTTACGCCTTGACTCTGGAAGCTTTCGATGGTGTCCTTTGCTCCCGGACGTATCGTGTCGCTTATCGCTATGAGCGCTACGGGCTCACCTGTGTCACCGAGAAGCTTGTGCCTGGCAACGAGAAGAACACGCTCTCCTTCTTTTGCGTGCGCGGAGATAAGCTCGCGCATTTCTTCGTTTACAGGGCAGGGCACGAAATTCGGTGCTCCTACCGAGTATATACCGACGTCTTGTATTGAAACGGCGGAGTATTTTCTTTTTGAAGAAAATGGAATTTTTTCAAGAACCGTATGAGAAACGTCTTTTCCAAAACGGTCGATAAGAGCCATAGAGGTATTGTTTATGCTTCCTTCCGAGCCTTCAATTGCCGCCACTATCGAAGAAAAATCCTCCTCACTCGTTCCGTCGAGGATGTGAATATCAACGACTGTCATAGTACCGTCGGTTATGGTTCCCGTCTTATCAAGGCAAACCACGTCGGCGCTTGCAAGCATTTCTATCGAATACATATCCTGAACGAGAGTTTGCTTTTTTGAAAGATTTATAACGCTTAGCGTCAGAGTGAGCGTTACGAGAAGATAAATGCCCGAGGGTATCATTCCTATTACCGAAGCACAGGTTGCAACTATCGCCTCGGAAACGTCGCGCGTATCAAGGTAGTTGAATATCGAAAGAATAAGCGACATAGGAATCAAGAAAATTCCTATAAGTTTGATAAGCTTGTTAAGCTCGTTGAAAAGGTTTGACGAGGGAGCAGTAAAGCTCTTTGCCGCCTTTTCGATTTTGTGTATGTAATTATCGCGGCCAACGTGCGTAACCTTAACATAAATGCTTCCGCTGACGAGATAGCTTCCTGCAAGAACCTTGTCCCCGGGTTCTTTCTTGATAGCGTCGGATTCACCCGTAAGCATACTCTCGTTAGCTTCCGCAAGTCCTGAAATAACCACGGCGTCTGCAGGTATTTGTCTGCCCGATTCAATTAAAACCACGTCGCCGAGCACTATTTCTGTTGCACTGAGAGTTATAAGCTCACCGTCGCGTATAACAGTTGCTTGAGGCTCGGTTGACATCGAGAGCTTTTCAACGGTCTTTTTCGCTCTCATTTCCTGTACCGTTGAAATAATGAGGTTCGGTAAAACAACCGCAAGGAATGTGAGGTTTGAGTAGTTTTTTGTGAAGATAATAAGCGCGGTTACTATAGCCCAGACAAGATTAAAGTATGTGAAAAGGTTGTCAGCAAGAATTTTGCCGTAGCTCTTTCCTATCTTTTCGTTTGAATTATTGACTTTTCCTTCTGCTGCAAGCCTTTTTGCTTCCTCTCTGCTAAGACCTTCGGGAATGCCCTCGGCTTCAATAAGGTTTGTTATTTCCATTTTTTCGGGGTGTACCGCCTTTGAGTTATGTAATAGATATTTTAGCATATATACTCACTTAAGTCAATGAAGAGAGTGAAAATTTTTTAAATAAAAGCTCTTGACAAGAGAGGGTTTTTGTACTATACTTTAGAAGTAATGTTATGAATATAAAAAACTGTGACGAAGAGAGTAACCCTCAAGGTCGTATTCAGCGAGTCGGGTACGGTGTGAGCCGACATACAGACGGATGGCGAAAATCACTTCCGAGTTCCTTTTTTGAAAGCAGTAGAAAAAGGCGCAAGCCGAGCGTTAAAGCGGCAGATATTGACAGATATTTAATAGGTGGTATATCCCGTTTCATATTTTGAAGCGGGCTTTTTTATTGATAAAACATTCCTGAAAGGAAAGGCTATATGAAAGAAATTTATTCAAAGGTTTCGACAAATCTTAACTTTGTCGAGAGGGAGAAGGCGACCAGACGCTTCTGGGAAGAAAACTCCATATTTGAAAAGAGTATTTCCGAAAGAGAGGGCGGCGAGAATTATACGTTCTACGATGGACCGCCCACGGCAAACGGAAAGCCTCATATCGGTCACGTTCTTACGCGAGTTATCAAGGATATGATACCGAGATACAGAACTATGAAGGGCCATCGCGTGCTTCGTAAGGCCGGTTGGGATACCCACGGTCTTCCCGTTGAGCTTGAGGTTGAAAAGAAGCTTGGTATTGACGGCAAGGAACAGATTGAAAATTACGGACTTGAGCCGTTTATTGCTCATTGCAAGGAGTCCGTGTGGAGTTATAAAGGAATGTGGGAGGATTTTTCGGGAACTGTCGGTTTCTGGGCGGATATGGAAAACCCCTACGTTACCTACACCAACGACTTTATTGAGTCGGAGTGGTGGGCGCTCCGTCAAATTTGGGACAAGGGCCTTCTTTATAAGGGCTACAAGATAGTTCCATACTGCCCGAGATGCGGCACTCCTCTTTCCTCTCACGAGGTTGCTCAAGGATATAAAACCGTCAAGGAGCGCAGCGCGGTTGCAAGATTTAAGTGCAAGGACGAGGATGCTTATTTTCTCGCTTGGACAACGACACCTTGGACTCTGCCCTCGAATACGGCTCTCTGTGTAAACCCGAAGGATACCTATTGCAAGGTAAAGGCGGCAGACGGATACACCTACTATATGGCTAAAGAGCTTCTTGACGCGGTTCTTTCTCCTCTTGCAAAAGACGGCGAGGCAGCTTATGAGATACTTGCAGAAATGCCCGGTGCGTCGCTGGAAAGACGCGAATACGAGCCCCTTTTCGATTGCACGGCGCGTGAAGCTGAGAAGCAGAAGAAAAAAGCGCATTACGTTGTTTGCGACTCTTACGTAACTATGTCCGACGGTACAGGTATCGTTCATATCGCTCCCGCGTTTGGTGAGGACGATAGCCGCGTCGGAAGAAATTATGATTTGCCATTCGTTCAGTTCGTTGACGGCAAGGGTGAGCTTACTGAGGAAACTCCTTACGCGGGCGTTTTTGTGAAAAAGGCTGATCCTATGGTGCTCGCCGACCTCGAAAAAGAAGGAAAGCTCTTCTCTGCTCCGAAGTTTGAGCACGAATATCCTCATTGTTGGAGATGTAACACGCCTCTTATCTACTACGCAAGAGACACGTGGTTTATAAAAATGACAGCGGTAAGAGATAATCTTATCCGCAATAATAACACGGTAAACTGGATACCCGAAAGCATCGGTAAGGGAAGATTTGGCGACTGGCTTTCAAACATTCAGGACTGGGGACTTTCACGTAACCGCTATTGGGGAACTCCTCTTAATATCTGGGAATGCTCCTGCGGCCACCGTCACTCGATAGGCTCTATTAAAGAGCTTCGCGAAATGTCCGACAACTGCCCCGATAACGTCGAGCTTCATCGCCCGTTTATCGACGCGGTAACTCTTAAGTGTCCCGAGTGCTCGGGCGAAATGAAGAGAGTTCCCGAGGTTATTGACTGTTGGTTTGACTCAGGCTCTATGCCCTTTGCTCAGTGGCATTATCCCTTTGAAAATAAAGAAATCTTTGACAGTCAGTTCCCTGCAGATTTCATAAGCGAGGGTGTTGACCAGACTCGCGGATGGTTCTATTCCCTTATGGCGATATCAACGCTTATATTTGATAAAGCTCCCTATAAGAACGTTCTTGTTCTCGGACACGTTCTTGATAAGGACGGACAGAAAATGTCGAAGTCAAAGGGCAATGCCGTCGATCCGTTTGAGGCTCTTGAAAGCTACGGCGCAGATGCTATCCGTTGGTATTTCTATTCAAATTCAGCTCCCTGGCTTCCTAACCGTTTCTCCGGCGATGCGGTTGTCGAAGGACAAAGAAAGTTTATGGGTACTCTTTGGAACACCTACGCGTTCTACGTTCTTTACGCAAATATCGATGGCTTTAATCCCACCGAATACAAGCTTGATAAATCAACTCTTTCGGTTATGGATAAGTGGATACTTTCAAAGCTTAATTCCGCGGTAAAATCTGTTGACGAATGTCTCGGAAGCTATAGAATAACCGAAGCTACGAGAATACTCGAGGGCTTGGTTGACGAGCTTTCAAACTGGTATGTTCGCCGCAGCCGTGAAAGATTCTGGGTTAAGGATATGCTTACCGATAAGGTGAATGCTTATCTCACGCTTTACAACTGTCTTGTAACAATAGCAAAGATTTCCTCTCCTATGATTCCTTTTATGGCAGAGGATATTTACAGAAATCTCGTATGCTCCGTTGATAAGTCTGCACCTGTGTCAATTCATCTTTGCACGTGGCCCGAGCTTGACGAGACTATGATAGATAAAACTCTTGAAGAGAATATGGAAGAAGTAACCCGTGTCGTAGTTCTCGGACGCGCGGCAAGAAACGCAGCTAACATCAAGAACCGTCAGCCTGTCGCAAAAATGTACGTAAAGGCGGATAAGACTCCAGACGAAAGCTTCGTTGATATAATCGCAGAGGAGCTTAACGTTAAGCTCGTTGAGTTCACCGATAACGTAAGAGAATTTACCACGTATAGCTTTAAGCCTCAGCTTCGCACCGTTGGCCCGAAGTACGGCAAATTCCTAGGCCAGATTAAGAATTGGCTTGCAGGACTTGACGGAAACGACGCAATGGATGAGCTTGAAGCAAATGGCGAAATCGGCTTCGACGTGGGCGATGCTCATATCTCGCTCGCCAAAGAAGATTTGCTTATTGAAATGTCGCAGAAATCGGGCTTTGAGTCGCTTAGCGACAGAGGTATAACCGTAGTTATGGATAAAAACCTTACCCCCGGGCTTATCGAGGAAGGCAACGTAAGAGAGATAATCTCTAAGATTCAGACTATGCGTAAGGACTCCGGCTTCGAGGTTGTGGACAGAATTAAGCTCGGATTCACGGGCAACGCAGAAATTCTTGCGATAGCAAACAGAAATTCCTCGGAAATAATGGACGAAACCTTGGCGGATAGCCTTGAAGAGTGCGTTCTTGAATTCTCGAAAGAATGGAATATCAACGGCGAAAAGGTTGTTATTTCCGTTCAGAAGTCATAAATAAAAAAGGCAGATTTGAAGTGAACCCCAAATAGTTCACAAAAAAGAAAAAAGACGTCCGCAAAAACAGGGAGAGGAAATTACCTCTTCCTGTTTTTAATTCTCGAAGTGTTGTAAAAAGCTAACCAATCTTCAACAAGTAGTAGATATTCTTCAAAAGATGTGATATAATTGTTATACAAAGTCTCTTTTTTCAGTATGCTATGGAAGCTTTCCATAGGTGAATCGTCAATGGGAGTACCCTTTCCGCTCATTGAAATAAGTATTCCATTGGATTCGCATACAGCTTTGTACTCAAAGGATGTGTATTGAAAACCTTGGTCACTGTGAATGATAAGGTTTGACACATCCTTTGTTTTAGCAATAGCTTGATTTAATGTGTCAATAACCAATTTTATGTCGTTGCGTTTAGATATCTGATGCGCAACGATTTTTCTATCATAGAGATCCAAAATAGTAGACAAATAAGCTCGTTTGTTGCCGAATATCAGGTATGTAATATCTGTAACCCACACCCGATCGGGTTCACTAATATTAAAATTCCTATTGAGAAGATTA
>JAZQRU010000019.1:0-12842 GCA_045629745.1 Eubacteriales bacterium
CGAGCACCACCATCACCACGACGAAGAGTGTGAGTGCGGCTGCCACGAGCACCACCATCACCACGACGAAGAGTGTGAGTGCGGCTGCCACGAGCACCACCATCACCACGACGAAGAGTGCGAGTGCGGCTGTCACGAGCACCACCATCACGCAGACGAGGTTTTCACAAGCTTCGGTGTTGAAACGCCTAAGAAGTTTAGCGAGGAAAAAATCAGAGAAATTCTTGAGTCGTTTGACGAGGACAGCACTTTTGGAATGGTTTTAAGAGCCAAGGGTATCGTTGCGTCAAACGAGGGTGAGTGGATTCATTTCGATTACGTGCCCGGTGACGTTGACGTAAGACGCGGCAAGGCGGGAGTTATCGGCAGACTTTGCGTTATTGGTTCAAATCTTGATAAAGAGAAAATTGCCGAGGCTTTTGAGGTTTAATTTTAATGGAAGTTGCTGTATATCTTTTTACGGGTTTTCTTGAAGCGGGAAAAACAAAGTTTATAATTGACACTCTCGCGGACCCGAATTTTAATAGTAAAGACAGAAAATATCTTCTCATTGCCTGCGAAGAGGGAATAGAGGAATATACTCCCGACGTGCTTTCGGATAACGTTAGCTTTGCAAGCTTTGACGAGGAAGAGCGCTTGACTCCCGATAGAATTTCGGCAATGCAGAAGCGAGCAAAGGCAGACGTAGTTATCGTTGAATATAACGGAATGTGGTCGCTTGACTCCTTTTACAACAATCTCCCCGAAAACTTTATGATTTATCAGGAAATTGCGATAGTTGATTCAACGACGGCAGAAAATTATAATGCTAATATGCGTCAGCTTATGGTTGATAAGCTTTCGAGTGCCGAAATGGTCGTTTTCAACCGAGTTTCAGAAAAAACTGATAAACTCGCCCTTCATAAAATTGTAAGGGGCGTTTCCCGTAAGGCAACTATTTGCTATGAAAACACGGAGGGTGAAATCGAGTTTGATAATATCGAGGACCCGTTGCCATTTGATATAAGCGCGCCCGTAATCGACGTTAAAGACGAGGATTTTGCTATCTTTTACCGCGATATGAGCGAGGAATTCCCAAAATATAACGGAAAAACAGTTCGCTTTAAGGGTATTGTCGCTATCGATAAGTCCTTGCCAACGGGGCATTTTGCAATAGGCAGGCATATTATGACCTGCTGTGAAGCAGATATTGCTTACCGCGGAGTAGTTGCTAAGGGAATGGGCACGTTGAAGCTCAAAACGCGAGACTGGGTTACGGTTGAGGGAAAGCTTAATGAAGAGTATTCTAAGCTTTATCAGGCAAAAGGCCCTGTGCTTATCGTTACCAAGATTTCAAAGGCAGAAAAGCCCCTGCAAGAGCTTGCGACATTTTACTAATTATTGTTTTGGAGCATTTATGAAAAATCCTTTTGAAATATACGTAAAAAGCGGAGCGGATAAGCTTCTTCGCGCTCGCTCGCACACAGACGCTATGGAAATTGTAAAGATTACGGCGGGTGAGGTTTCACTCGTTGTCGGAACGGAGCGATTCACGGCTTCAAAGGGTGATATCGTATTCGTACCGCCGACTATGATTTTCAGTATTGACGCGGTAAGCGAAAAGGCGGCGGCGCGCGGTATTATATTTAAAAATTCAATAATTGAAGAGAATATGGAAAACTTCGACGCTGAAATTTTCTATATGTTCTACATTCAGTCAAAGAGCAAAATAGCCCATTTTAAAGAGGATTCTCCCGTTTATGCGGCTCTTGACGCTTGCATTTCCGCCTGCCACGAGGAAAACGCTTCAAAGGAAGTTTGCTATAAGCTTCCGATACGCGCAAATATTTATCTTCTTATGACCTCGCTTTTGCGCTATTACTGCGGCTCTAAGGACGAGTCGGATAAAATGATTTATCATAACGTTTTAAGACTCAGGCCCGTTATGGATTATATAACGGAGAATTACTGCAAGAAGATTTATATTGAAAAGCTTTCCGAAATGATAGGCGTTTCCGCGGATTATTTTACTAAAATGTTTAAGGACAGTATCGGAAAAACACCTATTGAGTACATAAACGGCTTGAGGATAAACAGAGCTATGCAGCTTCTTTCA
The DNA here is from genome assembly GCA_045629745.1 of Eubacteriales bacterium. Lineage (GTDB taxonomy): Bacteria > Bacillota > Clostridia > Oscillospirales > CAG-272 > UBA1740. The sequence goes on from JAZQRU010000019.1 coordinate 2,096, forward strand.
GAAACGGAGCTTCCTATGGCTGAAATTGCGGAGTCAACGGGATTTTGCAATCCTAACTATTTCCATAAAATTTTTAAGCAATATATGGAAACGAGTCCGCTTGTATTCAGAAAAAGCGTTAAGTAAATTAGGGACTGTCGCCTTTAGGCACAACCACAAACGAAAAGAAAGAGGCATTATATATTAGTGCCTCTTCTTCAAATTATACAAGTTTTAAAATGTACTAATGTTGAAAACCTTACGGTTTTCTTCTTTTTTTATTTATTTTTTCGTTTGTTATTTCCGTTTCCTCGCTCGACGTATTCATATACGACTCTCGCTCGTCAGCCGAAAATTTCTGCTCTAAATCCGAAAGCCCTAAGTGTGTGCTCATTAAAAATTAGCTTTTATCTGATTTTAGCCGAGATTTTGCAAGAAAAACTTTGATGTGTTTGATTTTTTAATGAGCACCCTATTTTCTATATTTTCATAAACTTATTACTAAGACCTATTGGTCTTGGGAGTTCAAAATTGTATATTGTTTTTCTAACGGCGATAGGCGTCGGGGGAGCAACTGTATTAGGTGCCGTAATAGGCTTCATTTTTAAGGATTTATCAACAAAATTCAGTGATACGGTTCTTGCGTTTGCAGGCGGAGTTATGCTGATTGCTTCAATAAACGGACTCATTCTTCCGTCACTTGAATATGAAAGCTCCTTTTCGCTTTTAATTTCCGTTATCGGAATTATAGTCGGGGCTTTGATTATTTTTCTACTCGGAAAAACCGTTCCGCATATAAGCAAAATGGCAGACGGCGCAAATGAAAAAAAGCGAAATAAGGTTCTGCTTTTCACTCTTGCGATAGCAATTCATAATCTGCCTGAGGGAATTGCCGCAGGGGTTGGCTTCGGAACGGGTGATTCTGCGGGCGCCTTGACGCTTGCTCTTGGAATTGCTTTACAGAATATCCCCGAGGGAATGGTTATAATTTCACCTATGATAAGCTCTGGGATAAGTCCTAAAAAGACGTTTTTTTACGCAAGTCTTACAGGTGTAATCGAGGTTGTAGGCACTTTTATAGGCTATTTTGCCGTATCAGGCGCAAGCTTATTTCTGCCCTTTGCGCTTGCTCTCGCAGGCGGCTCTATGCTTTACGTAATAAGCGAGGAAATAATCCCCGAAACTCACAGCGAGGGGAATAAAACAAGCGTGAGCTTTGCCTTCCTCATAGGATTTTGCTTTATGCTCGCGCTTGGGTTTTATATATAAAAAAATTTTACAAAAGCTGAAGAATAAAAAGGAGCGAGCTGTCGCATTTTAACAAGCTCGCTCTTTTCGTTGCTGAACAAGGCAACGGTTATTTTTTAAACTGCTTCTTTGTTTTCACTCGCCTCAGCAAGCGCTTCCGCAGGCTTTTCTCGGTATTTGATTTTAATATCCTCGAGTCCTTTAACAAAGGCTTCCGTTACGGTAAGCTCCTCGATTTCTGTGCTCCCTGCAAATTCATACATCGGGCGCATCATAAAGCCCTCGATTATCGAGCGAAGGCCTCTTGCTCCCGTGTTTCTTTCAATTGCAAGCTTTGCGATAGCGTCAAATGCCCCCTCCTCGAAGTTAAGCTTGATATTGTCCATCTCAAAGAGCTTCTGATACTGCTTGTAAATTGCGTTCTTAGGCTCGCGGAGTATGCGTATTAGGGCTTCTTCGTCAAGATTTTCAAGGCTTACTATTACGGGAAGCCGTCCGACAAGCTCGGGAATAATTCCGTATTTAACTACGTCGTGAGCTGTAACGTCGCGGTATGCCGCGCGTGATTTGTCCTTTTTGGTAAGCTTTTCAGTGGAGAAGCCTATCTGCTGATTTCCGCGGCGCTGCTCGATAATATCGGAGATGCCGTCAAAGGCTCCGCCGCAGATAAAGAGAATATTCTTCGTATTTATCTGGATAAATTCCTGATTAGGATGCTTTCTGCCGCCCTGAGGGGGAACGTTTGCAGTTGTGCCCTCGAGGATTTTCAAAAGCGCCTGCTGAACGCCCTCGCCCGAAACGTCGCGCGTTATGGAGCGATTTTCACCGCGGCGGGAAATCTTATCAATTTCGTCGATATAGATAATGCCGTGCTCGGCCTTTTCAACGTCGTAGTCTGCCGCTTGAATAAGTCTTAAAAGTATATTCTCAACGTCTTCGCCAACGTAGCCCGCCTCGGTAAGAGTGGTTGCATCGGCAATTGCAAAGGGAACCTTTAAGCTTTTTGCAAGAGTTTGTGCAATATAGGTTTTACCAACGCCGGTAGGGCCTAAAAGAAGCACGTTTGACTTCTGGATTTCAACTTCATCAATAGCTTCAAGCTCTTTTTTCTTCTTGCGCGTTCTCGTGCCCTCTTCTGCTTCCTTGATAACGAGAATTCTCTTATAGTGGTTATAAACTGCAACGGAGAGCGCAAGCTTCGCATCGTCCTGTCCTACGACGTATTCGTCGAGCATTGCCTTTATGTCTTTAGGGCGGGGGAGAGTTTGAAGCGTGAAATCGTCCTCGTCGGCATAAGGCGAAAGCATAGAGAGATGCTCTTCGATAAACTCTGCGCAAAGGTCAACGCATTTTTCGCATATATAAGCCTTGCCGTCACGGGATGGAATAAGAAGCATCACCTCTTCTTCGGTTCTTCCGCAATATGAGCAAAGGCGCAGGACTTTATTTTGCGTATCTGCCATATTAAAGTTCCTTCTTGGTAATTACTTTATCAATAAGTCCGTACTCACAGGCCTCGTCTGCGGACATAAAATTATCTCTTTCGGTGTCGCGCTCGATAGTTTTGAGGGGCTTTCCGGTCTGCTCTGCAAGGAGCTTATTGAGCTTATCGCGGATTTTAAGAATATGGTCCGCGTGGATTTTTATATCAGACGCCTGCCCCTGCATACCGCCGAGAGGCTGGTGAATCATAATTTCCGAGTTGGGAAGGGCAAATCTCTTTCCGCGCGCTCCGCTTGAAAGAAGGAATGCGCCCATTGAAGCCGCCATACCTATACAAATGGTTGAAACGTCGCACTTGATGTAATTCATAGTGTCGTAAATTGCCATTCCTGCGGAAATTGAGCCGCCGGGGGAATTGATGTAAAAATAAATATCCTTGTCGGGATCCTGAGCTTCAAGATAGAGCATCTGAGCTACAACGAGAGAAGCTGTGACGTCATTAACCTCGTCTGCAAGAAAAATTATTCTGTCGTTTAAGAGTCTTGAATAAATATCGTAGGAGCGCTCGCCTCTCGACGTCTGCTCAACGACCATTGGTACAAGTGCCATATTTTTCTCCTATCAAAATAATATTAAGGTTTAAATAGCCGACAGTCAGATATTAAGACTGTCGGCTCATATTGATTACTGCTCGTCGGATTCTGCCTTTTTCTTAGCGGCAGTAGTCTTTTTTGCGGCGGTGGAAGTCTTCTTAGCGGTAGTGGCTGCCTTCTCGCCTGTCTTTGCGGCTGTGGTTTTCTTTGCAGCAGGCTTCTTTGCAGCAGCGGGCTTTTCTGAGTCACCGTCTGACTTCTTAGCCGTGGACTTCTTAGCCTTAACGGTAGCGTTCTCCTTAACGAAGTTCATAGCTGCGGCTACGAGAAGGTCTGCCTTGATGTCCTCTGCGGCAACCATACCCTTAACGTTTTCAAGAGGTACGTTGTAAGCCTCGGAAATTCTCTTGTATTCTGCCTCAACCTCTTCGTCGGAAATGGTAAGTGCTTCAAGCTCTGCAATCTTTTCAAGAGCTAAACGCATCTTAACCTGCTTTTCTGCCTGAGGACGCATCTGCTCGCGGAGAGCCTCGAGGGTAAGACCTGTGTACTTGAAGTAAGTGTTAAGGTCAAGACCGGACTGACGGAGTCTAGAATCGTAGTCACGAACGAAGTTTTCGGTTTCTGCCTCGAACATAGGCTCAGGAATTTCTGCTACGAGCTTGTTCATAAGCATTTCCGCAAGAGCATTTTCAAACTCTGCATTAGCCTTTTCCTCGTTTCTCTTTACCATTTTAGCCTTGATGTCTGCTTTATATTCAGCCATGGTATCAAATTCGGAAACGTCTTTTGCAAAAGCATCGTCTGCTTCGGGAAGCTCCTCAAACTTGATAGAGTTAAGCTTAGTCTTGAATACAGCCGCCTTGCCGGCAAGCTCTTTTGCGTGATACTCTTCGGGGAAGGTAACGTTAACGTCAAACTCTTCACCAACGTTCTTTCCTGCTACCTGCTCCTCGAAGCCGGGAATGAATGAGCCGGAACCAAGTTTAAGGTCGTGGCCCTCGCCCTTTCCGCCGTCGAAGGGAACGCCGTCAACACTTCCCTCATAGTCGATATTAGCGATATCGCCCATTGCAGCAGCTCTGTCAGTGATTTCAATAGTTCTTGCGTTTCTTTCTCTTACGCGCTGAAGCTCTGCTTCAACCTCTGCCGCCTTAACTGTGGCAACATTTTTGTTTGCCTCAAGGCCCTTATAGCCATCGATAGAGACCTCAGGCTTAACAAAGCCCTCTGCCTTGAGAACTATATCACCGTCAGTCGATACGAGGTCAAACTTGGGAGTTCCAACGATTGTAAGACCAGCTTCCTTAACTGCTTCCTCAAAAGCGTCGGGAATGCAAGCATTGATAGCATCCTCAAAGAAAATGCCCTTTCCGTAATATCTTTCGATAATGCTCTTGGGAGCTTTACCTTTTCTGAAGCCGGGCACGTTAATGGATTTAACCTGCTTTTTGTATGCTTCGTTTTCTGCTTTGTCAAAAGCTTCCTTGCTTACTGAAAACTCCATAGTGAAGCCGGACTTTTCGGTAAGTTCCTTTTTAATAAGGCTCATTGTTTTTCCTCCGGAAATATATAATACTGTTAATTAGTTATCTTAACCACACTATTTTACAATAATAATTATAGTTTGTCAAGGGATTTCGGGATTTTTTGTGCTGTGTTTTCTCAATTTTGTTAAAAATTGTATTTATTCTTATTTAAGGGAGTTTGACTTAAGTCATATCTTTTCACGTATGCCGTATAGCTAAAGGGCGAGAACTAACAAGTCTTGGAGGAACAAATTTTAAGTCTTTGCTATGTGCTTCGGTATAAATTCAAGGAAATCTGCCGAAATAATGTTCATTTCTATATCCTTATAAACGAATTTCGGCTCTATCGTATAATTCCCGTGTATATGTCCGTAAAAGAGGCGCGAAATGCCGTATTTTTGAAGAAGCGTTACGATATTTTCGCTCTCCTTTCCGTTCCAATAGGGCGGAAAATGCATAAAAACGAGGATTTCCTTGCCGGGCGAAGCTTCCTTTAGCTTCAATGCTGCCTTAAGGCTCACCTCAAGTCTTTGGCATTCCCGCCTTACGAGCTTTTCAAAGTCGGTTTTGTTCTGCGAGCTTTGCGTGTCCTCGTCGTGATACCAGCCGCGCGTGCCTGCTATTATAAAGTCTCTTGTTTCGTGAGCGTTGTTGAATAAAAAATCAATGCTTTCTATACCGTGTTTTTCAAAAAAATCACGGTGCTTTTTCATAGTTGCCCACCAAAAATCGTGGTTGCCCTTGCCGAGAATTTTCTTACCGGGCAGGGAATCAATGAACTTTAAGTCGGATAGCGCCTCTTCAAGTGAGAGCGCCCACGAGACGTCGCCCGGGATTACGACGGTATCCTCGTTTGTAACAAGTCGTTTCCAGTTGTTTTCTATACGCTTTATATAGCTATCCCAACGCTTACCGAAAACTTCCATTGATTTGTCCGTTTCAAGAAGAGTGGAAAGATGCAAATCCGATATTGCGTAAACTGACATATTTTTCTCCGTAGGATTTAGAAGGATTAGTTGCTCTTGCCTATCGTCGCAAGGCTTATTAGTTTTATTCATTTAGGCTTGTATAATCTTTTATTTCTTGGGTAAACTTATAGTGCAGGCGAAAGGCTTGCAGAAAAGAGAAATAAAATGGAAAAGAAGTACGAAAACGATTGCAAGTGCGACCCTAAAAAGCACATTGACGGAATCAAGTGCGACGTTACGAATTGCGTTTACCACAACGGTAAGAGCGAGTGCTGCGCGGGATGTATTTCGGTAGGCCCTCACAGTGCGTCGTCGTCAAGGGACACCGCTTGCGTAACCTTTAAGGCGAAGGAATATTAATTCTTCGCAAAGGCGTGTGCGTTGGTATTCATATCTCGGCTTTCAATTACCTCAGTATGAATGATTTTTTTGGAGAGAACCGAGGCAAGCGGGGCTGGCATCTTAACTCCCGTAAGCTTTTCAAGAGCTTCGGGCGCCAAAAGGTCGCTCGCCTCCTTGTATCCTCTTATTGACGAAAGAACGTCGTTTGCGAATTTGAAAGCCGAAGCTGTGGAAACAACGAGCATTTTTCTCTCTGCCTTATGGTCGCGATTATAGTCCTCTGCGGCGGATACCGCAACGGCTGTATGAGTGTCGATAAGGCAGTTTTTATTTTCAAGGGTATTCTTTATGGTTTCCGCAGTTTTCTTCTCGTCGGTGTAATATCCTACAAACGAGGAGGTAACAGCCTCGAAGTCCTCGCGCGAAAGCTCGTATTTTCCAAGAGTATTGAGCTTTTCCATATAGGATGCGGTTTTTTCCGAGCCCAGCGTTACGTAAAGGAGTCTTTCAAGATTTGAGGATATGAGAATATCCATAGAGGGAGACATAGTTGAATAGAATTTTCTGTTTTTGTCGTAAACGCCGGTCTTAAGAAAATCCGTGAGAACGTTATTCACGTTTGAAGCGCAAACGAGCTTTTCAATAGGAAGTCCCATAAGCTTTGCAACGTAAGCTGCAAAAATATTGCCGAAGTTACCCGTAGGAACGCATACGTCGATTTTTTCTCCGAGTGTGATTTTGCCCTCGGCGGCGAGGTCGCAGTATGCCGAAACGTAGTAAACTATCTGCGGCACTAGTCTGCCCCAGTTAATTGAGTTTGCGCTGGAGAGGAAAACACCCTCGGAATCAAGGACCTTCGCAAACTCCGCATCGGAAAATATTTTCTTAACTCCGCTTTGCGCGTCGTCAAAGTTGCCCTTTATAGCGGTTACGGAAACGTTTTTGCCCTCTTGGGTTTGCATCTGCTTTTTCTGCACGGAGCTTACGCCGTCTTGGGGGTAGTAAACCTTGATTTTAACACCGTCGATATCGCGGTAGCCCTCAAGAGCCGCCTTGCCCGTGTCACCGGAGGTCGCAACAAGGATAAGCGCGCATCTTTTTTCACCGCATTTGCGAAGAGCGCGAGTGAAAAGACGGGGCATTATCTGAAGCGCCATATCCTTAAAGGCAGAGGTCGGGCCGTGCCATAGCTCGAGCATATAAGTATTATCGGAAAGCTTTGTTACAGGAGCTGCGCCATCCTTAAATTTTTCTTCTGAATAAGCCGCGCGAGCGTCCTCTAAAAGCTCCTCACAGCTATAGTCTGTAAGAAAACGCGAGAGTATATCCATCGCTCTTTCGGGATAGCTTTTTTTCGTCAAGTTTTCAATTTCGGGAAGAGTGAGCGAAGGTATTTTTTCGGGCATATAAAGGCCTCCGTCACTTGCAAGTCCCGTTTTTATTGCATAAGCCGAGCTTCTCGGCGTCTTTTCTTTTCCTCTTGTGCTAACGTAGTTCATTTTAACCTCTTGATGTATTGTAGTTGAATGCATTTTTTATGTGATTTATTTCTTTTTGCCGACGGCCCTCTATAATTACCTCGATAACATCGAGGCGCAGGACGTTGCCTCGAGCACGGAATGCCGCGTAGCATTTTGCAGCCTTAATAATTTTTCTTTGCTTTTCGGGTGTCACAGCGGAAGCAGGGGAGAGAGAGTCCCCGTTTTTAAAGCTTCTCGCCTTGACCTCAACGAAAGCTATAGTATCGCCGAGTTTTGCGATAATATCTATCTCGCACCCTTCGGCAACGAAGTTTTTTTCAAGGATTTTGTAGCCTTTTCTTTTCAAGTGCCGCCTTGCGAGCTTTTCGCCGAGGTCGCCGATTTTTCGTTCGCGTGTTCTAATTTTTAAAATTTCCATTACTTATCGAGAAACTTCAGAAAGGTTTTTCTATGTATCGGCGAGGGGCCGTATTTTCTCACAAGCTCCATATGGTCTTTCGTGGGATAGCCCTTGTGCTTTGCAATTTCATACATAGGGTACTCTTTGTCAAGCTCTATGCACTGTCTGTCCCTTGTCACCTTAGCGAGAATTGATGCCGCCGCTATGGAGTAGGATTTTGAGTCGCCTTTAACGACGGTTTGGGTAGGAATCTCAAAACCGCGCGAGCAATTGCCGTCAATAAGCGCGAAATCCGCCTTAACCGAAAGCGCTTCAACCGCGCGGCGCATTGCAAGCTGAGAGGCGTTGAGTATATTTATTTCGTCAATTTCTTCAGGGCTTGCTTCCGCTACCGCATAGTCTATAGCTTTTTCGCATATTAGGTCGAAAAGAGCCTCGCGCTTTTTTTCGGAGAGCTTTTTCGAGTCGTTAAGTCCCTCGATAACAAGCCCTCGAGGTAAAATTACCGCCGCCGCAACGACGGGGCCGCAAAGCGGACCTCGCCCCGCCTCGTCACAGCCGCAAACCGCAGTAAAGCCTTTTTCGTATTTATCTTCTTCAAATTCAAAGCTCGGCATTTATTCTTCCTCCGGCATCTCTAAGCTTATTCTTCCGATTTTTGCGCTTCGGAATTCTTCAAGGAGCATTTCCGCGCATCTTGCGTGGTTAACGTCGCCGCCCGAAATCAAAAATCCGCGCTTTTTTCCAATGAGTCTGAAAAGGTCGTAGGAATCAAGCTCCATAGCTTCTTCCTTATCAAGCTTATAGCGCGTACAAAACTCCTCGTGCGCAAGACGCAAAAGCTTATAAGAGAGAAGCATTGCGATTTCCTCGGTATCGAGTATCGCGTCCTTAATAGCGCCTGTTGCGGCAAGGTTGAAGCCTACGGCTTCGTCTTCAAATTTCGGCCATAGAACACCCGGAGTGTCAAGCAAGTCAAGTCCGATTGCCGTTGGTACCCATTGCTTATTTAAGGTAACGCCGGGACGGTTTTCAACCTTTGTCTTTTTTGCGCCCGCAAGCCTATTTATGAGCGAGGATTTTCCGACGTTGGGAATTCCGACTATCATTGCCTTTATGCGTCTGCCGGACATTCCCTTATCACTGTATCTTTGCAGCTTTTCTTTAAGTATATCCTTTACCTCAGCGGAAAGCGAATCAAGACCTTGTCCGAGCGCGGAGTCAACCGCTACGACGCGCTTTCCTTGGGATTTGTAGTATTCAAGCCATTTTTTAGTTACCGCAGGATTTGCAAGGCTTGATTTTGTCATTATTGTGAGCTTCGGCTTATCGCCCGAAAGCGTATCAATATCCGGATTTTTTGAGCTTTTCGGTATTCTTGCGTCAACAAGCTCCAAAACTATATCAACCGACGAAAGACATTCCTTGATAAGTCTTTTTGTTTTTGCCATATGGCCCGGAAACCACTGTATAGTATTAAGTGCCATTTTTACTCCTGATTATTCACACTTGTCTAGCCTACTTTACCGAATCTGTCAAAGGGATAGAAGCGCAAAAGAACTCTGCCGAGAATAGAATCTTCCTTTATAGTTCCAAAGCTTCTTGAATCCTCAGAGTTGTTTCTGTGGTCGCCCATTACGAAATATTCACGCTCGGGAACTACGAAAATCATATTATCCTGGTGATTTTTTCCGTCAATAAAGACGTATTCTTCAAGTAAAAGCACATCGTTTCTGTATATACTTCCGTTGCTCGCTATCTTGATAACGTCACCGGGAAGTCCTATAACCCTCTTAACAATTGCGCCCTTAATGCCGGTGCTTGCGTCTTGAAAAACTATTATGTCACCGTAATCGGGGGTGTAGAAAAGGTCGGAAATCAAGAGCCTTTCGCCCTCATAAAGAGTATTTTCCATTGAACCGCCGACAACGACTGAGTGGCGGAAAATAAATGAGGTTATAACAAGAACGAAAACGAGAGTGAAAACGAAAAGCTCGACGAAATCAAAGCGCGCGTCAATTTTTCTCGGTTTTTCGGGATTATAAGGCTCTTGCTCCTTTTCCTCCGGCTCATCTTCTTCAAGGAGGGGCTCGTCTTCAGATTCTTCCTCGCTTTCGAAAAAGTTGAGAGAGTAAACCTCAGGCTCGTCGTATTGAGGCCCGTATTCGTCTCTGTCGCTTGCGTTTTCGTCGTATATAACGCTTTCTCGGGGAAGATAACGCGCGTCACGGATTTCCTCTTCCGTCATCTCGCGCATTTCTTCATGGGTATCTTCGGCAGCTTCGCTTTCTTCGCTGTCTACGGCTTCTTCGGTAGCTTCGCTTTCTTCGGTAGCTTTCGTATTAAGAGGAGCTTCGGCAGGAGATTCTTCGGTGCTATTTGCTTCTTCAGCGGACTGCTCTAAGCCGGAATCGCCGTGCGGAGCGTCGTTTTCTTTCTCGGCCTCGGCTTCAGTTGCTTCCATAGAATTTTTAAAATCAGCTAAAAGCTCTACGTCTTCTGAGAGCTTTTCAAGCTCTTTTTTGCTTTTTCTTGCCATTGCTACCTCCTTTTTTGAATTGGGGATTCCGCCCTACGATAATCATTCATATTATTTTAGCACAAAAGATTTAAAATTACAATATAAAAAGCGATTTTTTTAGTCTTAAAAAGCGTAATTTTTCGCGATTTTCGGACAATAGAATATTTTTTTGCAAAAAGTTTTGAAAACCACTTGATTTTTTTCGTTGTTTGTGTTATTATAACAATAACTGTGCATACACGG
>JAZQRU010000020.1:0-5577 GCA_045629745.1 Eubacteriales bacterium
CAATAACATTGTCGCGGTCTGCTCTGCCGAGAGTTTCAATGAAGGGAAGTGAGAGAACCTTGTCGTGTTGACGAAGCTGCCATGTGTCTGCCTTTGTACCTGCAAGACGTGTGCAGTGGATTCTTGACTGCTGACCTGCACCTACACCGATAGCCTGACCGTCTACAGCGTAGCAAACGGAGTTTGACTGGGTGTACTTAAGAGTGATAAGCGCGATTATAAGGTCAATAGCAGCGGAATCGGGAAGCTCCTTATTCTTCGTTACGAAATTCGATAGAAGCTCCTTATTTATTTTGAATTCGTTTCTGCCCTGCTCGAAGCTGATACCGTATACCTGCTTTGTTTCCTGAGGTGCGGGAACGTAATTTTCGTCGATTTTAACTATGTTATAGTTACCCTTTTTCTTGGTTTTGAGGATTTCAAGAGCCTCGTCGGTATAGCCGGGAGCTATGATACCGTCGGAAATTTCGCGCTTGATTATCTTTGCCGTCGTAACGTCGCAGACGTCGGAAAGCGCAATCCAGTCACCGAACGAGGACATTCTGTCAGTACCTCTCGCTCTTGCGTAAGCGCAAGCCAAGGGAGAGTCGTCAAGGCCCTCAATATCGTCAACGAAGCAAGCCTTTTTCAGCTTTTCGGGAAGCTTAAGTCCAACCGCAGCAGAGGTGGGGCTTACGTGCTTAAATGAGCTCGCCGCTGGAAGTCCCGTTGCCTCCTTTACCTCCTTTACAAGCTGCCAGGAGTTGAATGCGTCAAGGAAATTTATGTAGCCGGGCTTTCCCGAAAGAATTTCAATTGGAAGCTCGCTGCCGTCTGCCATATAAATTCTAGAGGGCTTCTGGTTGGGGTTACAACCGTATTTAAGTTCAAGTTCTTTCATTTTTAAGTCCTCACACGTTCTTATTTATTACACGGGTTTCAGTATCCCCCGTTGCTATGTCTATGTATCTTACGAAAAGAGAAACCTTATTATCGGAGTTGAGGTTTTCCCACAAGTGATTTGCAAAAGCATCTATATCACAGTCGGGGAGAATAAGCGTTTTAGGCTCGCCCTCGAAAGACGGAAGCGGATTTCCGTCACCGTTATAGGTGTGAATGAATTTCGCAAATCCCGCCTTGGGATTTGAGTAAGCATAGGTGAAGCGCTCGCAGGAGGAATCGTCACCCTCAGCACTCTTAAGAATGGACATTGCAAAATTCATACCGTCGCCCTCGCGGCGAATGATACCGGAGATTCTCGGGGTAAAGTTCGGCTTATCGTCTTCAAACTCACGGCATCTGAGCGCCTGCTCAAACGTCATTTGCTTATCCATAAGCTCGTAAATCGTGTCGGTCTGGTCGCCGTTTGTTACGATAGTTTTGTTTCCGAGAACTCTCACGGGATAGTAAATTATAAGATGGGGGTCCGTCATTTTGCTTTCGTCAAAGGCTTTGGTACGCATAGCGTCGCCCTCCAAAACGAAAACTCTGTTACGGCTGTTTTCGCTTCTTCCCATAATGAAATAAGCGGTTATAGCCTTTTTGCCGTCGGCGCTTTTGCCTATTATAATACCTCTGCCGTGATAGGCGAGAGAGTTAAGCTCTTCTTTTACGCTTGAAATCTTCATCAATTTTCTCCTTTTAAGTATACCTTGTTGTCTTTAACCTCTGCTTTTCCGTCTGCGAAAAGTCTTACCGCCTCGGGAAGAATTTTCCATTCAGCCTCTTCCATTATGCGCCTTTGAAGAGTCTCGGGAGTGTCACCGTCGAGCACCGCAACCGCGCGCTGAAGCACTATCGGGCCTGCGTCACACTCGGGGGTTACGATATGCACGGTAGCGCCCGAAACCTTAACTCCCTTTTCGAGCGCGGCCTCGTGAACTCGGAGCCCGTAATAGCCCTTACCGCAAAACGACGGTATAAGAGCCGGGTGAACGTTCAGTATTCTGTTCGGGAATTTTTCGTAAACCTGCTCGTCGATTATCGTAAGGAATCCTGCCAAAACCACAAGGTCGATATTCTCTTTTTCAAGAGTTTCGGCAAGGTGGCGCGAATATTCCGCTATCGTTTCATAGTCGCGCCTTGCGAGAACAAGCGAGGGAATATCGGCATTTTTCGCTCTTTCAAGTGCGAAAACACCCGGCTTTGAAGCTATAACGAGGGAGATTTTTCCCGCGCCAAGCTCGCCTTTTTTTTCGGCGTCGATAAGCGCCTGCAAATTCGTGCCGCCGCCCGAAACTAGAACGGCTATTCTTTTTAAGTCTGTCATTCGAGAATTACTCCGTCATCCCCCTCGACTATCTCACCGAGAAGATAAGCGTTTTCACCCATTGCGTTAAGAATTTCAACGGTTTTATCCGCATCATCAGCGGAAACGATAACGCTCATACCAACGCCCATATTAAAGGTGTTATACATATCGCGCTCAGGAATAGCGCCAACCTTTTCGATAAGCTTGAAAATGGGAAGCACCTGAACGTCTGATTTCTTGATTTTAGCGGAAAGTCCCTTGGGAATGCTTCTCGGAATATTCTCGTAGAAGCCGCCGCCGGTAATATGGGATATGCCCTTTACCTTTACGCTATCGATAAGCTTAAGTATTGATTTGACGTAGATTTTCGTGGGAGTGAGGAGCGTTTCTGCAACCGATTTGCCTGCAAGCTCTTCGCGCGCTTCGTAAAGCGCGGGAGAATTGCTGTCTATATCAAATACGCGGCGAACAAGAGAAAATCCGTTGGAATGAACGCCCGACGAAGCGATAGCAACTATTTTGTCACCAGCCTTAACCGTACTGTTATCAAGCATTTTCTTTTTATCAACTATACCTACTGCAAATCCCGCAAGGTCGTAGTCGTCAAGGGGCATAAGACCGGGATGCTCCGCAGTTTCACCTCCGATAAGCGCAGCGCCCGACTGGCAGCAGCCCTCTGCAACGCCTGAAACGATAGCCGCGATTTTTTCGGGATAGTTCTTGCCGCAAGCAATGTAATCAAGGAAGAAAAGAGGCTTTGCTCCGCAACAGATTATGTCGTTTACGCACATTGCAACCGCGTCAATGCCTATCGTGTCGTGCTTGTCCATAAGAATTGCAAGCTTTACCTTAGTTCCGCATCCGTCAGTTCCCGAAACGAGAACGGGCTCTTCCATTCCTGTAGGAAGTCCGAAGCAGCCGCCGAAGCCGCCGACGTCGTCAAGGCAGCCCTCGTTGCGAGTGCGCGCGATGTGCTTTTTCATAAGCTCAACTGCCTTATAGCCTGCGGTAATATCAACGCCAGCCTTAGCGTAACTTTCTGACATAGAATTCTTCATAGTGAAATTCTCCTTATTCGTTGTCTTGACTTATTTTATGGTCGTATTTGTTGTAGGGCTTTTTATTGGGAATCCTGGTAGGATACTTTCCGTCGAAGCAAGCCGTGCAAAGCCCTCCGCACGTTCCCTCGGAGCAAAGCTTGTAAACGTCTTCAATGGGAAGATATCCCAAAGAATCGGCTCCTATTATTTGGGCAATTTCCTCTACCGTGTGGTGACACGCGATAAGACTTTCCTTAGAGTCGATATCCGTGCCATAATAGCAAGGATTTACAAAGGGCGGGGCTGAAGAACGGAAATGAACCTCAGTCGCTCCCGCGTTACGAAGAAGGCGCACGATACGCGCGCAGGTAGTTCCTCTTACTATGGAGTCGTCAACGAGAACGACTCTCTTGCCATTTACGGTTGAGCTTATCGGATTAAGCTTAATTCTGACCTTATCCTCTCTCACGTCTTGACCGGGGGCAATAAACGTTCTTCCTATGTACTTATTTTTGAGAAGTCCTATACCGTAAGGTATGCCCGATTCCTCGGCGTAGCCTATCGCCGCGTCAAGTCCCGAGTCAGGAACACCGACTATAACGTCAGCATCTACGTGATGCGCCTTGGCAAGAAGCGCTCCTGCTCTGCGTCTTGCAACGTGTACCGACTGATTTTCGATAACGGAGTCTGGGCGCGCGGTGTAGATGTATTCAAATACGCAAATTGCTTCTTTGCTGGTTTTCGTATGGTCCTTGATGGATTTTATTCCGTCTTTTGAGAAGACGAGTATTTCACCCGGCTCAAGATCACGGATAAAGGTTGCACCGACGGAATCAAGAGCGCAGCTCTCTGTTGCCACGACGTACTGTCCGTTATCGCGCTTTCCATAGCATACGGGGTGAATCCCCGCAGGATCACGCGCCGCGATAAGCTTGCGCGGTGACATAAGGAGCAGGCAATATCCGCCGTCAAGCCTTGTCATTGCGCGGTTAACCGCCTCTTCTATCGAGGGCGCGTTAAGTCTTTCCGCGGTTATGAGGTAAGAAATAAGCTCCGCGTCGGAGTTCGTGTGGAAAATCATTCCGCGAAGCTCTAACTCCTCACGAAGCTCGTAAGCGTTGACAAGCTTACCTGCCGTTGCGAGTGCGAGTCTGCCCTTCACGTGATTTACTACAATAGGCTCGGAGTTTATTCTTTCCTTTGTATCAAGTGTTCCGTAGCGAACATGGCCGATAGCCATATCGCCCGTACCGAGAGAATCGAGAACCCCGTGAGAGAACACGTCGTTTACAAGTCCTGAGTCCCTGTGAGCGCGAAATATACCCGAGTCGTTAACAACGATACCGCAACTCTCCTGCCCTCTGTGCTGGAGCGCGTAAAGACCGTAGTAAACGCTTGATGCTACCTTGGTTTTTTCTTCGCCAATAATTCCAAAAAAGCTCATATTTTTATTCCTTATGCATTATATTTCTCTTCAACAGCGCGATTTTTCTCAAGCACCTTTTCGCTTCCCGCGCGTCTTGCATCTTCAAGCGCCGAAACAAGCGAGGGCTCGGAAAGAGCAAGAATTTCAACCGCGAGGTGAGCCGCGTTTGCAGCTCCGTCTATAGCAACGGTTGCAACGGGAATACCCGAGGGCATCTGAACCGTAGCCCAAAGTGCGTCAACACCGCCCGTATTTTTGCAGGAAATCGGAATTCCTATAACCGGAAGAGTCGTGTTTGCGGCAACCGCACCTGCAAGGTGAGCCGCCATTCCTGCCGCGGCAATTATAACACCGAAGCCGTTTTCGCGCGCTTTTTTTACGAACTCTGCCGTTTCAGCGGGCGTTCTGTGCGCGGAATAAACGTGAACCTCAAAGGGCACGCCGTATTCGCGGAGAATATTAACTCCTTTTTCAACTATGGGAAGGTCGCTGTCACTTCCCATCAAAATCGCTACTTTTTTCATATATACTCCTTTGCCAGACGGCTTTAAATTCAAAATAAAAAAGGCACACTACACCCATAAGGTAGTTATGCCCAGACGGTTCGACTAATTACGATTTTTGCTTCCACGCGGTTTATTCCGCCTATCCGTCAGTTGCAAAAACCTTTACCGCATATATTTTAACATATATATAAGCTAAAAGTCAATAGTATTTTCATAACCAATGAGTACAATTTTAACGATTTTCTTTAGCGAATTTTGTTGAAAATCACCCGAAAGAGATTTTTCCGTTTTTCGTTTTCTTCTGTTTTTATAGTTCCGTGACGGAATAATTCTTTGTTTTTTCACATTTTTCGGGTTTTCAAGAATCCCTTGCAG
>JAZQRU010000021.1:0-8400 GCA_045629745.1 Eubacteriales bacterium
TGAATTATTTTAAAAAATCACTATGCCTAAAACAATGAAAAAAGACCGTCAAAAACGGTCTTTTTGGTCGAAGCGGCGGGACTCGAACCCACGGTCTCCAGTACCCGAAACTGGCGCGATACCACCTTCGCTACGCCTCGATTGATAAAAAACTATTGAATTTTGTTGTGGTCAGTTATGTGGTCAACACCACTTTTTGACCAATTTTGTGCTGTGGTAAAATTGCTAAAAACCCAGTGTTTTCAAGGCTTCTTGGCGTTTTCGCTCACCATTGGTTGAACAAGAGACCACAAGTACCCGAAACTGGCGCGCTACCAACTGCGCTACACCTCGTTTTGATGATTTTTATGCGATTTTCTGTAAGTGGTCAAACATGTGGTCAGACCGAAAATTTGCGAACTTTTAAGACTTCGGGAGAGCCGAAAAAGTCAGTGTTTTCAAGGGATTTCAGCGTTTTTCAAAATTTTAGATTTGAAATCGGTGGTTTGCACCCGAAACTGGCGTGATACCACCTTCGCTACGCCTCGAAAAAATGTTTTGTAATTTTGCTTTTTGTTACGCTAGAGCTGAGGCTTATTAAGCGCGCCCTCGCGGGCTGAACTCTTGAAACATAGTCGCCTCGCGCATTAGGGGGCTGGTTTGCAAAGCTAAAAAACAAGGCGGGAGCTTGCAAGCCAGATTATTATAGCACAAAGGCGATGATTTGTCAAGGGATATGAGCGTTTTGGGAAGTTTAATTTTTGATGCGTGATTTTTTAGGTTTTAAAGCTTTTGTTTTTTTGCTCTTTTGCGTGCGAAAATAGCTTGTTTTTTGTGTCGGGAGCGAAATTTTGTTGTGCCGCGCCTTTAGCGCAAGTTGATATCCGTGTTAAAAAACGCGGCTATTTATAGGCAGACTTGTAAACTTTAGTTTGCTTAAAATTTTTCAAACGCATTTCGTAGTTGTTGATTTTGTGCTTCTTCTATAAGCTCTTTTTCGTATGGCTTTTTTCTCTTGCTATAGATAATGAGAAGGCATACTGGGTTCGCTATTATGGTGAGTGCCCAGAGATAAGATAAGAGACGTAAATGCACTCTATTGTGTGGTATTTTGGTATGCTGCAAACCGTCAATATCCATACGGAGCGGAAAGCACAAGCGCCGAGGAGCGAAGCTATTGTCGGAGGAAGGGAAGAGCCAAGACTGCGAATTGGTCCTAAAAGCACTTCAGGTCAACCGCGTTGAACGCAAGCTGGAAAATTCCCGAAATGATAATCGGAATGGTGCGGGATATTATTTTTTCAGAAGCGGACCTTCGGTCATACTTGCTGATGAGTTTTTCAATATTTTATCCTCGTTTGCGTTGCCCTCTTTGCAAAACAAAGCTTTGTCAATAAAAACTGCAAAACTGTATAAGAAAAAGCTTCGGCGGAGCAGCGCTTCTCGATGTGTAATATATACAAAAAATAAATCGCATAATTGTGCATTGTGCAGAAAAGTGGCGAGTATCATTTTTTGTTCTTGATTTGTCCATAAATTTATGTTAATATATACGCAGATAAAGAAGCGCGATTGCCAAAAATCTTTCGCGGATTTATCGGCAAGCCCTTGTTTTTTAGCAAGGCGCGCAAATTTTCACCTCACATCCCGACCTGATGCGAGGAATAAAAACGGTCAAAACAAAAAGGAGAAAATTATGAAAAAGAGAATCATTTGTGCTCTTCTAGCAATCGTTATGCTTATCGGCACGATAGGTATTCTTGCTTCGTGCGGCGATACCGGTAGCGGCAGCGGTACTGGTGGTGGTGGCGGCGAAGAAACCAAAAAGTGCTCGCACGTTGACAAGAAGAATGAAAATAAGAAAGCTATTCCCGACGGAATATGCGACAAGTGCGGCGAAGACGCACCGAAGGCGCACAAAAACAACCACCCCGATGAAGACGAAGACGGAATATGCGACATCGAGGCTTGCGGCAAAGAAATCCAAACCGGAGACGGTGGTGGGGTACAACCATCCGAAGGTCCTGAGGTTTACTGGGATACCGTGGACCTCACGTATATGATGACGGACCACAATACTACGGAACTTTCGTCTACCTGCAGAAGATATCTTGCAGGCGACTGGACCAAGCAGCCCGACAACATTGACAAGGCTATTACCAAGAGAAACGGTGATGCGCTTGAATACGCTAAGGTTGGCGAGCTCAGCTATCGCTACCGTCCTAACACGGACGCATACGGATGGGGTAAAGTCTGTGAAGTTATAGTAACCGAAATCCAGACCGGTGATAGCTCCAAACTTCCCGATATGTACTGTGACCAGGTTTACGATTTGGTTGCTGCATCCTTGCAGAACTGCTTTGCAAACCTTTACGGTACCGTAAGAAAGGGTGCAGGTAGAGATACGTGCGAAAACTTCTTCCCCTTCAATGATTTCAAAGAAGAATACTACAAGGGAGAGTTTGACGAAGAAAAGAACGGCAACGGTTATATGTACGAGTATATGACTACGCTCACTCTTTCTAAGAACAAGATGTATCTTCTTGCATCGGACTATTACATCGACCTTGTTCGTGCGTTCTTCATTACTCCCGTAAACGTAAGACTTCTTGAAGAAGTTGGTATGGATATCACAGGTGACTACACCGACGACGGTGAGTTTACTATAGACGACTTCTACGAGGAAGTTAAGGCAGGCAAGTGGACTTATTCTAAGGTTGCTGCATACAGTAAGGCAATCTATAAAGACGAAGCAAACCAGGGCCGTAAGGATATGGCAGACAGACTTGGCTTCGTTCTTTCCGCTCAGGGCGGTCTTTCTTCTTCGGGTGTAGTTTATTCTACCGCTTGTACCATTATCAACAGAGATCTTGATAAGAACGCTGAAGACTTTAAATATTCTTATCCTGCAAGTAACGAAAAACTCTTCGACCTCTTCGATGCAATAACTGACCTTGTAGCACAGGAAGGTGTTTACGTTGCAGTAGGAACCAACCCTGAAGACTTAGTTTACAACCCTGAGCACGCGCTCCGTTCTATCGCTGCAAGATTTGCAGACGATAAGATTCTCTTCGGTGGCGTATCTCTTCTTGGCGGTCTTGAGAACCCCGAGTATCAGGCTATGAGGGACGGTAAAGGCTTCGGTGTTGTTCCCGTTCCGCTTTATTCCGATGAAATCGACGACGAATACCTCACCGCTATACATAACTGCGGACGTATCGGCGCTATCTCTCAGAAAACTCAGAAGTTTGAGCAGTGCACCGCATACCTTCACTCTCTGTCTACCAACTCTACTAAGATCCTTGACAACTACTACGAGTATAAGCTTCAGTATGACGTTGCTGATGCAGATCCCTCTACGGTTTATATGATGCAGTACATTCGTAACCACGTTCGTTCCGCATTCGATAAGACCTTCGAGGACGCAATGGGCGCTTACTACGGTAAGGAAGGTAACCGTTGGCACAGCATTATGAAAGATAACCGATACTCTGTCGACCTTCGTCAGAGATACAGTGAGATTTATGACGAAAAGGAAGCTGACCTTAAGAATCTCGTTAAGTATTACGACGATCTTAAGGACTAATTAGATAGGGACTGCCGCCTTTAGGCAGAACCGCAAACAAAAAGGGGCACTAATAAAACGGTGCCTCTTTTTGTTTGTTTCGCGGTTTGATTATAGTAAAAAGTTGGGGATCGATTAATTTCAAATCATTTTAACCGGTACTATCGGATTACAGTGGAAAAACCTTTTTCGATTGGTTTTAAGTCGTTTTTCTTGACTTTATATTGTTACTATGATAAAATTAAGGAGATAAAGCTTGGCAAGAGTGAATAATTCAAACTCGTTTTAGAGAGGCAAATTTTCCAAATTACTTCGGTAAAAATTCTTATAATATCCGCATATTATCTCGAATTTTCACCTCGTTCTTCGCAAAATTTACTCTCTCGAAAATTCAGAAGAACTCTGTGCCTTAATTTTAAGTTAATTTTGGTGCCAGGCTTAGCATCCAAGTGCGGACTTTGCAAGAGAGATAAGCGCCGAAAGCGCTGAAATTTAAGGTTTCAGAGCGGGTTCGGATTATTGACTTTTGCCTAGCCGTAGAGAATCGAACTAACAAGCCTTACGATGATAAATTTTAGAGACTTTCGTCGTACTAATCCTTGTAAAACTCAACTTTACTGCGGCTCATTACATCAAAAAATCCACAGAAAATTTATTTGCCGTAAGGTGCTAATGCAGTTTCAAAAGAATAGATTTTTTCATAGACGAGTCGTTTTTTTTAAAGAATATGCGGATATTTAAGAAAAAAGCGGCGAAGTATAGGGGGAAATCTATAGGGTGAAATCCATATTTTAGAACCTTATGAGCTAGGCGAGAGAAAAAATGAGAGTTATATTGGCTTCAAAATCTCCGAGAAGAAAAGAGCTTCTCAGAGAGCTTTTTGAAAATTTTGAAATAATAGTTTCCGAAGTAAGCGAGGAGCTTGACGAGGGGTGTAACGTGCTTTCTGGTGTTGAAATTCTTTCCGTGAGAAAGGGCGCTGCGATTGCGGAAGAAAATCCGAATGCACTTGTAATTTCCTCGGATACGCTTGTCGAGCTTGACGGGAAGGCTCTTGGAAAGCCTGTTGACAAATCCGAAGCAACTGAAATGCTCAGGAGTCTTTCGGCAAGGTCGCACAACGTTCACACGGGTGTTGCCGTTCATTATAAAGGAAGAGTTTTTTCGGGCGTTGCCACAAGCACCGTTTATTTCAGAGAAATATCCAAGCACGAGCTTTTTGAATACGTGGAAAGCGGAGCGCCTATGGATAAGGCGGGAGCTTACGGAATACAGGGTGAGGCAGGAAAGTTCGTAAGTCATTACGACGGCGATTTTGACACAATTGTCGGGCTTTCTCTAAGGCTCACAAGGGAGCTTATAAAAAAAGCAACGAAGCAGGAGGCGGATTATGACTAAAAACGAAAAAAAGCTTCGTCTTGCGAAAATTGTTGAGAAGCTCAAGCAAATATATCCCGAAGCCGTGTGTGCCCTTGAATACGAGGGGGACCCGTGGAGACTTCTTGTTATGGCAAGACTCTCCGCGCAATGCACGGATGCCAGAGTCAATATAGTTTCGCGCGAGCTTTTTAAAAGATTTCAGACGGTGGAAGAGATGGCTCGGGCAGAGCTTTCGGAAATTGAAGATATAATAAAGCCCTGCGGACTTTACAGAATGAAGGCAAAAAACATAAAGGATGCGTCGGCGCTTCTCATAAAGGAATACGGTGGCGAGCTTCCGCGCGATATGGACGGGCTTTTAAAGCTTCCGGGAGTCGGCAGAAAAATTGCAAATCTTTTGCTAGGTGACGTTTTTGGGCTTCCTTGTATAGTTTGCGACACGCATTGCATAAGGATTTGCGGACGGCTTGGTATGTATCCCGAAAGGTGCAAAAATCCCGATAAGGTTGAAAAAATCCTTCGTTCCGTTATAGATTTAAACGAGGGCTCGGATTTTTGCCACAGGATAGTAATTTTCGGCAGGGAAATATGTACGGCACGAAGCCCACTTTGCGACAAGTGTCCTCTTGCGGAGCTTTGCGAGCATAGAATCAAGGCATACGGGAGTTGAAAAATGGATAAAATACGTATTGATATTCCCGTGGTTGTCGAGGGCAAATACGATAAGAACACTCTTCTTCAAATAATAGATGCAACCGTAATCACAACGGGCGGATTTTCCGTATTCAACTCAAAGGAGAAGCGGAGTCTTATTTTACGGCTTGCTGAAAAAAAGGGAATTATTCTTCTTACCGACTCAGATGGGGGCGGCTCACAAATAAGAAAATTTCTTCTTGGAATTCTGCCAAGGGAAAAGGTGTATAACGTTTATATTCCAAAAATAGAGGGCAAGGAAAGACGCAAGGATAAGGCGTCAAAATCGGGACTTCTCGGCGTTGAGGGGATGGAGAGAAACGTTATAGAGAGGATTTTTGCTCCGTTTGCAAAGTCCGAGGGCGTGTCACAAAAAGAAGCTTCTTCAAAGCGAAAAATGATAACTAAACTTCACTTTTTTGAGGACGGCTTGTCAGGCGGAGAGTATGCTTCGCAAAAGCGCGATGCACTTGCGAAGCATTTTAATCTTCCCGAGGGTATGAGCGCGAAGGCGCTTCTCGCGGCTCTCAATATTATCGCAGGGTACGAGGAGTACCGGGCGGCCTTACTAACTATTTAGCAAAAATTGTCAAGTAATTATCATTTGTTTTGTAAAATTTGCAATAACCCCTTTACTTTTCTAACGTTTTGTGTTATAATACCTTTTTGGTAATAACCGAATAATAAATTTTTAATATATATGGAGGAAAAACCATGATTCAAAGAAAGAAAATTTCTATGGACGGTAATACAGCTGCTGCTCACGCGTCTTATGCGTTTACCGAAGTAGCCGCTATTTATCCTATCACCCCTTCGTCAAATATGGCTGAAGTAACGGATAGCTGGAGTGCTTCTAACAAGAACATCTTTGGTGAGCCCGCTAAGAACATTTTTGGCGAAAACGTTAAGGTTGTCGAGATGCAGTCCGAGGCAGGTGCTGCCGGTGCAGTTCACGGCTCTCTTGCAGCAGGTGCTCTCACCACGACCTACACCGCATCTCAGGGACTTCTTCTTATGATTCCCAATATGTACAAGATTGCAGGTGAGCTTCTTCCTTGCGTAATTCACGTTTCCGCAAGATGCGTAGCTTCCCACGCTCTTAACATTTTCGGCGATCACTCAGACGTATATGCTTGCCGACAGACCGGCTTTGCTATGCTTGCAGAAACCAACGCTCAGGAAGTTATGGACCTTGGCGCAGTTGCTCACCTTGCAACTATCAAGGGTAAGGTTCCCGTTCTTAACTTCTTCGACGGCTTCCGTACCTCTCACGAAATCACCAAGGTTGCTGCTTGGGACTTCGAGGACCTTAAGGAAATGGTTGACTTCGACGCAGTTCAGGCTTTCCGCGATCACTCGCTCAACCCTGAAACTCCCGCGCTTCGCGGCTCTGCTGAAAACGGTGATATTTTCTTCCAGCACAGAGAAGCTTGCAACCCCTACTACAACGCATTCCCCGCAATCGTTGAAGAGTATATGGACAAGGTTAACGAGAAAATCGGTACTAACTACAAGCTCTTCAACTACTACGGTGCACCCGACGCAGAGCGCGTAATTATCGCTATGGGTTCTGTTTGTGACGTAGCAGAGGAAGTTATCGACTATATGAACAACAACGGCGAAAAGGTTGGTCTTGTCAAGGTAAGACTTTATAGACCCTTCGTTGCGGAAAAGCTTGCCGAGGCAATTCCCGCAAGCGCAAAGACCGTTGCAGTTCTTGACAGAACCAAGGAGCCCGGATCTCTTGGCGAGCCCCTTTATCTTGACGTTGTTGCGGCTCTTTCCGAAACCGGCAGAACCGACATCAAGGTTGTTGGCGGCAGATACGGTCTTGGCTCTAAGGATACCACACCCGCATCAATCTTCGCAATTTTCGAAAATCTTGCGGCTAAGGCTCCCAAGAATCACTTTACCATTGGTATCGTAGACGACCTCACCGGTCTTTCTCTTGACGAAAAGCCCGCACCCGACACCGCTCCTAACGATATGATTCAGTGCAAGTTCTGGGGACTTGGCGGCGACGGTACCGTTGGTGCAAACAAGAACTCCATCAAGATTATCGGTGACCACACCGACAAATATATTCAGGCATACTTCCAGTATGACTCCAAGAAGACCTCGGGTATCACTATCTCTCACCTTCGTTTCGGTGACAGCCCTATCAAGTCTTCCTACTATATCAATAAGGCTGACTTCGTTGCTTGCCACAACAACGCATATCTTAAGAAGTACGATATGATTTCTGACGTTAAGCCCGGCGGTAGATTCCTCCTTGACTGTCCTTGGACAGCAGAAGAGCTTGACGCTAACCTTCCCGCATCGGTTAAGACATACATCGCTAAGAACAATATCGAATTCTACACAATCAACGCGACCAAGATCGCTATTGACCTCGGTAACGCAAAGGTTAAGAACACAGTTCTTCAGTCCGCATTCTTCGCACTCGCTAAGATCCTTCCTATCGAAGAAGCTATCGAGTACATGAAGAAGGCAGCATATAAGTGCTACATTAAGAAGGGACAGGCTATCGTTGACCTCAACTATGCCGCAATCGACGCAGGTAAGGACGCTCTTACCAAGGTTGACGTTCCCGCAGAGTGGGCAAACGCAGGCGAAACAGCTCCCGCAGATAAGGCAACAGGTACAAGAGATGATCTCGTTGACTTCGTTAACGAAATCGTTGTTCCCGTTGGTAAGATGCAGGGCGACTCTCTCAGCGTTGCAACATTCGCAAAGTATGCTGACGGTACATTCCCTCAGGGCTCTGCAGCATACGAAAAGAG
>JAZQRU010000022.1:0-2212 GCA_045629745.1 Eubacteriales bacterium
TGGCTCACAGAACGACATGGCTACGATCCGACTTCCTTTGTAATAAAACAAAAGTACGTCTTTGTTGGCGCGCCCAGGAGGATTCGAACCTTCGACCTACCGGTTCGTAGCCGGGCACTCTATCCACTGAGCTATGGGCGCATATTGGAGCGAGTGATGGGAATCGAACCCACGCGACCAGCTTGGAAGGCTGGAATTCTACCATTGAACTACACTCGCACGTGTTTTAACAGCTTTTATATAATATCACAATTTATTTCTTTTGTCAATAGGTTTTGGAAGAAAATTTATTAAAAAAATTCAGGGGCTGAAAAATCAGCCCCCAGAAAGTCATTTTACTACTATATTAATAATTTTACCGGGCACAACAATTTCCTTAACCACTGTTTTTCCATCGGTTGCAGCTGAAATTTTTTCGTCTTTGTAAGCTGTGGCAAGAATTTCGTCTTTGTTTGCGTTTACCGCAAGCTTGATTACGGAGCGAACCTTGCCGTTAACCTGAACTGGCATTTCAACGAAGTCGTCTACGGTTTTACTCTCGTCGTATTCGGGCCATTTTGCAAGAGATACAAGCTCGGAATTTCCAAGAGCCTCGTAAACCTCCTCCGCAAGATGAGGCGCGAAAGGCGAGAGAAGCTTTGCAAGAATTGCAAGCTGGTTTTTGCTGATTTTACCAAGCTCATAAACCGTGTTGATACAGCTCATCATTGCGGCAATTGCGGTGTTGAACTTCATAGAGTCAATATCGTCGGTTACCTTCTTTATAAGCTTGTGAATATGCTTATCAAGCTCCTTATTATCCTCTTCGTCAGAAACGAAATCGAGGATATTATAAAATCTTTCAAGGAAGCGCTTGCAGCCCTTGATGGACTGAGGATTCCAGGGAGCTGCCTGCTCGAAGTCACCGATAAACATTTCGTAAAGACGCATAGTATCCGCGCCAAAGTCTCTTACAATATCGTCGGGATTTACTACGTTACCGCGAGATTTAGACATTTTTTCGCCGTTTTCACCGAGTATCATACCGTGGCTCGTTCTCTTTGCATAAGGCTCTTTATAAGGAACGACGTCTATATCAAAGAGGAATTTTGCCCAGAAGCGAGAGTAAAGAAGGTGAAGCGTCGTGTGCTCCATACCGCCGTTATACCAGTCAACAGGCATCCAATATTTAAGAGCCTCGGGAGAAGCAAGAGCTTTATCGTTGTGGGGATCGCAATATCTTAAGAAATACCACGAAGAGCCTGCCCACTGAGGCATAGTATCGGTTTCGCGCTTAGCCTTACCGCCGCACTTCGGACACTTGCAATTAACCCAATCGGTCATTGTTGAAAGAGGCGATTCGCCCGTTTCGGTAGGCTCGTAGGATTCAACGTCGGGAAGCTCAAGAGGAAGCTCCTCTTCGGGAATTGCTACCCAACCGCAATTTTCACATTCAACGAGGGGTATGGGCTCGCCCCAATATCTCTGACGGGAGAATACCCAGTCGCGAAGCTTAAAGTTAACACGGGCAGTACCTATTCCCTTTTCTTCAAGGAATTTAATCATTTCAGCCTTTGCATCCTCAACCTCAAGACCGTTAAGGAAACCCGAATTTACGAGAGTGCCCGTTGCAACATCAGTGAATGCCGCTTCAAGAACGTTTCCGCCTGCAACAACCTCAATTATGGGAAGACCAAATTTCTTGGCGAAATCCCAGTCACGCTCGTCGTGTGCAGGAACTGCCATTATAGCGCCCGTTCCGTACCCTGCGAGAACATAGTCGGAGATAAAGATGGGTATTTCCTTACCGTTTGCAGGGTTAATAGCCTTAACGCCGCGAAGCTCAACGCCCGTTTTATCCTTTACAAGCTCGGTTCTTTCAAAATCTGACTTGCGCGCAGCCATTTCCTTATAAGCTTCAACCTCAGAATAATTTTCGATTATATCGCGCCATTTTTCAACGCACGCGTGCTCAGGTGCTATAACCATATACGTTGCGCCGAAGAGTGTGTCACATCTTGTGGTATATACTCTGAGCTTATCGCCCGTTGTGGTTATGAAATCAATTTCTGCGCCGTGAGATTTGCCTATCCAGTTTATCTGCTGAGTCTTGACACGCTCAATAAAATCAAGTCCGTCAAGTCCCGAAATAAGCTTTTCTGCATAATCGGTTATCTTGAGCATCCACTGCTCTTTTACCTTGTGTATTACATCGCTTCCGCAACGCTCACAT
>JAZQRU010000023.1:0-10637 GCA_045629745.1 Eubacteriales bacterium
AGTGGCAATCGATCCTGATTACATTCCTGAAGTACAGGAAACCAAACAGGTCTTCGGTATCACCTTTGAACAGGGCCGCAACAACTTTAAGATTGGTGAACATCTCCTTGAAAACATCGTTACCGTTAACAAGGAACTTCCCGAATCTGCAAAAATCGACCTGATTGTTGCGCTTATCACACTTAAATACACCCAGTCAAACTCCGTTTGCTATGCTTACGGAGGCCAGGCAATAGGCGTTGGCGCGGGCCAGCAGTCAAGAATTCATTGCACGCGCCTTGCAGGCACTAAGGCAGATACCTGGCATCTCCGCCAGCACGATAAGGTGCTTAATCTTCCTTTCAAAGCGGACATTGCGCGTCCCGACAGAGATAACGTTATCGACGGTTATATAAACAAAAACGAAGAGGACGTTTGCGCAGACGGAAACTGGCAGAAATACTTTACGGAAAAACCCGAGCCCCTTACCGACGCGGAAATTAAGGAATATCTTTCCGGTATTACGGGAGTTGCTCTCGGCTCAGACGCATTCTTCCCATTTGACGACAATATTGAAAGAGCAAAGCGCTCGGGCGTTTCTTATATCGCAGAACCGGGCGGAAGCGTGCGCGACGACGTGGTAATCGCTTGCGCGGACAAGTACGGTATGGTAATGAGCTTTACCGGAATGCGCCTTTTCCATCACTAATGAAAGGATTTTTCGGAATGAAAATTTTGGTTGTAGGCGGTGGCGGAAGAGAGCACGCCATTATCAAGAAGCTTCGTGAGAATAAAGACGTCGAAGTAATTTACGCGCTCCCCGGTAACGGCGGTATGGCAAATGATGCTATCCCCGTTAATATCGGCGCAAAGGATATTGACGCTATCACGGCATTTGCCGTTGAAAATAAAATCGACTACGCAGTAGTCGCTCCCGACGACCCCCTCGTTCTCGGTTGTGTTGATAAGCTCGAGGAGGTGGGTATTCCTGCGTTCGGTCCAAAGGCAAACGCGGCAATTATCGAGGGAAGCAAGGTTTTCTCGAAAAACCTTATGAAAAAATACGGAATTCCCACGGCGGAGTATTCCGTTTTCGAGGACGCTGCGGCGGCTCTCGAATATATTGAAACGGCTACTATTCCCACCGTCGTTAAGGCAGACGGACTTGCGCTCGGCAAGGGCGTTATAATAGCTACTACGAGAGATATGGCTCGCGACGCTATTAAGTCTATAATGGAAGACAAAAAGTTCGGCGCATCGGGAAGCCGTATCGTTATTGAAGAATTTTTGACAGGTCCTGAGGTTTCCGTTCTCGCATTTACCGACGGTGAAGCTCTCGTTCCTATGGTTTCCTCTATGGACCATAAGAGAGCGCTCGATAACGACGAGGGACTTAACACGGGCGGTATGGGAACTATAGCTCCAAACCCTTATTATACGAAGGATATAGCCGACGAGTGTATGGAAAAAATATTTCTTCCCACGATACGCGCAATGAAGTGCGAGGGAAGAGTTTTCAAGGGTTGTCTTTATTTCGGACTTATGTTAACCCCTAACGGCCCTAAGGTTATCGAATATAATTGCCGCTTCGGTGATCCCGAAACTCAGGTTGTTCTTCCTCTTTTGAAGTCCGACCTTCTCGGCATTATGATGGCAACCACAAACGGCACGCTCAGCGATTGCGAGGTTGAGTTTTCAGACGGTGCCGCGGCTTGCGTAATTATGGCTTCAAAGGGCTATCCCGAAGCTTATGAGAACGGCTTTGAAATAGTAATTCCTGAGGAAATCCGTGACTCCGTTTTCGTTGCTGGTGCAAAGCTCGAGGGCGGAAAGCTTCTTTCCGCAGGCGGCAGAGTTCTCGGTGTTACAGCGGTTGAAGAAACGCTTGACGCGGCTATCAAGTCCGCATACGAAAAGGTTTCAAAAATCAAGTTTGATAACGCCCACTACCGCCGCGACATCGGTGCTCGCGCAATGCAGGCGCTCAAATAATAACGCTTTAGGCAAGAGCAAATAATCCTAACTCGCTCTGAATCCTTAATTTTCAGAGTTTTCGGCACTTATCTCTCTTGCAAAGTCCGCACTTGGCTTCGAGAGCCAAGCACCAAAATCAACTAAAAATTAAGGCACAGAGTTCTACGAATTTTAAAGAGAGCGAATTTTTCGTAAGACGAGGTGAAATTTTGAGATAATATACGAATATTATAAGGATTTTTACCGATGTATAACGGGTAATTCGCCTCTTTAAAACGGGTTCGGATTATTTGCTCTTGCCTAGTGAAAGGAATTTACAATGGTATATCGCATTTACGTTGAAAAAAAGCCAGGACTTGATAACGAAGCCCGCGCGCTTCAGAATGAAATATCTCTCTTCCTCGGCATAAAAAGCGTTAAAAATCTTCGCGTTTTTAACCGCTACGATGCAGAAAATATAACTAAAGAGCTCTTCGATTACGCGGTGGGCACGGTTTTCTCCGAGCCTCAGCTTGATAACGTTTACACCGAGCTGCCAAGCGGCAATGCGCTTGTTTTCGCTGTTGAATATCTCCCCGGCCAGTTCGACCAGAGAGCAGACTCCGCGGCTCAGTGCATTCAGCTTATCTCTCAGGGAGAAAAGCCCGACGTTGCAACCGCAAGAGTTTATATGCTCGAGGGCAACATCTCCGACGAAGAGCTTGCAAAAATTAAAAAGCACGTAATCAACCCCGTTGAAGCAAGAGAAGCAAGCCTTGAGCCTCGCGAAACGATAAAGCTTGAATACGCTTGTCCCACCGAGGTTAAAACCCTTGAGGGCTTCCTCGACCTCGACGAAGCGGGACTTGCCGACTTCATTGCAAAAATGGGACTTGCAATGGACCTTGACGACATCAAATTTTGTCAGGAATACTTCAAAACAGAGGGAAGATGCCCCACTATCACCGAAATTAAAATGATAGATACCTACTGGTCCGACCACTGCCGTCATACGACGTTCTTGACTACTGTTGACAGTGTTAAATTTGAAGACGAGGTGCTTGAAGCGGCTTATCACGACTATATTTCCGCAAGAGAATTTCTCGGCAGAAAGAAGCCCCAAAATCTTATGGACATCGGCACTATCGCCGCAAAATGCTTAAAGAAGCTCGGCAAGCTCGATAAGCTTGACGAAAGCGAGGAAATCAACGCTTGTACGGTTAAAATCGACGTTGACGTTAACGGTGTTACTGAAAAATGGCTTCTTCTTTTCAAAAATGAAACGCATAATCACCCGACGGAAATCGAGCCATTCGGCGGTGCTCCAACCTGTATCGGCGGCGCAATACGTGATCCCCACTCAGGCCGTTCCTACGTATACGGCGCAATGCGACTTACGGGCGCTGCGGACCCCTTGAAGCCTATCGAAGAAACGCTCGAGGGTAAGCTTCCTCAGCGTAAAATAGTTTCGACCGCGGCTCACGGATATTCTTCCTACGGTAACCAGATAGGACTTGCAACGGGTATCGTTGACGAAATCTATCACGACGGCTATGCTGCAAAGCATATGGAGGTCGGTGCGGTTGTTGCGGCGGCTCCCGAGAGATTTGTAAGACGCGAAGTGCCGTCTCCGGGTGACCTTATCGTTCTCCTCGGCGGAAGAACAGGACGCGACGGCTGCGGCGGTGCAACGGGCTCGTCTAAATCTCATAACTTAAAATCCCTTGAATCCTGCGGAGCAGAGGTTCAGAAGGGTAATGCTCCCGAAGAAAGAAAGCTCCAGCGCCTTTTCAGAAACCCTGAGGTTTCACTTATGATTAAGCGTTGTAACGACTTCGGCGCGGGCGGTGTTTCCGTTGCTATCGGTGAGCTTGCAGACGGTCTTGATATCGACCTTAATAAAGTTCCCAAAAAGTATGACGGACTTGACGGCACGGAGCTTGCGATAAGCGAATCCCAAGAGAGAATGGCAGTCGTTATCGAAAAAGAAAACGAGGAAAAATTCCTCGCTCTTGCCGAAACAGAAAATCTTGAGGCAACCGTCGTTGCAACAGTTAAGGCGGACCCCCGTCTTACTATGACCTGGAACGGAAAAACTATCGTTGATATAAGCCGCGAATTCTTGAATTCCAACGGCGCTGAAAAGCATATCAACATAGAAGCTCCCAAAATTATTGATTATAAAGAAAAAACTCCCGAAAGCTTTACGGAGGGAATGAAGGCTCTTGCAGGCAATCTCAACGTTTGCTCGAAGCGCGGACTTTCCGAGCGCTTTGACAGTACGATAGGACGCGGAACCGTTCTTATGCCCTTTGGCGGTAAGTATCAGCGCACGCCTATACAGGCTATGGTACAGAAGATTTCCGTTGAAAAAGGTAACACGGGTACGGCCTCGTTTATGTCTTGGGGCTATAACCCGGAGATTTCCTCGAAGAGCCCCTACCACGGCGCATACCTTGCCGTAGTTGAATCTGCGGCAAAGCTCGTTGCTACGGGCGCGGAATATTCCGACGTATACTTAAGTTTCCAGGAATACTTTGAAAAGCCTATGAAGGACCCGAAGAGATGGGGCAAGCCTCTTGCAGCGCTTCTCGGCGCTTTTAAGGCTCAGATGAATCTCGGAATTGCCGCTATCGGCGGTAAGGACTCAATGAGCGGAAGCTTTGAAAAGCTTGACGTTCCCCCGACTCTTATCTCCTTTGCCGTAACTACGGACAGGCTCGAAAACGCAATTTCTCCCGAATTTAAAAAGTCGGGCTCAAAGGTAGTTCTTCTTGCTCCCGAATATGACGAGAACGGACTTCCCGTAACCGAGAGTCTTCTCAAGCTCTTCCGTGACGTTTACGCACTTATGCGCGAGGGCAAGGTTCTCGCAGCTTACACGCCCACAATAGGCGGTGTCGGCGAAGCGGTTATGAAGATGGCTATGGGTAACGGTTTTGGCTTTAAGTTTGAAGACTGTGTAACTCTTTCCGATATCTTCGGCTATAACTACGGCGCGTTTCTTCTCGAGCTTTCCGAAAATGCGGAAATCGGCAAGACTATAGGCTACGTAACAGAGGAGAAAAATATTAGCTTCAAGGGTGAAAAACTTGACACGGATACCCTCTTCGGTATATATGAAGACAAGCTTGAGCCTGTTTACTCCTGCAACGTTAAATCCCCCGAGGGCAAGCCCGAAACGGTTTCTTATATTGCAAAAACGAGAACGGCACCTACCGTAAAATGCGCGAAGCCCCGTGTTCTTATTCCAGTATTTCCCGGCACAAACTGTGAATACGACTCTGCAAAGGCGGTAAGAGAAGCGGGCGCTGAGGCAGAGATTTTCGTAATTAACAACCTCACCAAAGAGGGAATTAAAAAGTCAAGCGAAGGCTTCACTGAGAAAATCCGCAATTCTCAGGCTATCTTCGTTCCCGGCGGCTTCTCAGGCGGTGACGAGCCCGACGGCTCGGGTAAGTTTATAACCGCTTTCTTCCGCGGTGCCGACGTTAAGAATGCCGTAACGGAGCTTCTTGATAACAGAGGCGGTATGATGTGCGGTATATGCAACGGCTTCCAGGCTCTTATTAAGCTGGGACTCTTACCTTACGGAAAGATTATCGACACCGACGAGGGCTGTCCGACACTTACCTTTAACAATATCGCGCGCCACCAGTCGAAGATAGTCAGAACACGTATTGCTTCAAATATGTCACCATGGCTCTCGGAAACAAACGTTGGGGATATTTATAACGTTCCGATTTCCCACGGTGAAGGTAAATTCCTTGCAAGCGACAAGGTAATCGCGGAGCTTATCAAAAACGGACAGATAGCAACTCAGTACGTTGACCTTGACGGTAACGCAACCTACGATATCGATTACAACCCCAACGGCTCAACTCTTGCTATCGAGGGCATATGCTCGCCCGACGGACGTGTATTCGGTAAAATGGGACACTCCGAAAGAACGGAAAGCGTGCTTTACAGAAACGTTCCCGGAGATTATGATATTAAGATGTTCAAATCAATGGTTAAGTTTTTTAAGTAATACGACTTTGCCATTTCAGCAAAAATTACAAATGAAATTCATAAAGCGGGAGCTCTGTCTCCCGCTTTGCAATATTGATTTGTTAATATGACTAAACTTCAAGAGCTTTCAAGGCATATCGCAGTAAAACTCCGCGAGAATACAGACGGGGAAAGAGTAAACTCAAGTAAAATCCGAGCCTTGCCTTTTGCCGCTTTCGGAAAGGCGCTCTTCGATTTTTTTAATAACCGCGTGCTTGTCACGGTTCCACTCGGGAGAGACGAGAAGGCCTATGGGGCAGTCCCCCGTAAGTCTGTGCACTATGACGTCGGGGCTTAAGTGACTGATAACGTAAGCCGCGCCCTCTGCGTATTCCTCAAGTGTCGGGGGAATGTAGCTTCCCTGAAGATATAAGTTTTCAAGCTTCGTTCCGCGCATTACGTAAATTGAGTGAATTTTCACACCGAAAAGCTTAAAGCGAGATAAGTATTCGCTTGTCTCTTTAACGTCTGAAAGCGATTCGCCGGGAAGTCCTATGATAAGATGCACGACGGTTTTAATTCCGTGCCTTTCAAGAATAGAAATTGCTTCTTCAAAGCACTCGCGCGTGTAGCCGCGGTTAATAAGCTTTGCGGTTTCGTCGTTTGCGGTTTGAAGCCCAAGCTCTACCCAGACCTCGCATCTCGCTTTATAGCTTTCAAGAAGTGCGGCAATTTCCTCTGTAATACAGTCGGGGCGCGTGCCTATCGACATTATGCGTATTCTATCTGAAATAAGAGCTGCATCGTAGCGCTCCTTTAGGGTTTTTATATCCGCATAGGTGTTCGTGAAATTCTGAAAATACGCAATAAATTCTTCGTCTTCGCGCGCCTCAGCGAGTGCCGCCGTCACCTGCTCTCTTATTGAGCATTTTGCGTCAATATGCTCACCTGCACCGCGCTCTCCGCAGAATATACACCCACCCGTGCTAACTTTTCCGTCTCTGTTAGGGCAGGAAAAGCCTGCGTCAATGCAGATTTTTTTAAGTCGTTTTCCATATTTTTTACGTAAATATCCGCTTAAGTTATTGTAAAGCATTGTTTACCTCAAAAAATGCATCTTTTTTATATTTTAGCATACTTTTTCACATAGGTCAACTTTTCGTATAAAATTTTTCTTTTTGGGGAAATTAAGCATAGCTTACGAAAGGAGCTATGTTATGAAAGATAAGAACACAAAAGAGGAAAATATAAAAAATCCCCCAAGCTACAGAAACGATAACTCGCCAAATGCAACACCGGGGATAAATTCGCCCGATATCGCACTTCCCGCGTTTAATCCGCCCGTTCCAAACAGAGCGTGGACTGCAATGCGCGCAGGAGTTGATATTGAGGAGCTTTCCGAAGAGGAAAAACGCGACCTGTATATAGGCAACGACGATATTATGTAACACCAAGAAATTTAGGAGATTTGCTTTTTTGCAAATCTCCGTCTTTATTTCTTGATTTTAAAAGCCTGTAATTTCCGTGTAAAATATTTTAAGAGCGTAGAATGCTTTTTGAGAGAGATTCAGTGAAAACTATTCTTTAAAATATCTTGATTTTTTTGTTTTAAAATGCTATAATACTTTTTAGCAAGCTTTTTGGAGGCAAATTACGTTTCCTTTGAATACCGAAAAGGTATAGCCGAAAGAGTCAAACTCATAAGGTTTTGAAATATATATTTTCCCATCTTTTTTGCTAAATTTTTCTTAAATGTCCGCATATTATCCCGAAATTTCACCTCGTTCTTCGCGAAATTTACTCTCTCGAAAATTCAGAAGAACTCTGCGCCTTAATTTTGGTGCTTGCTTTCGCAGCCAAGTTCCGAAAGCACTGAAAATTAAGGTTTCAGAGCGGGTTTGGCTTGAGAATTCTATCTAGTATATAAAAACTATTAAGTAAAGTAAAAAATCCGAAAGGAACTAAATAAATGCACAGAACTTACATTAAAGACGTAACCCCGGGTATTCACAAGATACAGGGCTTCGTTGAAAATTTCCGTAACAAAAGAACTATGGCCTTCATTGTTGTAAAGGACATTACGGGAAAGCTTCAGGTAACTATCGAAAAAGAAAAGCACCCCGAGTTTGAAGAAATGCTTAACGTTTTGACTCCCCAGTCAGTAGTAAGCTTCGAGGGTGAGGTTGTTGCTAACGACTACGTTAAAATGGGCGGCATTGAAATGCTCCCCGAAAAAATGTCCGTTGAATCCGTATCCGAGGCGCTTCCCATAAAGGACGACTCCGATATAGACTGCAAAATGGACTACAGATGGATAGATTTAAGACGCGATGCTAACCATCTTATGATAAAGCTTCAGACGACTCTTACCGCGGCTATGCGTGAATTTCTTATCAAGGAGAATTTCGTTGAAATTCATACTCCTAAGCTTATTGCGGCGGCAAGTGAATCGGGTTCCGACGTTTTCGAGGTAAAATACTTTGATACAAAGGCATACCTCGCTCAGTCGCCTCAGTTCTATAAGCAGATGGCAATGGCGGCAGGCCTTGAAAGAATTTTTGAAACGGGCCCCGTTTTCCGCGCTGAGAAATCCTATACCAATAAGCACGCAACCGAATTCACAGGCTTCGACCTTGAATTTTCATACGTAACCGGGTATGAGGACGTTATGAAAATGGAAGAGGCGCTTCTTGCTTATGCTCTTAAAAAGGTGAAAGAGGCTCACGGTGAGGAGCTTAAGGCAATATACGGACAGGAGCTTGAAGTTCCCACGCTTCCTTTTCCGAGAATGAAGCTCTCAGACGTTTACCGCGAGCTTGAGGAAAGATACGGCTATAAGGTTCCCGACGAGCTAAAGGGCGACCTTACAACAGAAGCTGAGAGAATGACGAAGCAGCTCGCGCGCGACAAGTTTAATCACGAATTCCTTTTCGTAACCGACTACGACGCAAAGGAAAGAGCCTTCTATCATATGAGAGATGAAAACGGAATTCCTCAGGGCTACGACCTTATCTGGCGCGGAGTTGAGATTACGACAGGCGCTCAGCGTGAGCATAGATACGACGTTCTTAAGGCTCAGGCAGAAGAGAAGGGACTTGCAGATGACGTTAAGTTCTATCTTGAATTCTTCAAGTACGGCTGCCCCCCTCACGGCGGATTCGGTATCGGCATTGACAGACTTACGATGCTCTTTCTCGGTCTTTCCATAAAAGAGGTTCAGTTCCTCTTCCGAGGACCTAACAGACTTACCCCGTAATTCAAATTATATCTTAAGGAGAAAACAAATGAAAATAGCACTTATAAATGAAAATAGCCAGGCGGCAAAAAACGCTCTTATATGCGACACTCTTAAGAAAGTCGTTGAACCCCTCGGCCACACTGTCGATAACTACGGAATGTACTCCCAAGAGGACAAGGAGCAGCTTACCTACGTTCAGATAGGTATTCTCTCCGCGGTTCTTCTTAACTCGGGTGCGTGCGACCTCGTTATCACGGGTTGCGGAACGGGTGAA
The DNA here is from genome assembly GCA_045629745.1 of Eubacteriales bacterium. GTDB lineage: Bacteria > Bacillota > Clostridia > Oscillospirales > CAG-272 > UBA1740. The sequence continues at coordinate 9,435 of JAZQRU010000023.1, forward strand.
GGAGCAATGCTTGCCTGCAACTCTTTCCCGGGTGTTCTTTGCGGTCACGTAGTTGATCCCACCGATGCATATCAGTTCACTCAGGTTAATAACGGCAACGCAATTTCAATGCCTTTTGCAAAGGGCTGGGGTTGGGGCTGTGAGCTTAACCTTCAGTACGTTTTTGAAAAGCTCTTCGTTTCCGAGTGGGGACTTGGCTACCCCCGCGAAAGAGCCGTTCCCGAGCAGAGAAACAAGAAAATTCTCGACGAGGTTAAAAAGGTTACTCATACCGACATAGTATACATACTTGAAAACCTCGACAGAGAGCTCGTTCTCGGTGCACTCGGCGGTCAGAAATTCCGCGAGCTCTTCTTTGCTAACTGCAAAGACGAAAGAATCAAGGCTTGCGTTGAAAAGCTTTTGGCATAATCAAATCACGACGAGAAAGAGAGGAATTGTCCTCTCTTTTTGCCCCCTTTAATACTTTTGAGGTTTTATGAATATTACTGACTTAATCACCAACGTTGCAATACTCTTTTTAATGATGATACCGGGCATTATACTTAAAAAATGCAAGCTTATAGGCGACGGCTTCGGCAAGGGAATATCAAATCTTGTGCTCTATATTGCCCAACCCTGTCTTATTTTTCTTGCCTACGTGCGCCCGTTTGACAAATCGGTGCTTATAGGCTCGCTTTGGGTACTCCTTTTCTCACTCTTAGCGCACGTGATTTTTGCTGTCGCGGCCTTTCTTCTCTTTAAGAAAGCACCCGATAGCGCGAAGAGAATGCTAAGGTTTGCAACAATATTTTCAAATGCCGCCTTTATGGGAATTCCCTTGATAGCAGCGGTTATAAAAAGCCCGTCGGCGCTTATATATGCTTCGGTTTATAATATAACGTTTAATCTTTTCCTCTGGACACTCGGCGTCTATATATGCACGGGAGAGCGCGACCTAGATAACGACGGTGACGTGGACTCGGACGACCTTAAGATACGTAAAAAGCACAGTGAAGCTTCACTTAAAAAAGCGCTTCTGCACCCCGTAACGCTCGCAGCGGCTCTCGGTCTTGTATTTTTCCTCTCACCGCTTGATGCTTATCTTACAAAAGCAACTGTGCTTATGGACGGGCTCGAGATGCTCAAAAATCTCGTTGCGCCCCTTTCTATGATAGTAATAGGAATTCGCCTTGCGGATATAGATTTCCGCGGATTTTTCAC
>JAZQRU010000024.1:0-47263 GCA_045629745.1 Eubacteriales bacterium
GAACTCACGCCGGGAGAGCCTACCGTTTGTCTTGGCAACGGCGAGCAAGGCTTTGAGTGTTGTTGCGACGAGTGCGACTATTATTTGCTTTGTTTTCCCGAATTTGAACTGATAAACGAAGAAAAAATCAATGATATAGAATTGCCTCCGCCAAGCAAACGGCACAAGATACGAATGAACCGTCTATTTCGCGAGCGTGTTGGCGGCTCGTTTCTTCCGTTTCCCGAGGTAGATTGTTTTTATGAAAGAGTACGAAGCAAGATTGTTCTAAAACTCAAAATCAATGAATTTTTAGATAAATGTAAAGAACGCAGACGCACGAGATAAAAATAAAAATACGAGAAACCTCACAGCGTTTCTCGTATTTTTATTTTTCATTCGTTATGCCTGTTTACCCTCGACTATTAAAAACTATCCTTAAGGGTACAAACCATTCTCTGCTCCTTTTCTTCTTATTTACTGTAAAGCTTGTTTTCGTCTATTATGATTTCGCCGTTTTCTGCTTCGTGTTTTTTTACGCACTCTTCTGCCAAAAATTCAAGTTGCGCATTCAGTGAGCGTTTATTCGCTTTTGCAACATCCGTTATTTTGTAAAGAAGCTCCGGTTCAAATCTTATTCCTGTCTGTATTCTGTTAGTAGCCATAGATAACACCTCAAAAACATTTTGATAACATTATTATGCTTTTGCTAGAGCAAAAGTATTTCAAGATTGCGGAGCAATTATTTTAAGGCTTTACAAAGCAAAAGCATTTCAAGAAACGTACAGCGTTTCATTTCAAGCGCGCAGCGCCATTATACAACGTTGCTCTGAAAGGCAACCGCCTTGCCGATAATTTTTATATTTTCAAGCTCGTCTTTTACGTAGAGCAGGGGCGCGTAGCGCGGGTTTTCGGGCGAAAGCACGAGCTTTTGCTCGTCGGGATAGTAGTAAACTCTTTTGAGAGTTGCCTCGTCGTTGATTATAACCGCGGCGATTTCGCCGTTATCAACGGAGCTTTGCGCGCGAATGAAAACTATATCGCCGTCAAAAATTCTCGCGCCCGTCATAGAGTCGCCGTGTGCGCGAAGACAGAAGTCCGCGTCGAGCTTTGAGTCTGCCGCCGCAAAGCTTTCGTGCTCCTCGGCTGCGTAAATCGGCTTGCCGCATGCGATTTCACCGAGTATGGGAAGCTTTTTTAAAGAGAGGGGGATAAGACTGTCGTTATACGGCACGTGCTTTGCCTCAGCACCCCAACCCATAAGATGCGAGGGTGTTGTCGAGAGGGCGGCGGCTAGAATTTCAACCTTTTCGGGCGGAATATTGGTTATAATGCCGTTTTCGTATCTGTGTATCGTTTGCTTGCTAGTGCCGACCTTTTCCGCGAGCTCCTCGAGCGTGAGTCCGCGAGCCTTTCTTAACTCCTTCAGCTTGTTTGCAATCATTTCCTTATTTCCTTAAATTAAGAATTATATGCGCCATTTGGTACTTTTATTTATCAATGGCTTTGTTTTTTGCCGCAAAATAACCTTAAAAGTTACTTTTCTTGACTATATTCTAGCATAAAGTCACGTAAAATGCAATATATTGACGAAAAAAATCTAAAATTTTTTCAAAAAATCACTTGACAAGTGACTTTTTATGTGATATTATTTTCTCAGGAAGTCACTTGATAGGTGACAAAAAGAAAAGGAGGATTAAAGTGTACAGAGGTTGTGACGACGAATTCGGAACGGGCCCTACAATATATCGCAGTCCCGACGAAATAAGGCTTGATATTTACGAGGCTAAGCTTGCTATTGAGAAAATAAACGAAAGACTTAATATACGCTCTCTTACGTTTGAAATGATTTCCGACGATAAGGAGCTATCTGCTCGCGAGGTCGTGTCGGTGCTTGAGGATATGCTTGCTGAGGCGGAGGAGGCGCTTCTAGAGCTTTCGGGATATAAGGAAGAGCTTAAAGAGCTTGAGGAGGAGCTGTACTTGGTGAAATGCGAAATAGGAATATAACGAAATCAAGCTCCGTCGACCTTCTTGTGACGGCGCTTTGCAGGGACTTTCCGAGAAGGGCAAAGGCGATAAAGGACGGTACGGCTTCAAGGCGCACGCTTACGGAATTTCGCTATTTGAACTTTAAAATTCTCGAGGCGGCAAGGGACGTTGTCGAGGAGCAGTACGTAATGCTTTACATAAAGGAAATAGGTGAGAATATCGGCTACGCAAAAACGAAAAGCGACGGTCTCAGCGAGGTTGCATACAAGCTTCGCAAAAAGAATATTAAGGAAAATATTGCGAAAAAGCTTCACTTAAAGGATTAAATTTTTATCGGCTACAAACTGTGACAAGTTTTGCGCGCGCTTCGTGCTAGAATCTTCAAAAAGGACGTTTATAAGGAGATTGGGAATGGACAAAATCACTTTTTTGGAAGATGGCGAAACACTCAGCGCGCGTCTTGCTCCCGAAATAGATCACCACTCGGCAAGGGGAATGCGCGAGGCTATTGACGAAATGCTTTTTAAGCTTTCGCCTGAGGTGCTTATCTTGGATTTTTCCGATGTAAAATTTATGGATAGCTCGGGTATCGGCTTGATTATCGGCAGGGCGGAAATCGCCCGCGAGCTTGGGAGCGAGGTCAGAATTATAGGGCTTTCGGGTATGCTTCGCCGCATAGTCAGACTTTCGGGAATCGAAAAAATAAAGAATATAACTATAACGTAAGGAAAAGAAAAATGAAAAAAGTTATAAATGAAATGAAGCTCAGACTTCCTGCAAAAAGTATAAACGAGGGAGTTGTGCGCGCCATAATTTCCGCATTTTCGGCAGAGCTTAATCCAACGGTTGAGGAGCTTGGAGATTTGAGGTGCGCTGTAAGTGAGGCAGTGACTAACGCAATAGTTCACGGATACCGCACAGCGCCCGACGAAATGCGCGCCTACGTTTACATATCCTGCCGTCTTTACGACTCGCGCGAGGTTACCGTTGAGGTGTCCGATAACGGCTGCGGAATTGAAAACGTCGAGGAAGCTATGCGCGGCGGTTTTACGACGGGAGATAAAAGAGAAAGGTCGGGTATGGGTTTTCTCGTTATGGAGAGCTTTACGGATTCTTTAAGCGTCAAATCGAAGCTTGGGCGCGGAACACGGGTTCTTATGAAGAAAAAACTTGCGCCTTGATTGGAATATGGAAGAAAAAGACGAAAATCTTAGCTTTTCGGACAAAAATCTCGCGCTTCTCAGGCGCTACAGAAAAGGAGAGCGCGAAGCGGGAGAGGCGCTTGCCGAGCTTAATGCGCCCTTGGTTTATAAAATCGCAGGGAAATTCACAGGGCGCGGCGTAGATATCGAAGAGCTTGTAGAAACTGGGAATATCGGGCTTGTCAAAGCCTTTAATACATTTGATTTTTCGCGCGAATGCGCCTTCTCAACCTATGCCGTTCCGCTTATTTTTGGCGAAATAAGGCGATTTTTGCGTGACGACGGGCTCGTTAAGGTCTCGCGAGAAAACAAAAGGCTCGCCGCGGCAATAGCTGCCGAAAGAGAGAGAAGAATGAACACGGGCGAGCCCTCGGATATCGAGTCCATATCAAGAACTCTCGGTATCTCGCGCGAGGACTGTGCAATGGCGATTTTTTCGGCGCGCGAGGTTAAATCTCTTGACGAGTCGGCATTTGACGACGAAGAGGGGGCAACGCTCGGCTCGGTGGTTTACGACGAGGACGAGGGAAATAAGGAATTTGATAAGCTCGCCCTGCGCTTGGCTCTTGAAAAGCTCCCCGCATTCGAGAAAAAGCTCATAATTCTGCGCTATTTCCGCGACCTTTCGCAGTGTAAAACCGCTGAAATTATGGGACTTTCTCAGGTAAAGGTTTCGAGAATTGAAAAGCGAATATTGACGCGCCTTAAGGAAATGCTTGTGTAATTCAAGCTTGCTCTGAAACCTTAATTTTCAGCGCTTTAGGCACTTATCGCTCTTTCCTAAATGTTAACAAATTGTGAAAATTGAGGAAAACGGTTGATTTTTTCAGTGCCGTAGTATAAAATATATAAAGTAATGGTTAGCACTCAAAAAATGAGAGTGCTAAAATCGAACGGAGGAAAATATGAAACTTAGACCACTTCTTGATAAAATTGTGCTTAAAAGAACAGAGGCGGAAGAAACGACAAAGTCCGGTATCGTGCTTGTCGGAAGCGCAAAGGAAAAGCCCGAGGTTTACGAAATAGTAGCCGTTGGCCCGGGCGGAGTAGTTGACGGAAAGGAAGTCGTGATGACTCTTAAGGTTGGCGAAAAGGTAATTATGGGCAGATACTCGGGAACGGAGGTTAAGCTTGACGGCGAGGAGTACACCGTCGTGAGCCAGTCCGATATTCTCGCGGTAGTTGAATAACTTAACAGTATTTGGAGGGAAAATATGTCAAAAGAAATTCTTTACGGTGCAGAAGCTCGCGACGCGCTTCTTCGCGGTGTTGATAAGCTTGCGAACACCGTTAAAATAACACTTGGCCCTAAGGGCAGAAACGTCGTTCTCGAAAAAAAGTTCGGTGCGCCTCTTATCACAAACGACGGCGTTACCATCGCTAAGGAAATTGAGCTTGAATGCGCTGCGGAAAATATGGGCGCACAGCTTGTACGCGAGGTTGCAACCAAGACCAATGACGCGGCAGGTGACGGAACTACAACCGCAACTCTTCTTGCTCAGGCTCTTATTCACGAGGGTATGAAAAACGTTGCCGCAGGCGCAAACCCTATGGTGCTTCGCAAGGGTATATTCAAGGCTTGCTCCGTTGCGGTTGAAGGACTTAACGCAGACGCTAAAACCGTAAGCGGCAGAGACGATATTGCAAGAGTAGGTGCAATCTCCGCAGGCGACGAAACTATAGGAAATCTCATTGCAGACGCAATGGATAAGGTGACGAGCGACGGCGTTATCACCGTTGAGGAGTCGAAGAGCGCGGAAACCTATAGCGAGGTTGTTGAGGGTATGCAGTTTGACCGCGGCTATCTCTCTCCCTATATGGCAACCGACACGGATAAAATGGAAGCCGTGCTTGACGATTGTCTTATACTAATAACCGATAAGAAAATTTCAAATATCCAGGAGATTCTTCCTCTTCTTGAGCAGATTGTTCAGTCAGGTAAGAAGCTTCTTATCGTAGCCGAGGACGTTGAGGGTGAGGCTCTCACAACTCTCGTTCTTAATAAGCTTCGCGGAACGTTCACCGTTGTTGCCGTTAAAGCTCCCGGCTTTGGCGACAGAAGAAAGGAAATGCTCCGTGATATCGCAACCCTTACTGGCGGTACGGTTGTAACGAGCGAGCTCGGACTCGAGCTTAAGGATGCGGGAATTGCAGAGCTCGGAAGATGCCGTCAGGTTAAGGTTAGCAAGGAAAACACCATTATCGTTGACGGTGCCGGTGACAAGCAGGCAATTGCCGACAGAGTAAATCAGATTCGTCAGGCTATCGAGGTTTCTACCTCTGAGTTTGATAAGGAAAAGCTCCTTGAAAGACTTGCAAAGCTCGCAGGAGGCGTTGCCGTTATCAAGGTTGGCGCGGCTACCGAGGTTGAAATGAAGGAAAAGAAGCTTCGTATCGAAGACGCTCTCAACGCAACTAAGGCTGCGGTCGAAGAGGGTATCGTAGCGGGCGGCGGTGTTGCGCTTATCAACGTTATGTCCCGTGTTGAAAAGCTTATTGAAGAGCTTGAAGGCGACGAAAAGACGGGCGCAAAGATAGTTCTCAAGGCTCTCCCTGTTCCTATGAAGCAAATTGCAGATAACGCAGGTCTTGACGGCTCCGTTATCATATCCAAAATCCGCGAGTCAGGCAAGGTTGGCTTCGGATTTGACGCATACGGTGAGAAGTTCTGCGATATGCTTGAAGCAGGTATCGTAGATCCCGCCAAGGTAACCCGTTCCGCGCTTCAGAACGCGGCTTCTATCGCATCCACCGTTCTCACCACCGAGTCGGTAGTTTACGATAAGAAGGAAGAAAAGGCAGCGCCTCAGGCTCCCTCTATGGACGGAATGTACTAAGCAGCTTTGAGCTTTTGGTGAAAAACGCAAATAAAAAGATTATAGGATAGAGGGCGATTAGCTCCTCTATCCTTTCTTTGTGCGTAAACGTTTATAATAAGGTTGAAAAACTTGTGTTTTTCTCCATTTAATTTGTTTTTATTTGCTTCGTCGTTTCCTCGCTTGGCGTACTTTTGTACGCCTCTCGCCCCTCAGCCGACAATTTTTACTCAAAATCTCTTTGCTTAGCTTTGCTTCACGTTTCTGCAAATCGGCTTGAAGCGGCAATATTCGCAGGGCGATTTGTTTTTCGTTTTCATAGGAAGAGCCGATAAATTTCCGCTTTTCATACCCAAAACAGTTTTTTCAACGGATTTTCGCGTTGTTTCGATAAGCTCGTCGAATTCTTCTTCAGTGTATAGGAATTTATCGTATCCCTTATAGAGAGATTCAAGTATATCGGAAGAAGAATCCGTACCTTTCCTGAAGCTCACGGGAAGATAGTCCGTATTCATAGCGAAAATACTTTCCTTATCGTTAAGTATCATTCCGCGGCGCTCTTGCTTTTTTTTGAACTGCTCTTCCGCAAGAGCCTCGTCCCCGTGTGAAATTTTCGCGTCGCCGAATTCGGTTTTCACATAAATTACACCGGCAGGGATTAGTCTGTCTCCATCTTCTGCACCGATGCTCTTTAAAAACTCGGGATTTTTACTGTTGATTAAGGCTTTAAGATAAAGGAACATCTGAAGATTGCGCCCTTCTTTAAGGTCATCTTTGGAAAAATCTTTAGCGCCTGTTTTATAGTCTATAACCCTTAAATAAACCCTATCGCCCGATTTGTATGCGTCAATTCTGTCAACGATACCGCCGATTTTTACAGAGCTGCCGTCGTCAAGCTTAAATTCTACGCGCTCTGGCGAGCTTGCGTCTTTTTCAGAGTCTCCGATTTTGCGCTCGGTTAATTTTACCTCGAATTTGCAATTTGAAAACTCGGTGCAAATATCGTCGATAACCGGTATAAGCGTTCTTTTGATTCTGTCTATCACGTGAGCTTGGCGTTGGCTAAGATTTGTATTTTTTGCGATTTTTGCAAGGTATGCGTCTGCCGCGTCAAATGCAATGGCTTTTCTTTCGTCAGGTGTAAATTCGTTTACGGTTTTGCCGGTCTCAGCCGCTTTGTTGAAAAGATTTTCAAGCACCGCGTGCACGAAGCTTCCGACGTTTCTTGAATCAAATTTTGCCTCAGCGTTTTCCGAAAGCGAGAGCTTATAGCCTAAGAAGTGCGCGAGGGGGCAGTCAATGAATTTGTCTATTTCGGAGGGCGAAAGCTTGATTTCGCCTTCGTATTCAAGCGCCGCAGCCGCGCCTGAGAGCGAGAGAAAATCGTTTTTTACCGAAGCCTCCGATTTTTTTATTTCGTCTTCGTATCCACCGAGCGCCAAAAGCGCTTCGCGAAGCTCGGGGCTTTCTGCCGCAAGAGATATAGCCGTGGATTTTGAATAAACTCTGTCGTTAAGAGGAATATCCGCAACCTTTGTACGTGAAAGCTTGCCGCGGCAAAGCTTCAGAATTCTTTTAACAGGCTCGGAGGGAGTCGTTGGCTTGAACGAAAAATCCGACGTAGTGTAAACAATAGTTAACGAATCGCTTGCCGAAGCAAAAACTCGCGAGAAGTAGAAAAGCTCGCGCGCGTAATCGTATTCCGAGCTTGTGTCCGTATTGATGTCTATATCGTAATTTTTAAGCTCAAGCTTCTCTTTATCAGTGAAAAATGCGGACTCTCGAGGCACAGAAGGGAATTCTCCAGTCACGGCGCCGATTATATAAACGTGCTTTGCTCCGCGCCTTATACTGTCTGCGCTTCCAACCGTAACCTCGTCTTTCGTTGATGGAATTCTTCTTATTCTTGCTTCGCCGAAAACGAGCATAAGCATTTCGCGGAAGCTGTTTGCGTCAAGCAAAGCGTCACCCGAAAATCCAACGAGGTCCTCAAGCGATTTTATTATAATGTCAAAGAGAGCTTCGTTTTCCTCTGCAAGCTCCTTTTCGTTTATAGACTCGGAGCGCAAAAGCTTTGCGCGCTCTTGGATTTTTTCGTAAAGCCTCGTTTCCTCCATAAACTCATATAGCGCTGAGGCATAATCGCGCACCGCTTTTGCCGTCTTGAATTTTTCCGCGAGAGCTTTAAGAGGGGGGATAACCGTCTTTTTAGTTTCGTGTATTCTATCGAGCTTTGCGCAAGCTTCATTTGATAAAAAGCTTGCATATCCGTCGGGGTTCATATTCCATTTTTCTTCGTCAAGAAAGCTTTTTTCTGTGAGCTGCCAGGTGTCCGCGTAAAGCTCGAATTCGTCACACGCCTCACGGGTAACGCCCGAAAATCCTGATTTCATATAGCTTATAAGCTCTTCTCTTGCAAATCTTGCTGCAACGCAGGATATAGCGGAAATCAAGTGCTTTGTTCCCTCAAAGGCGAGAATGCCCGAGGGCTTTGCGAAAAAGTGGGGAACGCCGCTTTTTTTAAGAGCATCGTCAAGCGTTCCAACGTAGTTTTCCGCGTGTCTTGCGGCTATCAGAAAATCGGAGTATGACGCGCCATCGCAAACGAGCCTTTTTATATCCTCCGCAACGAAAACGCACTCCTCGTAAGGTGTTTTTGCCTCGATTACGCGAAGCGAGCCGTCAGGCTCTTCTCTTATGAGCGCGTGGGCGCATTCTGCCGCCTCGTCACTTTTCTTTTCTTCATATAGTAAAACCGAGGTTTTAAACAAAAGCTTCGATATTTCGTAAAGATGCGCGCTCTTAACTCCGAAAGCTCCGTCAAGAGTTTTTTCAATTTTTCCGCCAAGCTTCATAAGACGTGATTTCGTAAATCTCGGCTCTTTGTATTCAAAAGCTTCGGAGTCGGATTTCGGAATCGTTAAGGATACCGTAAGCGAGGCTCGCTCCATAAGAATTTTGATAAGCTCATACTGCGGCTCTGTGAATGAGGTAAAGCCCTCAATGAAAATTTGCGCACCCGAAAGCTCCTCAGGATTTTTGCGAAGCTTGTCCGCAAGAGTATATAGCTCGTCACCCGTGACGCCGTATTTTGAAAGAAGCTCCTTGTATTTTTGTGAAACTTCCTTTAAATCTTCAAGCTTAGATGCAAGGCGCGCGTTCTTCTCGGAAGCGATTTTGATAGCATCGTCAAGCTTTTTTTCGCTTTCTGCGCCGAAGCTCTCCGCCTCGTTTATAGCGGCTATAGCCTTGTTGACAAGACCTGCGTTAACTCCGCCTCTGACCTTAAGAACCTTAAGCTTTTCCTCCTTTGCAAGAGAGGCAAGAGCTTCCCACATAACGAGGGCGCGTCGGGTTCTTGTCGAATGCTCGCCCGCAATTCCGCCAAGTTTTCTGAAAACCGTATCCGCAAGGCGCGTGAAATTTGTGACCTCGAAGTAAAGAGGCGCAGACGGCGCCAATACCTCACTCATTTCCTTTTCCATCGAAAGCGTGTGTTGCTCGGGTACTATAAGAAATACGCTAGGCTTTTTCGCTTTGATAAGAGCTTCGATTTTTTCTCTAATATATTCGTGCGCCCCTGAGGTGAACGAGCCCTCTATAATCTTAAGCATTTCCTTTACCCCCGAAAAATTTTTCGCTTATTCCGTAGCCGAGCTTTCTCGACGAGAGAATGATTTTTTCGCCGCCCTTTTCAAGCTTTTCGCGCAGATAATGCACGTAAACGTTGATGATACCGCCATCCTTCTCACCGCGCCAGACGAGCTCGAGAATTTCCTCGCGCGAAACGAAGCCGCGCCTTTCGTAAAGCAGGGAAAAAAGCGCGTATTCAAGCTCTGTGAGCTTAATTTTTTCGCCGAAGAGCAACACCGCCCTTTCACCTTCAAGAAGCGAGAGGTGAGATGACTCCTCTCTGAGAAGGATAGCTCTAACTTCGCCTATAAGAAAGGGAAGCGAAATGTCTGCCTCTTTCTCGTAGCTCATAGTAATCGCGTGCGGCTTTTTTTCTTCCGTGTCAATATCGACGAGCAAAACGTCTTCGCCCTCGTCAACCGCGCAAAATCCCTCGCCCGAAAGCTCAAAGAGAAGCTTTTTTTCAAGGTATTTATTTTTCGTAAGGATTTTAAACCTCAAAGCTCTTTCTTGCATATCCCCGCCTCATTCTAATTTATTAGAATAATTATACCCGAATTTTTCCCCTATGTCAATATGCGACAAAATAAATTAACAGGTCTTGCAATTTTTGCAATGTCTAGGGCAATTTTTGCAATTCTCACGCACGCGTAATTATGATAAAATCTTTTTGAAACATATATTAAGGAGAAACATTATGAACGATATGTTACAAGAACTCTATTCCATAGGCCTTATTCCCGTTATTAAGATTGAAAATCCCGATGACGCAGTTCCGCTTGCAAAAGCGCTTATTGACGGCGGTCTTCCTGCGGCTGAAATCACTTTCAGAACCGCTTGTGCGGCTGAGGCTATTAAAAATATTACCGAGGCTTATCCCGAAATGCTCGTTGGCGCGGGAACGGTTCTCACAACCGAGCAGGTTGACGCGGCAATCGCGGCAGGCTCGAAATTCCTCGTATCCCCCGGTCTTAACTCCAAGGTAACGTCTTACTGTCTTTCCAAGGGCGTTCCTATGCTCCCCGGTTGCTCCAACCCCTCTGACGTTGAAGCGGCTCTTGAGCTTGGACTTTCAACCGTAAAATTCTTCCCAGCGGAAGCTGCGGGCGGTCTTAAGATGCTTAAGGCTATGGCGGCTCCTTACGGAAATCTTAAATTTATGCCTACGGGCGGCATCAGCGCGGACAATCTTCTTGACTATTTGAAATTCAACAAGATAGTTGCCTGCGGCGGCTCCTTTATGGTTAAGGACGAGCTTGTTAAGGAAAAGAAATGGGACGAAATCACAGCTCTTACGAGAAATGCGGTTCAGACTATGCTCGGACTTGAATTTGCTCATATCGGCATTAACAACCGCGCGAAGAAAACCGGCAGGGATGCCGCAAAGCTCTTCAGCCTTATGTTCGGTATGCCTCTTCGCGAAACCTCGAAGTCTACCTTTGCGGACCCCTCGTTTGAGTTTATGCACTCTAACGGACGCGGCAAGCACGGACACATCGGCATCAAAACCAACTTTGTCGACAGAGCTATTGCATACTTCAAGAGAATGGGCTTTGAGTTTGACGAAAGCAGTATAGATTATGACAAAAAGACGGGCAAGCCTAAGTTTATATATTTCAAGGACGAAATAGCGGGATTTGCTATTCACCTCGTTCAGAAATAATTTTCTTTGCCCCTGAGAAAAGCGGCGCTTTGCCGCTTTTTTCGTTGATGCCCAATGCTTTGAGCGTCGCCTTTTTAGGCAAATAATACGGAGGACAAACAGTGATATTTGGAAAACACATAAACCGCTACTATCTGAAATACGGGCACGTTTTGCTTCTCGGCATACTTGCTCTCGTCGTGGTAGACTATTTCCAGCTCAAAATTCCCGAGCTTTACGAAATGGTAATAGCGGGTGCGGGCAGCGGAAAGGTAATCAAAGACGGAGTTGAATACGATTTTACGGTCGGTTTCGTTCTTGAAGAAATCTGCGCGCCTATGATTTTTATAATTTTTGCTATGGTAGTCGGAAGATTTCTCTGGCGAATTTGTTTCTTCGGCTCGGCAATAAAGGTCGAAACGGATTTGAGAAGCAAAATGTTCTCGCACAGTAAGGAGCTTTCGCAAAGGTTTTATCACGAAAACAAGGTTGGCGACCTTATGTCGCTTTACACGAACGACCTTGAAACCATACAGGAGTGCTACGGTGACGGCGTGCTTATGCTCTTTGACGCCCTTCTTCTCGGCACTATGGCGATAGTAAAAATGGCAAGGATGAGCCTTGCTTTGACACTTTTCACCCTTATTCCGATGGTATTTCTTCTAATAGTTGCAACTATCGTCGGCAAATATATGATGGATAAATGGGAAAAGCGCCAGGAAGCATATTCCGAGCTTTCGGATTTTGCGCAGGAGAGCTTTTCGGGCATTGCCGTTATAAAGGCATTCGTAAAGGAATCGCACGAGCTTTGGCGCTTCAAGAAAATCAATAAAAATAACGAAAACGCAAACGTAAGCTACACGAGAGCCTCGACGCTTATGCATATTTTCGTAACGCTCTTCGTTGAGTCCGTAATCTGCATAATTCTCGGCTACGGCGGATACCTCGTTTACATAGGCAAGGACGGCTTTACCTCGTCGCGCCTTATCGAGTTTATAAGCTACTTTATGTCGGTCGTATGGCCTATAATGGCGGTGTCTTCGCTTATTGAAATGACCTCGCGCGGCGCGGCTTCCTTAAAGCGCATATCAAATCTTCTTAACACGGAGCGCGACGTCGTTGATGCGCCTGACGTCTATGAAATTAAAGCAATAGAGGGCTCAATTGAGTTCAAAAATCTCACCTTCCGTTATCCCGGTGCGGATTACGACGCGCTTATTGACGTTTCACTTAAGATAAACGCAGGCGAAAACGTCGGAATAGTAGGCAAAACAGGCGCAGGTAAAACGACGCTGGTTGACCTTATTTTAAGAACCTATAACGTTCCCGACGGAACGCTATTTATAGACGGACACGACGTCAATAAAATTCCGATTAAGACTGTCAGAAAATTCTCCGCTTACGTTCCTCAGGATAATTTCCTTTTCAGCGATACGATACAAAACAATATTTCATTCGGCGTTGACGGAGCAGAGGAAGAAGCCGTTGTTAATGCGGCTCGTATGGCAGACGTTGACGGCAATATTTCGGAATTTCCCGAAAAGTATAAAACCGTACTCGGTGAGCGCGGAGTTACCGTTTCGGGCGGACAGAAGCAGAGAATTTCAATTGCGCGCGCTCTTATGAAAAACGCGTCGATTTTAATTCTTGACGACTCGGTTTCCGCGGTTGACACAGGCACTGAAAAGATAATTCTCGAAAATCTCAGAAAAACGCGCCGCGGCAAAACCACTATTCTTATCGCGCACAGAATTTCAACTATCGAAAAAATGGATAAAATTATCTTTATCGAAGACGGCAGAGTTAATTCCGTCGGCACTCACGAGGAGCTTTGCCGCGAAAACTCCGAATACAGAAAAATGGTTGAGCTTCAGAAGCTTGACGAAGAAAAGGGGGTATAAACGTGTATTATCCTCTTATAACAGCAGGCGCTATAATAGGCGCGTTTGCTCTCGTTTTTACCCTCGCATACGTATTTATGAAGGATAAAAAAGAGGCGATAGGCTTTGACCGTCATATGAAAGACGGTGAGATAATCAAAAGGATTCTTAAGTACGCGAAGCCCTACGCCTTAAACTTCGTGATAGTCGGACTTTTGATGCTTTTCTCGATTTCCTACGATATTATTTCTCCTATGATTATAGGTAAAATTCAGGGAGTTTTAAAGGCTCACTTCGAGATGGCGGAGCTTATTTCGTGGGTTATTATTTACGCTGGCATACTTCTCGTATCTCTCGTTTGCACTTATTTTCAGTCGATACTTCTTCAAGTGACGGGACAGAAAATACTTTCAAAAGTAAGAGAAGACGTTTTCACGCATATAGAAAGTCTCTCTCACGCGCAGCTTAACCACATTCCCGTGGGAACTCTCGTAACGAGAGTTGCAAACGACACGAACGCGATTTCGATAATGTTTACGAGCATTTTAGCTCAGCTTGTCAAAAACGTTTTCGTTGTATTCGGCGTTCTCGGAGCAATGCTTCTTCTCAATTATGAGCTTACGCTTATGGTGCTTTGCTTCGTGCCGTTTATCATTCTTTTCACGGTAATTTTCCGTAAATTCTCCCGCCGCGCCCACAGAAAAGTCAAAGACGGAACGACGGCGATAAATACCTTCCTTTCCGAGAACCTTTCGGGAATGAAGATAACTCAAGCATTCTGCCGCGAGGAAAGGAAGCTTTCGGAGTTTGAGGAGCGCAACCAAAAGCTTTCCTTGGCGAAAAGAAATCAGATTCTCGTTTTCGGTATATTCAGACCTATGGTTTATATGCTTTATATAACCACGGTTATGTTCCTTTTCTATATCGGCGCAAAGGGCGCTCTTGACGGCTCGACCTTCCTCGGCAAAGCCATAAGCTCCGAGGTGATAGTCAGCTTCTATATGTATATAAACAAATTCTTTAACCCCATTCAGTCTCTCGCGGAGCAGTTTAACAGACTTCAGTCCGCCTTTGCCTCGGGTGAGAAGATTTTTACGATTCTCGATATGAAGCCCGAGGTCGTTGACGAGCCCGACGCGATAGAGCTTGACGAGGTCTTGGGAAGCATAGAATTTAAGAACGTCTGGTTTGCGTATAAAAAAGAGGAGTGGGTTCTTAAGAACGTTTCCTTCAAGGTTGAAGCGCGCGAAACCGTAGCCTTCGTCGGCGCGACGGGCTCGGGAAAAACCACTATTCTTTCGCTTATTTGCCGTAACTACGACATACAAAAGGGCGAAATTCTTATCGACGGTATAAATATCAAGAAAATCAAAATAGCCTCGCTCCGCCGTCATTTCGGACAGATGCTTCAGGACGTATTTCTTTTCTCGGGCGATATTCGCTCGAATATTACGCTCGGCTCGGAGGGAATTCCCGACGAGTTCGTATGGCACACCTGTCAGTACGTAAATGCGGACCACTTCATAAACAAGCTTAAAGCAGGTCTTGACGAGCCCGTGCGCGAGCGGGGAAATAACTTCTCGCAAGGACAGCGCCAGCTTCTTTCATTTGCAAGAACGATAGCGCACAAGCCCGAAATTATGATACTTGACGAGGCAACCGCGAATATTGACACGGAAACTGAGCTTCTTATTCAGAATTCGCTTGAAAAAATGATGAATATCGGCACTATGCTTATGGTTGCGCACCGCCTTTCCACAATTCAACACGCGGATAAGATTATAGTGCTTTCAAAGGGCGAGATAGTTGAAGAGGGAAGCCACTTCGAGCTTCTTGAGAAGCGCGGAAAATATTACGGACTTTATACTCTTCAATATAATAAAGAAAGAATTGCAAAAGGCGAAGTGGTATGAGAATAGATAAGCTAATCTCAGATATGGGACTTGCCTCGAGAAAGGAAGCTGCCCAAATTGCAAAGCGCGGCGGAGTTCTGGTTGACGGCGAGCCCGTGCGCGACACGTCGCGCCACGTAAACCCCGAAATCTCGGTAATAAGCTTTCAGGGAAAAGAAATCACATTCCGAAAATACACCTACGTTATGCTTAATAAGCCCGAGGGCTACGTCAGCTCAACCGACGATAAAATCAACCCTTACGTTACCGAGCTTATTTCCCCCGAGCTTCGCAAAATGGAGCTTTTCCCCGTAGGACGTCTTGATAAGGACACCGTGGGGCTTATGATTTTAACGAATAACGGACAGCTCGCTCACAGGCTTCTTTCCCCGAAGCGCCACGTAGAAAAGGACTACCGCTTCGAGTGTGCCACAGCACTTCCTGAAAGCGTCGAGAGGGATTTTGAAAACGGCGTAACCCTTGCTGACGGCTACGAGTGCAAGCCCTCGAAAATAGTTTTGATGGCGGACAGAAAAAGCGGCGTAATAACGCTCACCGAGGGAAAATATCACCAGATAAAGCGTATGATAGCCGCCTCGGGCTCAAAGATAACTTATCTTGAAAGAATACGCTTTGCCGAGATTCCCCTTGACGAAACGCTCTCGCGCGGCGAGTGGCGCTATCTCACCGATGCCGAAATCGCAGGGCTTGAAGCTCTGGGTTAACCTAATAACGAAAAAGCGCTTATGATTTGTAAGCGCTTTTTCTTGACGCTAAATTCAATTTGTTTAAAATCTCGAAAATCCCTTTACAAATCACCCAAAATATGCTAAAATAAAGAAGCGCGCGTGTGCGCGTGATACTACAACGAATTTTGGAGAAAACCTAATGGACATCGTAAAAACACTGGCAGGGGAATTTAACATTAAAGAGGAGCAGGTTGTGGCTACCGTCGCTCTTATCGACGAGGGCAATACCATTCCCTTTATTTCAAGATACCGTAAGGAAGTAACGGGCTCGCTTGACGACGTTACTCTCCGCGACCTTAACGACAGACTTCAGTATCTCAGAAATCTTGAAGACCGCAGATCTACCGTTGAAAACCTTATTAACGAGCAGGGCAAGCTTACTCCTGAAATAAGCTTCGCGCTTAACAATGCTAAAACCCTCGTTGAAATCGAGGATATTTATAGACCTTATAAGCCAAAGAGAACAACCAGAGCTTCCATAGCTCGCGCTAAGGGACTTGAGCCTTTGGCAAATTATATACTCGAGCAAAAGGACACATACGAGCCCTCAATTGAAGAGTATGCGAAGGAGTTTATCTCTGAGGAAGAGGGCAAGGAAGTGCCCGACGCACAAGCTGCATTGCAGGGCGCGTCGGATATTATCGCAGAGGACGTTTCAAACGATGCGGAGATAAGAAAAATGCTCCGTGAATACACCTTTGCATACGGCTCGCTTACCACCAAGGGAACAACTGAGGAAACGAGCGTTTACGAAAATTATTACGACTTCTCAGAGCCTATCAAGAAGCTTAAGGGACACAGAGTTCTTGCTGTAAACCGCGGTGAGAAAGAGGACTTTTTAAAGGTTTCCGTAACTCTTCCTAAGGAAGACGGAATTGCGCAGCTCGTTTCGCGCGTTGTAACTAACAAGGAATCGCAAGCACTCCCCTTTATTATGGCAACTCTTGACGACGCTTATGAAAGACTCCTTTTCCCCGCAATTGAAAGAGAAGTAAGAACCTCGCTCTTTGACGATGCGTCTGAGGGCGCGCTTAAGGTGTTTGCGGAAAACCTCAGAAACCTTCTTCTCGTTTCTCCCATCAAGGGAAAAACCGTTCTCGGCTACGACCCCGGCTACGGCCACGGCTGTAAGCTTGCGGTAGTTGACAAAACGGGTAAGGTTCTCGGCACGGACGTTATCTATCCTTTCAGAAACAAGGGCAAAATAAGTGACGCTGACCTTGAAAACTCAAAGGCGCGCGTGCTTCGCCTCATAAAGAACCACGCGGTTGACGTTATTTCCATAGGAAACGGTACGGCTTCCCGCGAGAGTGAAAAGTTCATTGCAGAGAACGTTCTTCGCGATCCCGCTTGCCCTAAGGGTGTAAAATATACCATAGTTTCCGAGGCAGGCGCTTCGGTTTACTCCGCGTCTAAGCTCGCAACGGAGGAGTTCCCCGAGTTTGACGTTATGCAGAGAAGCGCGGTTTCTATCGCAAGAAGACTCCAGGACCCCTTGGCAGAGCTCGTTAAAATCGAGCCTAAGGCAATAGGCGTCGGACAGTATCAGCACGATATGAAGCAAAACCGTCTTACAGAGGCGCTCGGCGGTGTCGTTGAGGACTGCGTTAACGCGGTTGGCGTTGACATCAACACGGCTTCCTATTCGCTTCTTTCCTACGTTTCCGGTATCAATACCACGGCGGCAAAGAACATCGTTGCTTACAGAGAAGAGAACGGTGAATTTAAGACGAGAAAGCAGATACTTAAGGTTCCCAAAATCGGTGAAAAGGCGTTCACTCAGTGCGCGGGCTTCCTTCGTATTCACGGTGCTAAAGACGTATTTGACTCAACGGGCGTTCACCCCGAGTCCTACGCAATAGCAGAGGACCTTCTCCGCCGCTTCGGCTTCTCAACGGAAGACGTTAAGGCTGGCAGTCTTCCTCTTCTCAGATTTAAGGCAGAGCAGTACGGCACGGCAAAGCTTGCAAAAGAGCTTGGCTGCGGTGAGCCGACGCTCCTTGATATAATCGGCGAGCTTGAAAAGCCGGGACGCGATATCCGTGAGGATGCGCCCGCACCAATACTTTCAACTGATGTTCTTGATATTGAAGACCTTAAGCCCGATATGCAGCTTAAGGGTACTGTCAGAAACGTCGTTGACTTCGGCTGCTTCGTTGATATAGGCGTTCACCACGACGGACTTCTTCATATCTCCGAAATGAGCGATAAATTCATAAAGCACCCCTCGGAGCTTTTCAAAACGGGCGACGTTATTGAAGTAAGAATAAAAGACGTTGATGTTAAGAAGCACCGAATATCCCTCTCGTGCAAGGGTATGAACACCGCTAAGAACTAACCCGTGTTAAAATTTAACATACAAAACGTAAACTAAAGTTATAATTTTTTCAAAAAGAGGCTTATAAGGCTTAATTGCTCCGCTAAGCTTCTTTTTGTTTCTTATTTAAATAAATAGTAAAATTTTTTAAAAAATCAACACAAATGCAAAAAAATGTGGTATAATCTATGATGTAGTAATATATACGTCGGAAAGGAGTGCCTTTAAATTTGTTCGGTTACGTAAAACCATATCATCCCGAGCTTCTCGTTAAGGATTATGAATTTTATAAAGCGAGCTATTGCGGAGTATGCCGGGCAATGAAACGGCACACGGGTATTTTTTCAAACGTTACCTTGAGCTATGACAGCGTTTTTTTAGCGCTCGTCAGAATGCTGTACGTTCCCGACGAAAAAATAGCCGCAAAAAAGTCGCGGTGCGTCGCTCACCCCCTCAAATCCCGTCCTATGCTTCTTGAAAACGAAGCAACGGAATATACTGCGAGAGCCTTTGCGATACTTACATACTATAAGATGCTTGACGATTTGCACGACGAAAAGCTCGTTAAAAGAATGGCAAGGAGAGCCTTGAAGCCGATACTTTCACACGCAAAGAAAAAAGCGAAGCTTGCGACACTTTCGGATATTGCTGCGGAAAAGCTTGCGCGAATAACGGAGCTTGAAGACGCGAAGTGCCAGAGCGTTGACGAGCCCGCCCATCTTTTCGGAGAGCTTCTCGGTGAGATTTTCGCCTTTGGATTTGAAGAGGATGCAAGGCTCGTCACTTACGCCGCAGGCTACCATCTCGGCAGATTTATCTACGCAATTGATGCCGCAGAGGACTATGACGAGGACAGAAAAAGCGGCTCTTATAACCCTTACGTCGAGATTTACGGCGGAGAGGAGCTGACAGACGAAAACCGCGCTTCAATAAAATGCGCGCTTCTTCTTGAATGTAAAAAAATCGAGGGCGCTGTAAATCTTATGCCCTTTGGCAACCGCCACACCATAGAAAATATTATAAAAAACATTATATACGATGGACTCGTCAGAAGAATGAGCTTTCTTGACGGGGAAGAAAAGGAGAAAAACGATGAGAGATCCTTATAAGGTACTGGGTGTATCCAAAAACGCAAGCGATGACGAAATCAAGAAAGCATACCGCGAGCTTGTGAAAAAATACCACCCCGATAATTACGATGCCAACAACCCCCTTCGCGACCTCGCGAACGAAAAAATGCAAGAGGTTAACGAGGCTTATGACAAAATTCAAGAGCTTCGCTCAAATTCGGGAAAGTCCTCAAGCTCCGATTTTAACTACGGCTATGACGACGGCTTCAGCTCCTCGGGCGTTTACGCAAACGTGCGCCGTATGATAAACGACAGAAGATTTACCGATGCTGAAAAGGAGCTTACCGCGGTTAATAAAGCGGACAGAACTGCTGAGTGGCACTACCTTGCATCAGTTCTTCTTATGCACAGAAACCGCCAGAACGACGCAATGCGCGAGCTTGAAATCGCTTGCAATATGGACCCATATAACGTTGAATATCAAAAGGCTAAGGAAATGTTCAACAATTCCGCGCGCGGCTACGGAAGCACTTACAATAATGCTGGTGCGCGCCCTCGCTCGTCAAGTGACGACGCTTGCAACTGCTGCGCAAATCTTATTTGCCTTGACTGTCTTTGCGAGTGCCTCGGCGGAGATTTCATATCCTGTCTATGAGAACTACGAAAAAACTGACGTTAAGCTCCGTTATGACGGCTCTCGGCGCGGTTATAATAGCGCTCGGAGCTATGGTTGAGGTTCTCGACCTCACAGTGTGTGCGCTTGCTTCGCTTATCGTGGTTTTTATCTACCTTGAAATAGGCTCGCCGTACACCTGGCTCACCTGGCTTGCAACCTCACTTATAACGTTTTTTATATTTCCGGGGAAGCCTATATGGCTTAACTATTTTTTGATTTTCGGCATATATCCCTTGCTAAAGGCTTATATCGAAAAGCTCCCGAAGGCAGTTTGGCTTCTTGTGAAGCTCGTTTATGCAAACGCGGTAATATGGGCAATGCTCTTCTTAATGAACCTCATTTTCGGTATACCGCTTTTTGAAAAGGATATTCTGTGGCTTAAGATAGCCTTGTACGCGGTAATGAACGTTGCATTCGTTGCCTACGACCTTTTTATCACCGTTTCCGTAAGAATTTATTTCGTAAAAATCAGACCGAAAATTGCAAATATGCTAAAATAAGAACTTAAAGACAAATGGAGTTTTAAATGACCAAAATAGGTTTTGTGTCTCTTGGATGCTCGAAAAACCTCGTAGACACAGAGGTAATGCTAAGACGCCTTTACGACGCTGGCTTTGAGATAGTTCCCGACGAGAGTGAGGCGGAAATTATAATAGTAAACACCTGCGGCTTTATCGAAAGCGCAAAGAAGGAGTCTATAGACAATATTCTTGACGTGGCAAAGCTTCGCGAGTGGGGCAAGTGCCGCGGCGTTATCGCAACGGGTTGCCTTGTTGAAAGATATCGCGAGGAAGTGATGCGCGAGCTTCCCGAGGTTGACGCGCTCGTCGGTGTCGGAAGCCTTGAGGATATCGTGGAAGCCTGCAACGCGGTTTTGCGCGGTGAAAAATACACGTCGTTCCGCGATAAAGAAACGGCAAAGCTCGGCGGGGAGAGAATACTTACCACCGAGGACCACACGGCTTATCTTAAAATTGCCGAGGGCTGCGATAACCTTTGCACCTATTGCGCAATTCCCCTGATACGCGGAAAAATGAGAAGCCGCACTATTGAGGATATAGTTAAGGAAGCAAAGGAGCTTGAAGAGCTCGGAGTCCGTGAAATTAATCTTATCGCGCAGGATACCTCGCGCTACGGACTCGACCTTTACGGAGAATATAAGCTTGCAGAGCTTGTGCGTGCAATATGCCGTGAAACGAAAATTCCGTGGATAAGGCTTCTTTACTGCTACCCCGATAAGATAACCGACGGGCTTATTGCGGAAATGAAAAATAATCCGCGCCTTTTGAATTACATTGATATTCCCATTCAGCATATATCGGACACGGTTCTTCGTAGAATGAACCGCCACGGAGGTGAAGCGCTTATCAGAGAAACTGTTGCAAGGCTTCGCCGTGAAGTGCCGGGCATAGTTCTCAGAACCACTGCCATGGTAGGATTTCCGGGTGAGAGTGACGAGGATTTTGAAAAGCTTTGTCAGTTTGTTAAAGACGCGCGCTTCGAGCGCTTCGGTGCATTCACGTATTCTTCTGAGGAGGGCACAAAAGCCGCCGATTTTGACGGAGAAATTGACGAGCAGACGAAGCAGGACAGATACGACGTCTTAATGCAAACTCAGCTCACCGTAACCGAGGAAATTAACGAGAGCCGCGTCGGAAAAACTCTTGAGGTTCTATGCGAGGGCTTTGACACCGTTGCCGAAGTTTATTACGGCAGGTCTTATATGGATGCGCCCGACGTTGACGGAAGAGTTTACTTCACCTCGAAGAAAAAACTTTCGCGAGGAGAATTCGTCACGGTTAAAATAAATGAAGCTCTTGACTATGATTTAGTCGGAGAAGCAAAATAAAAGAGCTTACACCGAAGCTTGTTTTTCGGCGCTCAGAACATAGGAAAGGACAAAATAATGAAAAAATCAGCTCTTAACGTACCGAATACGCTCTCTATTATCAGAGTGCTTCTCGTTCCCGCTTTTGTTATAGCGCTTCTCGCGATGAGAAATATTGAAATCTGGGGACTTATCGTTCCCGCGGTGATTTTCGTGGTAACCTCTCTTACCGATATGCTTGACGGCAAAATCGCAAGAAAATACAACCTCGTAACCGATTTTGGTAAGTTTATCGACCCCCTTGCAGACAAATTTATGGTAATCGGCTCGCAAATCGCGATACTCGCATATCTTCTCATAAAGGGCGAGGTAACTCTCGGTGTCGTATTTATGTGCGTCGTTCTTCTGATACTTCTCCGTGAGCTTGGCGTAACGAGCCTTCGCCTCGTTGTTGCAGGAAAATCGGGCATCGTAGTTGCGGCAAGTATGCTCGGCAAAATTAAAACCGTATCTCAGATGGTCGGCACGCTCGTTATAATCCTCGAGCCCCTCGTTTTTCCATTCTGTAGGGATAATCACATAGCCTCATACGTTGTAATGGCAATTATGGCATTCACTACCGTATTCTCGGGGCTCGATTATCTTAAGGCGTATTTACCCCACATAGACACAAACAAGTAACTTGGCTTTGACTTTTTGGTAATATTTCCCGTTTTATCCCACTCGCAGTATGTTATACAGCTTCGGGGAGAAGAACGAAAAATCTTCCTCAAAAACACTTCGCCGTTTAACTCGCATTTAATATTTTAGCAATCCTTCCGTTTCGCATAAAAAAGCAAGTACATAAGAGCTAGTCTTTTGTACTTGCTTTTTTGTTTTTTGTTCAAATTCAAGCTTCAGCTGCGTGTTAAACACGGAGTCTTGCGAGCATTTGAAGGATTTTGTCATTTCGCTTGCGTTTTTGATTATGACCTCTTTGGGAATTATCATTCTATTGATGTTTACGATTCCCTCACCGTCTATAATTAAAAGCTTGTGATGGCTTGCTCCCTGAAAGTCCGATTCGGTCTTTTCGGTAATGCTCTCACCGCCCGTTTTGCCGATATAGCAGGTTTTTCCCTCTTCGTCAAGGACCTTTGCGCCAATTTAGTTTGCAAAGGAGTGCGCTGCCTTCATTGCGCCAAAGTCGTTGGTTATGCCGTCACCTTTTGCGCCAAAATCGAAATAATAAACTTTATTTTCCATATTAAGCCTTTCGGTTGGTTTCTAATTTAAGCAGTGAATTAAGCTTTGCGTTAGGAGAGCCATAGAAGGAATATGCATTTTCGGGGAAGTCCTTGACTTCTATTTTCTTCGGTAAAAACGTTTTATTAATGTTTATTTTTATTTCTCCGTCTATTTCAACCGTATCTGCTTCGGGGTCAAAGTTGCATCCGGGAGCTATGTCGGAGAAAAGCGAGAGCTTTGCGGGCGTTTCAAGCGTGAGTCCCTCTATCGTGATATTTTCGGGGTAATAAGCCTGATACCCGAAATTGTGGCAAGGATTGTATTCTGCGCCGAAAACGGAGGTTTCGGGCTCGGTATTTTTATATATTACGTTGTTGATTTCAATATCTCCACGCCAAGTGCATCCATAGTCCTCCCGAAGTGAGATCAAGGTGTTTCCGAAGCCAAAAATCGTGCTGTCGCGAAGTATGAATTTTCCGCCGCCCGTGAGGCGAAGATTAGCAACGGTCGAGTTTATTATCGATGCGTTGTAAACGCCTGCGTGAGCGTCGAAGCGTGAAAGAAAACAACCGTCGTAGGTGATGTTTTTACAGTAATTTGAGCCCATAATGCCCCAGGTTTCGTAATTTCTCTCGCCGCGCTCGTTAAAGAAATTTGCCTGACGGCAATTCTTGAAATACATTTTGTTGGAGCTGTTTCCTGTTAAATCGTACGTTCCCATCTTCGAGCGGCCACTGGTTTCCCAATAGGTTTTATGAGCGCTTACGATGCAATTCTCAACGAGAAGATTATTCGTATGATTTGCATCTATAAATCCTTTATAAGGCGCGCCCTTGTCGCCCTCGTCCGTGACGTAATGCTCGATATTTTTTAAAGTCGTGTTTGAGCGCTTGACGGTGATATTTCTTCTATAGTACCAATACTCGCGCGGTGCGGCGTTTGCCCTCGTTGTGAAAATTCCGTTTTGAATAGTTATAGGCTCGTCGTCAATTCTGTAGACCTCAAGCTTCGTAACGTTATTATAAGGAAGAAGCGCGGGAGTGCTTTCGTCAATGTTTCCGTTTTCGTCTATAACGATAAGCTCGTGCTGGTCCTGTCCTGAGTTAGGCGTGTTTCCGCGTCTTATATAAACCTTTTTGCCGGCGTCAAAGGGGATTATCATAGCGGGGAAGCCAAAGGATAAAGGAAGTTTTTTCGTGTTTATATCAAAGGGGCAAGCCGCGGCAAGCGCCCTAACCTCGTCGCTGTCTTCGCTGTATTCCGCCACATCGAAGTCGCTTTCTATTACGAAAAGGCATGTGCGGGAGTCGGAATCCTTGGGCAAAATATCTCTGTCGTCTATAATGAAGTGCGCTCCGCAAAAATCCGTGTTCGTCTTAACGGTGATGCTCTCGCCGCCCGTTTTACCTATGTAATAGGTTTTATCGCCATCGGCAAAAACCTTTGCTCCTATTTCGTTTGCCTTGTCGTGAGCCGCCTTTATTGCGTAAAAGTCATTGGTTTTTCCGTCACCCACAACGCCAAAATCCGAATAAAAAACCTTAATTTCTTCCACAGTAAATGTTCCTTATTTGTTCAAAAAATTCAATGGGTAGGCCTGAAGCTCAAGCCTATTTGATAAGTAGTTGTCCAAAAATGTGTCGCCGTGCATCCAAGTGCCGCGCAATTGCATGTTTTTCGTCACGGGATTTACAAGCTGGTCTGCAAGAAGTCCGACAAGACAAAAGCAGCCCTTGGCTTCATCTTCTCTGCGAATTTTTGCTTCCCGGTAAATTGCGTTGGCAACTTAGTTTGAAGTAAAATCTTCTGTATCAAAGGAAAATATAATTATGTTATTTTATGTTTTCTCCAATTCTTATTATAGCCGCGATTTCCTTAAGCAAGGTTTCCTTGGAAATAGGCCGTCCTTCCTCAAACCAATTTAAAATAACAACTGAAACGCCGCCGACGAGCATATCCGCAACGGTGTTGACAGAGGCGGGAAGCTTAAGCCCCTTTTTAACGCTTTCGTAGAGCTTTTTCCTGGTTTCTCTTAGATTTTCATAAACGATAACGTTAATGATGCTTCCCGCTTCCTCGCTCTCAAGAATTCTTCTCAATATTTCTTCGTTTTCGTCAAGGAAGTTTATAATTTCCTGCGCGTATTCAACGTAGTATCCAACGGTGCCGTCAGGCTCTCCGTAATCTCCCGTGTTATCGAGCTTTACGCGAAGAGTTTTTATAAAGTACCTGAGAAAATCGTATTTGTCCTCAAAATGCTTATAGAAGGTGGCGCGTCTTATGCCTGCCAATTCGCATATTTCGTTTATCGTGATATTCTCAAAGCTCTTTTTTTTGATTAGACTTTCAAAGGCAGAAACAAGATTTTCCTTTGTTCTCACAATACGTGCGTCTTCTTTTATTTTTAATCCCACCCTTTCAGAAATTGTGCAAATAATGAACTTATGTTTAGTATAATAGATAATATTTTGCTTGTCAATAAAGTTTTTCCGTTTTTGATGAAAATCTTGAAAAAATTTCGTGTATGTTGTATAATACTTTTAAACTTATTTTAACGGAGGATAATATGCTAGAAAAAAGACTGCTTGAGGAAATACTCGGCATTGCGATTTCAAGCGGCGCAGATTTTGCCGAGGTTTTTTGTGAGAGAACGAGAAACGGAAGCATAAGACTTATGGGCGGCGCAATAGACGCGGTTGCCGACGAGGTGACGTCGGGTGTCGGAATACGCGCCTTTAAGGGTGTAAGAACTGTTTACGGCTCAACCTCGGATATAAGCCGAGAGGGACTTATAAAATGTGCAAAGGCAGTTGCGGAAGCAATGGGCGATGGCGGAAATGAAAGCCGCGTGGTTTTGACGGAGAGAATTTTCCCGAATATCCACGGGATAAAAATCAATCCCGCTACTGCTGAGGTTAAATACAAGTGCGAGCTTTTGCGCGAGGCTTGCTCTGCGGCAAAGGAATATGACGAAAGAATTGCTCAGGTAATCGGTAATCTTATATCCGTTGACCGCACGATAGAGATAGCCAACACGGAAGGACTCCTTGCGCGAGACAGACACGTGAGAACGAGAATGGCAATAAACTCAACCGCGTCAGCCGGCGGTGAAAACCAGTCGGGCTCGTGCTCTCCAGGGCGCGGTATGGGACTTGAAATGTTTGAAAGCATCAAGCCCTGTGATATAGGACGCGAAGCGTCAAGACAGGCAATAACGAATCTTTCGGCGGATTACTGCAAAGCCGGACAGATGCCAGTTGCTATTGAAAACGGCTTTGGCGGAGTTATATTCCACGAGGCTTGCGGCCACTCGCTTGAGGCAACCTCGGTTGGTGTCGGAATGTCGCAGATGTGCGGAAAGCTCGGTGAGGTAGTTGCAAATGAAAAGCTCACCGCAATAGACGACGGAACTATACCGAATGCGTGGGGCTCAAATAATATTGACGACGAGGGAAATCCCACGAAGCGCAACGTGCTTATTGAAAACGGTGTTCTTAAATCCTATATGGTGGATAGACTCGGCTCGCGCAGAATGGGCATGTCTGTAACAGGAAACTCGCGCCGTCAGAATTACACCTATGAGCCCACCTCGAGAATGACAAATACCTTTATCGACAACGGCCCCGACAAGAACGAGGATATTATCGCCTCTATCGAATACGGACTTTACGCGAAATCTATGGGCGGCGGCTCGGTTAACCCCTTGACGGGAGCTTTTAACTTCGCAGTTAACGAGGGCTATATTATAAGAAACGGCAAGATTTGCGAAGCAGTCAGAGGCGCATCTCTTATCGGAACGGGCTCTCAGATTATAAAGGATATAGATATGATAGGCAATAATCTTGCTACGGCGCAGGGCATGTGCGGAAGCTCGTCGGGAAGCGTTCCCACCGACGTCGGTCAGCCTCTCATTCGCGTATCCAATATTACGGTAGGAGGAAGATAAATGAATTTCGATAATTTGAAAAAGACTGTCGCGAAAGCGGCAGAGGAAATGGGCGTTAAGGAATACGAAATATACTACGCGTCATCCTCCGAAATTTACGTCGGCGGTCTTAATAAGGAAATAAACTCCTTCTCCTCGGGAGAAAAAGGCGGAATTTGCTTAAGACTTATAAACGAAGGCAAAATGGGCTATGCTTCGACGGAGCTTATGGAAGAGTGCGAGATACGCGAGCTTGTAGTGCGCGCTCTTGAAAATGCGGAAAATACGGATAAGCTCTGCGATGGCGGACTTTTCGAGGGCTCGGCGGCTTACGAGGACTTAAGAATTAAAAAATACGAGCCTCTCGGTGCGGCAAAGCTTAAGAGCTTGGCTCTTGATATTATGGAAGAAACCTACGGGGCAAGCGACAAGGTAACCGACGGCACTGAGGCAAACGCAATTTCCGCAAGCTTCTCCGTTGCGATTGCGAACTCAAAGGGCCTTGATCTTAGAAACGAGTGCGGAATTAACGTCGCGGTTGCTCAGGCTGTCGTTTCCGACAAGGGTGAAACTCAGGCGGATTACGCATTTGCCTCTTATGACGAAAAAACCGACATCAAGGCTATGGCTAAGGAAACCGTAGACGGAGCGCTCTCTCTTATCGGCGCCTCGCTCGTCGAAACAGGAAAATACGACGTTATAATAGACGGTAAGCAAATGCGCTCAATTCTCTCGGCATTCTCTCCCGCATTCTCCGCGAAAAACGCGCAGATGGGAATTTCGCTTCTTAAGGGTAAGGAGGGCGAAAAAATCGCCTCGGATATCGTAACGATAGTTGACGACCCTCAGCGAGAAGGAAGCACCGTCGGTACGACCTTTGACGCAGAAGGCGTTGCAACACGAAGAAAATGCGTCGTTGAGGGCGGTGTTCTCAAAACGCTTCTTCACAACAGAGAAACCGCGAAACGCGCAGGCTGCGAAAGCACCGCAAACGCATCTAAGCCGAGCTATTCTTCACCCGTCGGCATAAGTCCCTACGCGTTTTCTATTGAGGCGGGCACGCTATCAAAGGAAGAGCTTTATAAGAAGGTCGGCGAGGGTATTCTCGTAACTGAGCTTAAGGGGCTCCACGCAGGTGCAAACGCGGTAACGGGAGACTTCTCAATTGAGAGCGCGGGCTTTATGATTCGCGGCGGTAAACTTTGCGAGGCGGTTAAGTCCTTCACTATCGCGGGCAACTTCTTCGAGCTTCTCAAAAATATATCGGCGCTTTCCGACAAGGTTGAATATAGTGTAGGCGGCAGTATAACAAGCTTCGGCTCGCCCTCTGTTTTAATCCCTTCTATGAGTGTTGCGGGTAAATAAAACAAAAATTAAATTTGAGAAAAATTTAACAATTTGGTGTTGACTAAATTAACACTTTGTGGTATTATATAGCTTAGAAAAAATAAAGAAACAAAAAAGGAGAAAATCCAATGGCAGCTTATAATAAGAAAACTATTGAAGACGTCGACGTTGCCGGCAAAACCGTGCTTGTTCGTTGCGACTTCAACGTTCCTATGAAGGACGGCGTTATCACCTCCGATAAGAGAATCGTAGGCGCGCTTCCCACTATCGAATACCTTATGAACAAGGGCGCAAAGCTTATCCTTTGCTCTCATATGGGCAAGCCCCACGCCATCTTCACCGAGGGATTCGGTCTTACAAAAAAGGAAAAGAAGGCAGTTGAAGCGCTCCCAGAAACAGAGCGCGCAGCGGCTACCGAGGAATATCTTGCAAAGGCTCTCAAAAATGATAAGAAAAAGCTTACTCTTAAGCCCGTAGCCGTAAGAATCAACGAGCTTCTCGGCGCAGAGAAGGTTGTTTTTGCCGAGGATATTATCGGTGAGGACGCAAAGGCTAAAATCGCGGCCCTTAAGCCCGGCGAGGCAGTTCTTCTTGAGAACACGAGATTTGATGCAAGAGAAACGAAGAACGGTCAAGACTTCGCTAAAGAGCTTGCTTCAATGGCAGATATATTCGTAAACGACGCATTCGGCGCAGCTCACAGAGCTCACGCTTCCACCGCAGGCGTTGCAGATTACCTTCCCGCAGTTTGCGGATACCTCATTCAGAAAGAAATTTCCGTAATGGGCAAGGCGCTTTCTAACCCCGAGCGTCCCTTCGTTGCAATTCTCGGCGGCGCTAAGGTTGCTGATAAGCTCAACGTTATCGACAATCTTCTTACAAAGGTTGATACCCTTATTATCGGTGGCGGTATGGCATTTACCTTCGCGGCTGCAAAGGGCTATTGCGTTGGTAAATCTCTTCTTGACGAAACCAAAATTGACTATTGCCGCGAAATGATGGCAAAGGCAGAGGAAAAGGGCGTTAAGCTTCTTCTCCCCGTTGACACCGCAATAGCAAGCGCATTCCCCAACCCCATCGATGCTCCTATTGACGTTCAGTACGTTGACGCAGATAAAATCCCAGAGGATATGGAAGGTCTTGATATCGGACCTAAGGCAGCTAAGGCTTTCGCAGACGCAGTTCTTTCCGCTAAGACTGTAGTTTGGAACGGACCTATGGGCGTATTTGAAAACCCCACTCTTGCAAGAGGTACTATCGCAGTTGCAGAAGCTCTTGCAGAAAGCTCCGCAATCACCATCGTTGGCGGCGGTGACTCCGCAGCAGCTTGCGAGCAGCTCGGCTACGCTTCCAAGATTACTCACATTTCTACGGGCGGCGGCGCATCTCTCGAATTCCTCGAGGGTAAGGACCTTCCCGGCGTATCCTGTCTTTTGGATAAATAATTTTTGGTAATTTTCGTCGTTTTTTGACAAGCTCGCCGTAGGCTCCTACGACTTCGGTCAAAAGAACGTCAAAAATTTCTCAAAAATTGAGATTCTGGTAATTTTCGTCGTTTTTTGACAAGCTCGCCGTAGGCTTCTACGACTTCGGTCAAAAGAACGTCAAAAATTTCTCAAAAATTGAGATTTTGGTAATTTTAGTCGTTTTTTGACAAGCGAGAAAATTCTGAAAAATTAAATCACACAAAACGAAATCCGACAGAGCGTCGGATTTCGTTACGTATATGAAAGGAAAATAAAAATGAGAAGAACAGTAATTGCGGGCAACTGGAAAATGAATATGACACCCGCGCAGACGAAGGCTTTTATCACCGAGCTTGCTCCTATGGTACGCGGTCTTGATAAGTGCGATATCGTGCTTTGCGTTCCTTACGTCGATATTGCTACGGCAGTTGAAGCTGCAAATGGAACTAATATCAAAATCGGTGCAGAGAACGTTCACTTCGCAGAAAGCGGAGCATACACGGGCGAGATAAGCGCAAAAATGCTCACCGAAATCGGCACGGAGTACGTAGTAATCGGACACTCCGAAAGAAGACAGTATTTCGGTGAGACCGACGCAACCGTAAATCTTCGTACCAAAGCGGCTCTTGCGGCAGGACTTAAGGTTATCCTTTGCCTTGGCGAAGTTAAGGAAGAACGCCTTTCGGGCATCACAAACGAGGTTGTTTCAATGCAGACAAAGCTCGACCTTGCAGGCGTATCCCTTGACGAGCTTCGTAACGTTATCATAGCTTACGAGCCCGTTTGGGCAATCGGCACGGGCCTTACCGCAACTCCCGAACAGGCTGACGAAACCTGCGGAGTTATCCGTTCCGTAATAGCAGAGCTTTACGGTGCAGCTGCTGCTGAGGAAATCACCATTCAGTATGGCGGCTCAATGAACGACGGCAACGCTAAAGAGCTCCTTGCAAAGACAAACGTTGACGGCGGACTTATCGGCGGCGCATCGCTTAAAACCGATAAGTTTACTACCATAGTAAAAGCAGCAAACGCATGATGCGCCGCATCATGCAATGAAATTCGCCAAACAAGTTTGACGAATGAAATGATGGCAAACCATCTTGAAATGTTATAAATAACATGAAATGCTCCCCGAATTTTCGGGGAGCATATTTATCATAACGACAAGTTTGGCGAAGTTCATCTTATGTGCTAAAAGCACATTTCATTCGCATAAGCGTATTTCATGATTAAAAAATCATTTCATGCACGATAGTGCATTTCATTATTTCGAATAAAGCTCGTTTATATCTACGTTCAGGACCTCGGCTATAGCATACAACTCAATATCCGTTACAGTTCTTGAATAATCCTCAATACGAGAAACAGAGCCGCGACAAACGTAAACGCCTAAAAGCTCAAGCTTGCTTGAAAGCTCTTGCTGGCTCATTTTTCTTGCGCTTCTCAATTTTTTGAGATTTTTACCTATTAAATTTTTCTTATCTCCATCTATTATGCGCGCCATTTTTATCTCCCTACATCGAATTGTGTCTTGACACAGGACATATTTTATGATATACTAACTTACGCAAATGTTTGTCTTGTCATAGGACAAAATTAAAATTTCTTATTCGTGGGGTAATATATGTGTAAAGTTGGAATCAAAAGAGAGATTGATAAAAACGGCAGGCTATGCGTGCCGAAAGAGATGCGTGACTTATTAAATCTTGAGGGGGAAGTGGAGCTTGTAATGACAAAGGAAGGAATTATTTTGAGAAATCCTAAGTTTATTCTTGTAAGCATAGAAGAAAAAGAAGAACGATTATAATTTTCTAATAAATTAGAATTTTAAATTCAAATTGTTGGGATTAACTGAAAAAATCTTTGTCGATTTGTGGAGCTTTCATAAAGCGTATTCTCGAAAACTGTGATTTTGACACTTGAAGACGGGCTTTTTTTCTGTTATACTTATATCGTTAAAAAATATTTTTTAAGGAGAACTTAAAATGTCAGGTCTTTCACTCAGACACATTTACAAAAAGTATCCAGGCGGCGTTGTAGCCGTTTCCGACTTCAACCTTGAAATCAAGGATAAGGAATTCCTTATCTTCGTTGGTCCTTCGGGTTGCGGTAAATCCACCACTCTTCGTATGATAGCAGGTCTTGAAGAAATTTCCGAGGGCGAGCTTTACATAGGCGACAGATACGTTAACGACGTAGCTCCTAAGGACAGAGATATTGCGATGGTTTTCCAGAACTACGCTCTTTATCCTCATATGACAGTATTTGATAATATGGCATTCGGACTTAAGCTCCGTAAAGTTCCCAAGGAAGAAATCAAGCGCCGCGTTGAAGAGGCTGCAAGAATCCTTGACATAAGCCACCTTCTTGAAAGACGTCCTAAGGCTCTTTCTGGCGGTCAGAAGCAGAGAGTTGCGCTTGGCCGTGCAATAGTTCGTAACCCCAAGGTATTCCTTCTTGACGAACCTCTTTCAAACCTTGACGCAAAGCTTCGTGCGAGCATGAGAACCGAGCTTACCAAGCTTCACAAGAAGGTTGAAACTACGTTTATCTACGTAACGCACGACCAGGTAGAGGCTATGACGATGGCTTCCCGTATCGTTGTTATGCGTGACGGTCTTATTCAGCAGGTTGATACTCCTCAGAACCTTTACGATTCTCCCTGCAACCTCTTCGTTGCAGGCTTCATAGGCACACCTCAGATGAACTTTATCACCGGTAAGCTTGCAAAAGAGGGAAGCGACCTCTATGCAACTCTCGGTACTACTAAGATTAAGCTCCCTGCAGACAAGGCTAACAACCCTGCTCTTAAGGAGTACATCGACCAGGAAGTTATATTCGGTATCCGTCCCGAGACCATTCACGACGAGCCCATGTATCTTCAGACTCTCGCTGACACCATAATGGAAGTTGAAGTTGACGTTACCGAGCTTATGGGTGCGGAAATCTACCTCTACCTTGCATTCGAGGGAATGGAAGACGCAACCAACGGCAAGAACATTATCGCAAGAGTTTCTTCCCGTTCAAGAGCGCAGGCAGGCGACAAGATTACCGTTGCTATCGACGCATCGAGAATCCACATCTTCGACAAGGATTCCGAGAAGTGCATCTGCCACTAATTTAAGATATCCAGAGGGGACACCAAATCGGTGTCCTCTTTTTACGTAATTGTAGCAAAAGCTAATGTGTAGAATTTAGTCATAAAAGGTGCGAACAACTAATCTGTCGCTTGCGCGCTCCCCATCTCTCGCGGTGGGAACTGTGAAAATATGCATAAAATAATTGTGATTTGTTAATGCAAAACTACCAAAAAGAATTTTTAATTGTAAACATTGAAACGAAATCGTTGCTTTTAATTTGCTTATGTGCTATACTTTTTTTAACGTAGTTAAAAATAAATTCAAAAAGAGGATTTTTTATGAAAAAGAAACTTGCGTTTTTGTCATTCGCACTTCTTATACTTACGCTTGTTTTCGCATTCACCGCTTGCGGTGGCTCGGGCTCGGGCGGCGGAGATGAGCCGGGAAAGGAAGAATGTAAGCACTCGTGGCAGGAAACTATTGATTCCGAAGCAACCTGTACCGACAAGGGCGGGAAAACTCTTTCCTGTAGCCTTTGCGGAGAGGTAAGAAAAGAGGGAATTGATCCTCTCGGACACAATCTCGTTACGGTGTCGGCTAAGGCTCCCACCTGTACCGAAACAGGACTTACCGAGGGTAAATTCTGTAACAGATGTAATAAAGCTATAGTTAAGCAGGACGCTGTTGCTGCGCTTGGCCACACGCTTGTAACGGACGCGGCTGTAGCGGCTACCTGTACGACTGACGGTCTTACCGCAGGCGCGCACTGCTCCGTTTGTGAAACCGTTACTACGCCTCAGACCACCGTTACGGCACTCGGACACGATTTGATAACCGTTACGGGCTTTGCTCCTACTTGTACCGAAGCAGGTCTTTCCGACGGAACGAAATGCTCAAGATGCCCTCACGTTGAAGTAGAGCAAGGAACAATAGAAGCAACCGGACACACCGAGGTTGAGGACCTTGGCTATGCCGCAACCTGTACTACAGCAGGCCTTACCAACGGCAAGCACTGTAGCGTATGTACCACGGTAACGGTAGAGCAAGTGCCTATCGAGGCAACAGGACACAAAATCGTAACGAGCGGTGCCGTAGCGCCCACCTGTAAATCAGAGGGTGAGAGTGGCGGCAAGGCTTGCGAAACCTGTAGCGTTGTGTTTGAAACGTCAAATACGCTTGCAGTCGTTGACCATAAGTTTGAGGGTGGCTCTTGCGTTTTCTGTCAGCTTACCGTAAGCGCAGGTCTTGCTTATGCAGACGTAGACGCAGGCTCCTGCGAGGTTACCGGTATCGGTACTTTCAATGGAACTGAGCTCGTCATTCCCGATAAGCACGAGAACAAAGACGTCGTTGGTATTGCTGACGGTGCTTTTGAGGGTAAAACCGGAATTACAAAAGTCACAGTAACCGGCAAGCTTGAATACATAGGCGAGGACGCGTTCAAGGATTGTACTGCTCTTAAAACCGTAACTCTTCCTAAGAGTGTTACCGAAGTAAAATCGGGCGCGTTTGACGGAGCTTCAAGCCTTGAAGCAATCAATTGCGAGGACTTCGCGCAGACGAATACCTGGGCAAGCGACTATCTCGGAAGCGCGAGCGCTAAGCTTGTAGCAGAGAAAAAGGACGGACTTACTCCTTTTGAAATATACAAGCTCGCTATGCAGCATATAAACGCAAACCTTAATAAATATATAGCAGACGACCATAGAATTCTCTCTCTGGACGAAATCCCCTCGGAAGTGTTTGAGAAAGCCAAAGACGATTATCGCAAAGAGCTTCAGGCACAGGGCGGATTATCACCCGACGAGATTGAACAAATGGTTGAACAAATGTATCAGCAGAGCTTCGCCGCTTACAAACAGTTAAGGGCGATGGTAGATATAGTAATGGATACCCGCACCGAGTATACGGGTGATAGCTTCTATATCAGAAATTATACCAGATACGGATACGACGGTGATGAAACTACTAATCAGTATTG
This sequence comes from Eubacteriales bacterium, assembly GCA_045629745.1. Lineage (GTDB taxonomy): Bacteria > Bacillota > Clostridia > Oscillospirales > CAG-272 > UBA1740. The sequence goes on from JAZQRU010000024.1 coordinate 34,703, forward strand.
GTATTACGACGGTTGCTTCTTTGCAATTGAACCAAAAGCTAATCCGCAGCGCTCGGTATATAGAATGGGCATTCTTGCCTTGAACGACCTTTTGAAAAGGTCAACCAGCGGAAGCGCGCAGGAGCTCTTTACCGAAAAATTCTTCAAGGCTGCAGAATTTTCAAGAAATGGCTCGGGATATCTTCTCACCGTTGACGTTGTGGGAGATGCTCTCACCGAGTATCTTCTTATGATGTCTAACGACTCAATGAAAGATACCTTTGAAGAGTTGGGCTTCGCTTACGACGACGTAACTTACTATTATTACTTTGACTCTAACGGAAAGATTGAAAGAGTTTCCGTTGACGCAGGATTTTCAATGGGCGCAAGCGAAAGTTCTTCAGGTTTTACAGGAAGCGTTGTTATAACGCAGACCTTCTCAAACGTCGGAACTCTTTCCGAAATTGTAACAAAGCCTTACGGCAACGGCTTCTCGTCAAGTGAAGTTCCCTCAGTTCCTAGCTGTAATCACCCTTATCAGAAAACTATTAAGGGCTTTGCCGCAACCTGTACCGAAGCAGGACTTACCGACGGTAAGTATTGTACGCGTTGCTATGCTGACTTGCAGCTTCCCGAGCTTATCCCTGCGGGACATAAGCTTGAGAACGGTGTTTGTACCGAATGTAAGCTTGATACGACGCTTTCCGTAGGTCTTGCTTATGAATATAACGCAGACGGAAAAACCGCAACGCTTATCGGTCTTGGCTCCTGCCGTGACGAAAATATCGTAATTCCGACTGACGTTCACGGTGTAGTTATAACCAAGATTGCAAAGGACGCATTCAACGGCGCAAGCTTCGTTAAGAGCGTGAAAATACCTGCAAGCGTGGGTGTTATCGAAAACGGAGCGTTTGACGGAGCGATAGCTCTTGAAAAGGCTTACGTTCCTGCAATTCTTGTAAAATATCTTCCCAAAACAGTAAAGGAAATCGCAATTACAGACGGTGAAACCATTTTTGCGGGAAGCTTTGAAAACTTCAAGGCTCTTACAACCTTGACACTTGGCTCAAGCGTTAAGACTATTGAAGACGGAGCTTTCGTAGGTTGCGACAGACTCTTTATAATTTACAACTATTCAAACGTTTACTTAAGTGCAGGCAGTGACGAAGACGGCGGTGTTGCAAAATACGCAATGTCTATCGTTACGAATAAAAACCAGGTATCTAACGTTTCCGTTGTCGGTGACTTCGTATTCCGCAAAACGAATAACTACCAAGGTGAAAAATTCTACCTTGCAAAGTATATCGGAGCTTCGGAAAACGTAGTTCTTCCCGCAGATTTTGACGGACACGAGTATACTATTGATGAAAACGCGTTCAGCGGTATTTCGACTATCAAAACCATTGATGCTCCCGCGGGCGTTGTAAACGTTCACCAAAACGCATTCAAGGATTGCACCTCGACGATAATTGCCGTTCGCGGCAGCGTTGAGTTTATAAAATGCGTTCCTATAGCAAATCTTCAGTACGTTGAAGCAAATTCGGGAAATATGGATGCTTATTCTTACTATTTAAGCAATGCTCCCGAGCTCGTTGAGGCAAAGATTGACGTTGCTACAGTATCAAGCTACGCATTCGCTAACTGTCCCAAGCTTGAAAAGGTAACGCTCGGTGATAATGTTGAAACCATAGGTGATTACGCATTTAGAAACTGTGAAAGCTTCAAGGAATTACATATAGGCGCAGGCCTTACCAAATTATACTCCTCGGTTCTTTCCGGTGTTACGGGTGTTTCTCTTTACGTTGAAAGTGCAGACTCGCTTTGCGGTATCTCTTACGCGGGAATACTTTGGAAAGCTGTTGAAAACCTTTACGTAAACGGCGCTCTCACGAGAAACGTTAGCGTTTCCTCCGCTGTTACCGAAATAGCAATATATGCGTTCAATAATTGTACTGCCATAGATACGATTTCCTTCTCATCAAGTCTTGAAACCGTAGGTAATTACGCGTTTGCCTCTTCCTCAATAAAGACTGTAAGCTTTGCCGAGGGTCTTGAATCCATAGGCGCTCACGCGTTTGAAAAAACGACGCAGCTTAAAACCCTCTCGCTTCCCACAAGCGTTAGGAGCATCGACGAATATGCGTTCAGCAAAGCATACGCGCTTGAAAGCATAAATCTTCCCGAAGGACTTACTTATCTCGGAAGATACGCGTTTGAGAACGCAAGCGCGCTTAAGTCAATTACGATACCCTCGACTCTTAGCGCGATTTCGTCTTTCTGCTTCAAAAACGCAACGAGCCTTGTATCGCTTACCGTAGCTGCGAGGACCGAAAATGACGATATAATAGGCGTTGTAAGCATCGAAAAAGAAGCGTTCAGCGGTTGCTCAAAGCTTGAAAGCGTATATCTTGGCGAAAGCGTTAAGACCGTTGGCGAATCGGCATTCTACGGAGTATCCTCTCTTGTAAGCATTGATCTTGGCTTGGTTGAAACGATAGGCAAAAATGCATTTAACGGTTGCCAAAGCCTTAAATCGCTCACTCTTCCAGAAAGCCTTAAATCAATAGGCGACGGAGCATTTACGAAAATCTCAATCAAAACCGTTACTCTTCCCGAAGCTCTTGAATCTATCGGTTCAAACGCATTTAATTACGCTTATAATCTTGTTGAGGTTATAAATAAATCCGCGACTCTCAGCATAGAGAAATCTCACGCATCAAAGGTTGCGTACTACTCGCTCGTTATTAAAGATTCGGGCGAAAGCTCTATCGACTACGTTGGCGATTACGGATTCCTTACGGTAGAATCAGGTGATAAAGCAGGCATATATCTCGTTGATTACGTCGGAACGAGCAGGCATTTGACTCTTCCCGAGAATTACGAGGGCAGCCAGTACGCTATCTGCGACTATTTCTGCTACGATTCCGACATGATAAGCCTCGTTATTTCAGACGGCGTTACCTCAATAGGCAAAAGCGCCTTCTGGGAGTGCTACGAGCTTATAAGCCTTACCGTCGGCAAAAACGTAACCACAACGTATGTCAGCTTTAACTATTGCTACAAGCTTGCAGAGGTTATCAATCATTCCAAAACCAATATCGCATTGCCCTCCGCAATTGAAAGACATACCGGTGAAAGCAAAGTGGATTACGTCGGTGACTTCGCGTTCTATACTACGGAAAACGGCACGACGTACCTCATTTCCTACGTAGGAAATGATAGCGTAATCACGCTTCCAGAGCTTTACGAAGGAAATCCCTATAATATTTACAAGTATGCCTTCTATTACTTAGACGTGGAAGAAATTAAAATTCCCGATACGATTCTTTCATTCGGTTACAGCTTCTATAACAGCACTACCGTAAAACAGTCGGTATACGAGGGTGTTCGTTACCTTGGAAACGACGAAAATCCTTACGTTTTGGCTCTCGGCTTTGCAAGTGACGCAACCGAAGAAAACCAAAAGAACGTCAAGCTTCATAATGATACCGTTATGATAGCTTCCTCTGCATTCAGCAACAAATATTTCATTGAAACCGTAGATTTCGGTTCAAACCTTAAGGTAATATTCGACACTGCCTTCAACGGATGCGAAAACCTTAAGGCAATCACTCTTCCCGATACTGTAAAGATAATCGGCAATTCAGCCTTTGCATATTGTTACAAAGCTGAAACTCTTTATCTTGGCGCAAGCCTTGAATATATAGGCGCGAGCGCCTTTGAAAGAAACAAGGAAATCACGGAGCTTACGATTCCTGCAAATGTTAGCTATATCGGCAACAATGCTTTCGAGAACTGCTACGCGATAGAAAAGATTAACTTTAATGCTGTAGCGCTTGAGGATTTCGGAAACAACGTTTTCGGAAATAACAGCACCAAAAAAGACGTAAGCGTTGTAATCGGTGACGGTGTTACTATAATTCCCGACGGAGCATTCGGAGGCGACTCTTATACTGAGATTATTAACGTAACGAGCATTACGGTTACCGATCCCTCCGACCTTAAGTACATCGGCGCTTACACCTTTGGCGCAAACTGCACGTTTGAAAATATCGACCTTCCGAAAGTAGAATACGTAGGAAGCTACGCATTCTATGGCGCAACGAGTCTTAAATCGGTTAAGCTTGCAAACGTTACGTTTATCGGCAACCGCGCGTTTGCGGAATGTACCAATCTTGCAAAGATAGAAATCGGAAATGCCGACATAGGCACGTACGCATTTATGAACTGTACTGCTCTTAAGACGGTGAAGCTCGGTGAAAGTGCTGTCTTGAAATCATATATGTTCGATGGATGCGGTGCCATTGAAAGTATGGAGCTTTCTCTTGCAAGCACGTCTCTTCGCTACTTGTTCAAGAACGCAGAATTGTCTAACGTTCCCGCAACTCTTAAGTCTATCACTCTTCTCGGTGATACGGTTACTTCATACGCTCTTGACGGATGTACTAATATAAGCTCCGTTACGCTTGCAAGCACTATCACAGAAATTAAGAACAGTGCGTTCAACGGAATGAGCATTACGGAAATTGAGCTTCCCGCAGGACTTAAGAAAATCGGAGAATCCGCCTTTGCGTACTGCACGAACCTCAAGTCACTTGTAATTCCTCGCGGTGTTGAAGAGATAGGAAGATATATTCTCCGCGGGGACACAAGTCTTGAAAGCCTTGAAATACCCTTCCTTGGAAATAATCCTGAACAGACGTGGATGCTTAAGGTTATTGCTCCCACTGACTCAAGCTACTATCCCACAGTTCTCGCGAGCCTTAAAACTCTTAAGCTCACAAACGTGAATGTGCTTTGCGAGGACGCCCTTTCCTCAACGGGCCTTGTGAACGTTGTAATCGAGGGTGACATAACGGTAATTCCTGCGAGCTGCTTCTACAGTGTAGCGACTCTTACGTCGGTATCTCTTCCCGAGAGCATCGAGGAAATAGGCGATGGCGCATTTGCAAACTGTACGGCTCTTAAAAGCGTTAATATTCCCGCCTCGGTTAAGATAATCGGCGAATCGGCGTTCTACGGAGCTTCGGCTATCAAATCTATAACCATTCCCGCAGGTCTTGTTGAGCTTCGCGATAATGCGTTCTATTATGAATACAGCGTGTTTGAGAACCTAGGTGACGTTCACCCCTTCTACGAATACGATAACGCATATTATCTTGGCAACGCAGAGAATAATTATATGATTCTCGTTAAAGCGAAGAATGATGATATCACATCCTGTGAAATCCATCCTACGACCGAGTATATTGCGAGCAAAGCGTTCTATAATTGCGCAAATCTCACCGCAATAGAGATTCCCGCAAGCGTCAAGGTTATATGCTCGGGCGCATTCGAAAGAACGGGACTCACAGAGCTTGATATTCCCGATACGGTAACTTATATCGGTAAAAATGCATTTGTCTACTGTGACGCATTGACTACCGTTACTATAGGCTCAGGCATCAAGACCATACCTGCATATGCTTTTGGTTACTGCGACAATCTTACGACGGTTTATTTCTCCGAAAATATTGAACAGATTTTGACGTACTCGTTCTGCGATACGTATATCGAAAAGGTTTATATTCCTACCCTTGAGGATTGGCTTGAGGTTGAAAACGCAAGCGCGTCAGACCTCTTCGCAAGCGGATACGGCGTAGCTCCTACGGGACTTTATATCGGTGATAGCGAAACTCCTCTTAAAGATCTCGTTATTCCCGAAGGAATAACCACCTTCGCTAGCGGTGCGTTTGCAGGATATAATCTTCTTGAAACGGTAACTCTCGGCAACGACCTTGAGATCGTTCCTAATAGAGCGTTTGCATCGTGCACGGGACTTCGACTTATCACTATCGGTGAAAAAGTTACCACGATAAACGGCGCGGCTTTCTCAGAAGCATCGGGTAAAATATTCATTCCCGATACCGTTACTACGGTAAAGTATGACGCATTCGCATATTTCCGCGGTACGATTTACATTGAATTCGCAAAAACAAATCTTCCGTCAACCTGGGATACCTATTGGGCAGATAGCACCAGAAGAGATGCCGCAACCTACGGCGCTCACGGAGTATATACCGACGAAAACGGCGTGGTTTATGCGCTTCTTAATGACGGAGCAACCATTATAGAATACATCGGAACCTCGGGCGACGTTGTAATTCCCGATAAGGTTTGCGAAAGCTATCCCGTTGAGAAGATTTTGGGAAGCATATTCAATGGCGATGAAGTGATAACAAGCTTCACGGCAGGCGCAAATCTTACAAGAATTCCCAATAATGCATTCCAAAGAGCTCTGAATCTTGTAACGGTTGACCTTTCTGCTTGCGTAAATATGACGGAGATAGGCGATTACGCATTTGAGGGTTGCGAGGCTCTTGAAACCGTAAAGCTTCCGTCCGGTCTTTCGTATATAAGAAAACAAGCTTTCTATAATTGCTCGAATCTTTCAAGCATAAACTTAGATGCTTGCACCGGAACTATCGGCGAAGAGGCATTCTACAACTGCTCCTCTCTTACTGAGGTTAATCTTAAAGCCTCTAAGATTGAAGACAGAGCTTTCTATAGCTGCGACGATTTGCTTACACTTAATCTTGGTTCTAACGTTAAGATTATACCCTATGAAGCATTTGCCCATTGCGCAATTCAGAATCTCGTAATTCCCGACCAGGTTACGACTATAGAGTCACAGGCTTTCTTCAGATGTAATTTTGTAAGCATCACGATAGGAAGCGGAGTTAATGCAATAGACGTCAAGGCGTTTGGAGATATCCTTAACGGATTAACCTCAGTAACGTTCAAGAACGTTAGCGGTTGGTACGTAAACAATAACACAAGTGTTTCACCCTCCGAAACGGACTTCGCAGCCAATGCAGCCCTTCTCAAGACTCATTGCAGTAAAAAATGGAACCGTTACGGATAATAAAAAAATAATTTACCTTGCCGCAGAAATGCGGCAAGGTTTTTTATATAACCCCTTGATTCTAAGCCTTCCCCAGTGGGTAGCGAAGCGGAACGAGGGTGTTAAAAAACAACACAGTGCGTTGTTTTTCCCCGGGTGTGACCGAGTCGCAACGAGAAAGGGGGACCACGATAGTGGTGGATGAGGTGTCTTGCTTAGCGTGTAAGGCAGATAAAACTTATCTTTTTATATAACCCTCTTGATTTTTATAATGTTTTATGCTACAATAGCTACATAATATTAACAGAGTAGGAAATCACGCGTTTTAGTGCCGTATGAACGGGGAGTTGTCGTACGGACGAAAAGGCAAAGTCTTGCGGTGTGGTTTTCGCATCCCACTGTTCTAAACGATTTTTATCGCCTCTGGTACGGAAGATGTATTCTCTGGGAGGTGATTTTTTTATGCACAAAAAAACTAATAGAATGATTTTTGCCCTGAGTGTTACTGCCGCAATGGTGGCGCTCTCAGTTGTTTTTTGCCGTTTTGTCGGCTTCTCACCTGAAAACTCGGCTTTTCGCTTTGAGTTCGGCTTTCTGCCGATAGCTTTCGCGGCGGAGCTTTTCGGGCCTATTTGGTCGGGTGTTGCTTACCTTGTGGCAGACGCTATAGGCTCGCTCTTTTCGGGCTACGCGCCAAATCCCTTGATTGCCGCGTGCAAGCTTCTCACGGGCGCTGTTATGGGACTTTTCTTCACGCAAAGTATTTACAAAAAACGCCCCTCGCTTTTAAGGATTATTCTTGCCTTTTCGCTTATAGCCGTATTTATTGATTTTCTTCTTATGTCGCCGATTCTTATGGCGCTCTACGGATGGACAGCGGGCTTTACCTTTGGTATGAGAGCGATAAATGCCGCGATAAATCTTCCTATAAGGATTTTTTCTTTCTATTTAATAAGGAAAGCAATGGATAAGCCACTCGGAGAATTTATGAAAAGAAACTCAAAAAAAGAAAGCTTCAAGGCTTTTGCAAACAGCTTTCAGGCGGTAACTGTGCCGGGGCTTGAAAGAATTTCGGCGCTTCTCGGAAAGCTCGGGAATCCTGAGGATAAGCTCCGCTTCGTGCACGTGGCGGGCACTAACGGCAAAGGCTCCGTTTCCGCCAATATGGCGTGCATTCTTGAAGAGGCAGGCTATAAGGTGGGCAAATTCATTTCCCCGAATCTTCTTAAGGTAAACGAGCGAATAAGTATTAACGGAATTGATATTTCCGACTCGGATATGAATGCAATTCTTTCGGAAATCGAGCCACTTTCCGCCGAGGTTGAAAAAGAGCAGGGCATAGCTCCCACGCAATTTGAAATATGGTGCGCTCTTGCATTCGTCTATTTTGAAAGAAGGTCTTGCGATATAGTCGTCCTCGAGGTCGGACTTGGCGGCGAATTTGATGCAACCAACGTAATAAAAAGGAACGCTATACAAATAATAACAAGGCTTGGTATGGACCACACCGCCTATCTTGGAAATACTCTATGCGAGGTTGCCGCGGCAAAGTGCGGAATTATAAAGAAAAATTCCGATACGAAAACGCTCGTAACGGTAGAGCAAGACGCAGAAGCTATGGCGGTGATAGAGGAAAAATGCCGTGAGCTTGAAACGGAGCTTCTCGTAGCAAAGCCTGAGCCTCTTAGCTCCGAGGGAGTTTGTGAGAAATTTTCTCTTGACGTGGAAGCGTATAAAACGGGAATCCCGGGATTCCACCAGATAGAAAACGCAAGCCTTGCAATTCTTGCGGCAAGAAAGCTCGGTGTTGACGAAGCAAGCATACGCCGTGGCGTTTTGCGCGCAAAAAATCCCGCGCGCTTTGAAATAATACGCGAAAATCCCACCGTAATTTACGATGGCGGCCACAACGAAAACGGCATTACGGCGCTTAATTTCACGCTTCAAAGATATTTCGGAAATGCACCGAAAACCGTCGTTTTCGCTTGTATGAAGGATAAGGAAATAGATAAATCCTTGAAGCTTTTATCCGATGGGGATACGGAATTTATTTTCACGACAGTCAAAGATAACTCAAGAGCAATGAGCGCAGAAGAGCTAAAAGCGGCGGCAGAGAGCTACGGCTTTTCGGGTGATGCATACGAAGAAATAGGCTATGCTTACCGCGAAGCAATTTCGCGCGGTAAGTTAACCGTAATTTGCGGCTCGCTCTATTTGTACAAAGATTTCAGAGAATTTTACGATAAGGAGTATTAAAATGCCATTTATTGAAACGAAAACCTCAAAGGAAATAAGCGCTTCGGCAGAAGCTAAGATAAGACGTGAGCTCGGTTCGGCTATCGAAATTTTCAAAGGAAAAAGCGAAGCGTGGCTTATGCTTAACTTCGTTGGTGGCGCGAGAATGTCATTCCGCGGAGAAACCGAGCCTTTCTGCGCTCTTGTTTCCGTTGAGCTTCTCGGTGCGGCAAGCGACGCGGAATACGACGCTTTCACAAAATCCGTAACCGATATTGTAAGCAATGCGTTGGATATACCCCCTAGCCGCATCTACGTAAAGTATACGGAATACGCACATTGGGGCTATAACGGAGAGAACTTCTGACCCCGAGTTAAATTAAACAAAAGGTTAAAACCGCGCGAGCTAATAACTCGCGCGGTTTTTGTTAATAATAGTTTACATAAAGCTTAACGAGGTTTTTATGAAAAGGTTTGATACAAGGGTTCAGGATTTGAAATATAAGGTTCTTGAAAAAGTAGCGCGTAACGCGTGGGATGGGAATATTATAGACGGAGCTTTAGCAATTCCAACCGAAATTATGCCGGGCAAAAATCCGACTATGCGTTGTTGCGTTTATAAAGAGCGCGCAATACTTTCGGAAAGAGTAAAGCACGCAATGGGAGAAAAGGGCAGGCGCGAAAACGTTATAGAAGTTATAGACATAGCCTGCGACGATTGCCCCGCAGGCGGATTTACCGTAACAGATACCTGCCGCGGCTGTATTGCGCACGGCTGCGCTGAGGCTTGCCCATTTGACGCTATAAGCTTTGACGCGGAAAAGCGCGCCTATATTGATAAATCCAAATGCAAAAACTGCGGAAAATGCGCGGTGAATTGCCCGTATACCGCAATAACCAACCGCAAAAGGCCCTGTGAGGAAGCTTGTAAAATAAAAGCGATTTCCGAAAGTCAGGCAGGGCACGCGCAAATTGACAGAGAAGCTTGCACCTCTTGCGGCTCTTGCGTTTATAAATGCCCCTTTGGCGCAATAACCGACACGTCTTATATACTTGACGCAATTAAAATAATAAGGGAAAGTGACGGGGGTAAAAATTATAAAGCTTATGCGGTAATTGCCCCCGCGATAGCAAGCCAGTTTACTTACGCGAGCTTTGGGCAGGTAATAAGCGGAATAAAGGCGCTTGGATTTAATTTCGTGGTTGAAGCGGCGCGAGGCGCCGATTTCGTAGCGCACGAGGAGTCGGGTGAGCTTATCGAAAAGGGATTCCTTATAAGCTCCTGTTGCCCCGCCTTCGTCGAGCTTGTTGAAAAGCAATTTCCCACTCTCAAAGAGTTTATTTCGCATAATCTTTCGCCTATGGCGACAATATCCAAAAAAATAAAGGAAGATGACGGAGGTGCAAGGGTTGTCTTTATAGGCCCTTGCACCGCAAAGAAAAAAGAAATAAAAAAGCCGGAGGTTTCGCCTTACGTTGACTGTGCAATAACCTTTGAGGAGCTTCTCGCGCTATTTGACAGCCGCGATATAGACCTGACGCAGCTTCCCGAAACGAAGCTTGACGAGGCGTCGTACTTCGGCAGAATTTTCGCGCGTTGCGGCGGCCTTGCGGAAGCAATACAGAGAGGTATTTCGGAGCGTGGCTCGGATTTTGAGGTTAAATCTCACGTTTCCGACGGGCTAGAATCCTGCCGCGCGGCGCTTTTACAGGCAAAGGCAGGAAAGCTTGATGCCAATTTTATTGAGGGAATGGCTTGCGTCGGCGGTTGTATCGGCGGCGCGGGAGTTTTAATCCACACCGATAAAAACCGTACAGCTATTGATAAATACGGGGAAAAAGCCAAGTATAAAAGCATAAGCGAGTCTGTGTCAGGAGATAAATAAAAGCAAAAAGGGACGTCTCATTAGCGTAGTGCCCTTAATGACACTACGCATCGATATAAATCCCTTGTGGGATTTTCGATATGTTGCTAACGCAACTCAATATGCTGCGCTCGATATGTTTGCTTCGCAAACGAGGGATTTATATCATATCGAAACCGACCGCAAGGGCGGTTATATCGAATTTGCCATAAGGAAAATATATCGAGTTGAGCGTAGCGAAGCATATCGACGAATTGAATATTCGCATTTGTGTCCACAAACGAAAAATACGGCATACCTCTTTCGAGATATACCGTATTCTTGAAAAACTGTCCTTTAGAGTGAAGCTCTAAACCGTACCTCTTTATAGATAAACTTGTTTTATTTTCGTTTATGCTAAAAGGCAACAACGAATTTTGAAAGAGCACCCTCGCGCGTAATGCGCGCGACGGAAGTTTTTGTTAGTTGGATTTTAGGCAGAAATCTTCGTTCTTTTTTCCGAAGTCGTACAGGAGTACGACGAGAGGGAAAAAACGAAGATAGAAAATAAAACCTTAATAAATTTTAAGAAAAGCGCAAGCTTTTCAACCTTAATAATTGATGGTGAGAGAAAAAAGAGGCACGGATAAACCGTACCTCTTTATAGATAAACTTGTTTTATTTTCGTTTATGCCAAAAGGCAACAACAAAAACAAAAATTACTTGGAAGCTTTGATATTAGCCTGCGCTGCCGCAAGTCTTGCAATCGGAACTCTGAAGGGTGAGCACGATACGTAAGAAAGTCCGATAGCGTGGCAGAACTCAACGGATGTCGGGTCGCCGCCGTGCTCGCCGCAAATACCGATGTGCATATCGGGGCGAACGCCTCTGCCAAACTTAACAGCCATTTCCATAAGCTTACCAACACCGGTCTGGTCGAGCTTTGCGAAAGGATCGTTTTCAAATATCTTTCTGTCGTAGTAAGCGTCAAGGAACTTGCCTGCGTCGTCACGGGAGAAGCCGTAAGTCATCTGAGTAAGGTCGTTAGTACCGAAGCAGAAGAACTCAGCCTCTTTTGCGATATCGTCAGCGGTGATACAAGCTCTGGGGATTTCTATCATAGTACCAACCTCGTACTTGAGGTCTGCCTTAGCGTTTGCGATTTCCTCGTCAGCGGTAGCAACAACGATATCCTTAACGTACTTAAGCTCCTTGATTTCGCCAACAAGGGGAATCATAATCTCGGGAACAAGGTTCCAGTCGGGATGAGCATTCTTAACGTTGATAGCTGCGCGGATAACGGCTCTAGTCTGCATCTTTGCGATTTCAGGATAGGTAACTGCAAGACGGCATCCTCTGTGGCCCATCATGGGGTTAGCCTCGTGAAGAGCTGCGATGATGCTCTTAATGTCAGCAACGGTCTTGCCCTGTGCCTTTGCAAGAGCCTCAATGTCTGCTTCCTCGGTGGGAACAAACTCGTGAAGAGGCGGGCCAAGGAATCTGATAGTAACGGGGTTATCCTCAAGAGCCTCGTAAAGCTTTTCAAAGTCGCCCTGCTGCATAGGAAGAATCTTATTAAGTGCAGCTTCTCTTTCTTCGAGCGTGTCGGAGCAGATCATT
>JAZQRU010000025.1:0-40293 GCA_045629745.1 Eubacteriales bacterium
GCTTCTCCGTTTACAGTGAAGTAATCTGCTTCCTTTTTGCAAAAGTCGCATTCCATATTTAGCCTCCTTTCAAAGTAAATATAAAATAAAAAGGTGCACACAACCGAAGTTGTGTACACCGAAAAACGCAAACTCCGATTGTTGCTACACAAAACTTAACAAGCACGGAGATAACTCTCGCCCATCTATCAAGTTGGAATTTGCATTTTTACCAAATTCAAAACTGATAGATAGGCATAGGGACAAAACCCTCTATAAAAAAATAGAGAGTCCTCTCGCATAGCTTGTTAATTAAATTTTGTGTAGCGTGATTATTATATCACAGAGTTTGAAGAAAATCAAGTGCTTAGAAAAAAAAATAACCGATGTAAAGCAAAAACGTTTAATTTGGCACCGTGGCGTGTGATTGTCCCCTTCAAGTTAGTGTTGCTTAGATAAAATAAAAGAAAAACCCCGACAGTAACGTCGGGGACAAATCTCATAAAAAACAAAGCGAAGGCCAACCCTCTTTCGAGGTTCGATTTCAGATTTAATTCTATTCACCAAGCAACCAACGAGCAATATCCACAATTCGTATTCCTTCGTAGGAATATTCGTCGTGCTTCGTGTTTGCTAAAATCATCTTCGGGTAAGCATCTGCAATTTTTAACAATGGCTCATACTCGCGCTTAAACGTATCGGGGTTATCTATATTGTCGCAGACTTGGATATATATCTGCTCACTTCCCTTTTTTATGACAAAATCCACTTCCTTTTGATACAGCTTTCCAACATAGATTTCATACCCACGGCGAAGAAGCTCTATACAGACAATGTTTTCGTACAATCTGCCGTAATCCATATTTCTGCTTCCAAGTAGAGCATATCGGAAGCCAACGTCGCAAAGATAATATTTATCGGAAGTATCCAGATACTTCTTTCCTCTAATATCATACCTCTTTACATCGTAAAACATAAATGCGTTACAAAGAAATTTAACGTACTTTCCTATCGTGACATGGTTGGTAGTTATTTGATTGGAAACCAGGGTGCTACTAACCTTATTCGGTGACGTTAGATTGCTGATATTATCCATCAAATACTCTGAAAGATGATCTAAAACGAAGGTGTCTGGAATTTTGTATTTAGAAACCAAATCGCGATTTACAATGGTGTTATAAACTTCACCGATATACCTAACTCTATCCTGCTCGTTTTTATACACATAGGATCCGGCAAGCCCGCCCTTCACTACATATTGCCGAAACAACTCGTTTATATCATCGATGCCGTTGTAATAAAGAGTGAATTCCTTAAAACTGAAAGGAAATACGTGAATTTCTATATAGCGTCCTGTAAAAAGAGTTGCCAAATCGTTGCTTAACAAAAATGCGTTAGAACCGGTAATATATATATCGTACTTTCCGCTTGTATAAAGACTGTTGATGGCAATCTCGAAGCTTGGGCAAAGTTGCACCTCGTCAATAAATATATAATTATTTTTACCCTTTTGATAGTGCGACTCGATATAGTCATTCAGAGTGTGATATTCCTTTAAGCTTTCAAACGCAATGTCATAAAAATCTATAAAGATTACGTTTACAGAACTATCGTTCTCTTTGAGAAAATCAATGTAGGAATTCATCAGTTTGGACTTTCCTGATCTTCTAATACCGGTAATTATTTTTATATCCGGAGTTCCTTTTAAATCTATCAATCTATTTAAATATTCTTTTCTTTCGATAAGCTTCATAAGTGCCCCACTTTCGAAACTTTAATTTTTTTTCACTTTAGAAACCAAATTTATTATATAGTATTTTTCGCTGAATGTCAAGAATATATTATGCATAAATTAAAAGTTTAAAAAAGAAATAACCAAAACCGATACCCTTTCGGGTTCGATTTTGGTTAATCTTGGTGGACCAACTAGGACTCGGTCGCGCGCGAACTGCGCGCTCGGTCTTCCGCGGCTCTGACAGTCCACCGGACTGTCATTCACTACCGCTCCCCTTCGAGTCCTGCCGACCCATAAAGAAAAAGTCTAACCCAACCCGAAAGGGGTCGACTTAGACTTTTCTTGGTGGACCAACTAGGACTCGAACCTAGGACCGACCGGTTATGAGCCGGTAGCTCTAACCAACTGAGCTATTGGTCCAGATATTAAATTGTGTTTTTAATTTTGTTTGCGGTCGGTCCCCGACCGTTTATACTCCTTTGCGAGCTTCGCCTCTTTCGCGGCGGCACTCTGTGCTTTGCATCGCCAAGCGATGCGCTCGCGGAGCAATCTGCGCTCACTCGCTTACAAGCAAGCTTGCAGCCTCGTTTCGCTTGATTATGACCGGTAGCTCTAACCAACTGAGCTATTGGTCCAGATATTAAATTGTGTTTTTAATTTTGTTTGCGGTCGGTCCCCGACCGTTTATACTCCTTTGCCAAAGCGGATTTAATTCCTCTGACAACTGTTGTATTATATCAAATAAATATGTACAATTCTTTAACAAATGGTGAACTGAATATAAAATGTGATTTTGTGCGTTGCGTTTTAGGGCTTGAAAGAGGGCAGCTTGCCCTCTTTCAATTTTCATATCTTAGTTATAAGAAATTACAGCCTCAACAGGACCAAAATCGGATGTGTATTTAATAACTATCGAAACAACGTTGCCATCGCTTACTGTGAGCATAAAGTTAACGTCGTATCCAATTGCCGTACCGAGAACGGCTGCGGTGTTTTCTGCTTTAACCGTTGCGGAAAGAACTCCGCTTTCTACAGTGTAATTCTCAAGCTTGGAAGAATCGAGTCCGAGCTTAACCGTTGCGATATTTGCGCCGAGGGTGTTCTTGAATTCACCGCCGTCGGAATAAGTACCGTCTTTGTTAAGAGTAACGGTTCCTGTTTTTGAAACTACCGTTTCAGACGTTGTAAAATCGTCGGAATTAAGTCTTTCAATATAGAAATTGATGGTTGCGCTTCCATTGGGATTCAATACTGTTTCTATCGTTGAATGAAGAATTGCAACCTCTGTTGTAATCTTTGTGTTAACGTTTATTTTAGAAGCGGGAGTCTGGTCGATAGCCTCTTCAAAAACCGAAAACTCCGAGGGAGGAGTCGGCTCTTCATTACAGGAAACTATAGCAAAAGCTATAACGCATACCAAAAGTAATGCTAAAATCTTTTTCATTATTTTCTCCTTCCTACCGTTTATCACTTAACGAGAGTTATTTCTTCGATGTCGTAGGTATAAACCGTGGAAATCGTGATATTAGCTTCGGGATATGCGATATCCTCGTCTTCTGAAACGAGCTCTTCACTGTACGAAATCGTAATGCCCGTTACAACCGCAGCATTTGCCGTTATTACGACGTTTACGTCACTAACAATTTCGTTTGCCTCGTCACCGAATACCGAAACGGCATTCGCAGCTTCAACGGTAAAGCTCAAGGTCTGAAGCGCACCGTCAGTGGTATACGTGCAATTCTTAAGCTTCGTTTCGTCAAGATTTATCGCGATAGAGCCTGCCTTGGGAGCAAAGTTCGTACCGGTCGCGTCCCACGCGCCGCCGTCTTCGCGAGAGCCCTGTCCTTCAACGTATTCGCGAGAGCCGGTTAAGGGCTCGCCCATTATAGGAGTGATAACGGAGCCTGCGCCCGTCTGAACACTTTGAAGAACCTCGTAATTATACGTATAAACCGTTGCGATTCTGCCGTCGTTAAGAGCGCCGGTTGCAAGAGTTGAGCTGCCTTTAAGCGTTACGTTTCCAAGAACAGTCGTCTGACTTACTACAACCTTTGTAGGCTCGCTTACGGAGTAAAGTCTCTTAAATACTTCAATACCGTCGGTTTCTTCTACGTCCTTGCCAAAGAAAGAAAATACGTCAAATACGAAGCAAAGAACAACGCCCGTAGCCAAAATGCAAAGAGCAAGAATAAGTGCTATAATCTTTTTCATACAAGCTTTCCTCCCTCTTACGAATATGACGTATCTATTCTGCATTTAGCCGTATCTTTTTCGTAGCTTATAGAAACGAGAGTAAGATACGTGCCGTTTGTGCTAATCTTGATAACGACGTCAGACGTTGCCCCAAGCGCAACTCCAAGAACCGCCTCTGCCTCGTCGGGTGAGAGGGTTGCGGTAAGAGAGGTCTTCGTGTCGTTCATAACGTATTCGCCGAGCAAATCCTTAGAAAGATTAAGCTTAGGCTGCTTCTCTGCGTCGGCAGGGATTCCCGGAAGCTCAGTGCCGTCAGCCGAATAATATCTTCCGCCCTTATATTCAATAACGTCGGCAAAGGTAACCCTGTTTCCATCTATCGTAGCGGTGGGATCGCCTACGTTCTCAAGCTTTGCAACTTCTGTATAGCTGTAAGAATACGTAAAGTCGCCGTTTTCCTTTATAGAGGTTTCAAAGCGTCCGTTAAAGGGCTCTTCTCCTTCTAACGTATAATATGTAAGAGTTTTAATCTCCGTTGCCTTGGAAGCCGCAACAGCGTCAAAAAACGCCTTGTCGGGATCGCCCGCTCCCTCGTTTCCTTTATTACAGGAGCTCATTGCGAATATGCAAGTGAATACGCAGGATAACGCGAGAATTAAGCTTAAAATTTTTTTCATTTCCGTACCCGTGTGCCTTTCTTTTGCAGTCGGGAAAGACCGCGCTAGATATCAATTTAGTGATAGTTATACTATTATAATTATATTATATATTTTTTGTCTCAAAAAGTCAAGATCAATATTTTCTAAAACTTCCTCAGATATGCCAAAATTTGCGGAGCAAAATTATTAAATATCACCAAATTTAGCCATATTATAGCTTTTTGCGAAATCCTTTGTTATAGCAATAAGACGTTTAAGGGCAGGAGAGAGCACCTTGTCCTCCTTGATAGCTATAGCAAGAGTTCTCGACACCTCGGGAACGATGGGCACTAAATCAACGTTATCCCTACGGTCCTTGAGTATAAGCTCCGAGAGCATACTAATGCCAAGGCTATGCTCAACCATTGATATGATAGCGGGGTCGTCAACATAGGTCGGGGTTACGAATGGCTTGACACCGTTTTCCGCAAAAACCGCGCTTATGTCGTCGTCAAAGCCAAGTCCGGGCATAAGAAATTTCGTTCCGTTAAATCCCGAAATGGGAAACTCTCCACGTGACACGGGGTAGCCCTTAGGAAGAACCGCGAAGAATCTGTCACGCGCAAGAGGAGTCCATTTGAAATCGTATTTCGGGTTTTTCGAGCCGAAGCAAATATCGAATTTCCCCTCTTCAAGACCTCCGTAAAGCTCGGTTACCGTTCCCGTCTGGATATTAACAGTAACGCTCGGAAATTCCAAATTAAATTTTTCAACGATAACCGGAAGCCACTGTCCTGCCATACTCGAGAAGGCGCCTATTCTTATAATACTGTCACCGTAGGATTTTACAAGCTCTATCTCGTTTAAGAGGTCGTCCTCGCACGCTACGAGCTGACGTATTTTAGGTATAATTCTCTCACCGCCAGGGGTGAGCTTTATTCCGTAATAGCCGCGCTGAAGAATGGAAAAGCCAAGCTCGTCTTCAAGGGTATTCATCATATGAGTAAGCCCCGACTGAGTATAGCCGAGCTTCTGCGCCGCAGCGGAAAAGCTCCCCATATCAACGGCAGTTAAAAGCGCCTTGAATTTTGAAACGTTCATAATAAAACCGTCACTTTTTTAATTGTAATCGAAGTAACCTTCTCTATAGAGAAGCTCTGCAATGAGCACCGCGCCGCCTGCCGCGCCGCGAAGAGTATTGTGGGAAAGTCCTACGAACTTATAATCGTAAACAGCGTCCTCACGAAGTCTTCCGCAGGAAACGCCCATGCCGCCGTAAAGGTCGCGGTCAACACCCGTCTGCGGTCTGTTTTCCTCTTCAAAATAAGTGATAAACTGCTCGGGAGCAGAGGGAAGACCGAGCGTCTGAGGCTTGCCGCGAAAATTCTTCCACTCGTTAAGGATTTCTTCCTTGGTGGGCTTCTTATCAAACTTAACGAAAACCGCCGCCATATGTCCGTCAGTTACGGGAACGCGAAGGCACTGAGTCGTGATAACGGGGCTTGCCGCGGGAACTATCTCGCCGGAGTTAACCTCGCCCCATACGCGAAGAGGCTCTTTTTCGCTCTTCTCTTCCTCACCGCCGATAAAGGGAATAAGGTTGTCAACCATTTCGGGCCACTCGCGGAATGTTTTTCCCGCGCCGCTTATAGCCTGATACGTCGTCGCAACAACTTCTTTTATTCCGTACTTCATAAGGGGAGTAAGCGTTCCTACGTAAGACTGAATGGAGCAATTGGGCTTAACCGCTATAAATCCGCGCTTAGTTCCGAGGCGCGCTCTCTGCGCCGCGATAACCTCAAGATGCGCGTCGTTAACCTCGGGAATAACCATAGGAACGTCCTTCGTCCATCTGTGAGCCGAGTTATTGGAAACCACGGGGATTTCCGCCTTTGCATATCTCTCTTCAAGCGCACGCGTTTCGTCCTTTGACATATTAACCGCGCAGAAAACGAAATCGCACTTTTTTCCTATCTCTTCGATTTCCTCTGAAGAAATTATTTTCATATCCTTAACGCACTCGGGGATGTCCTTTTTCATTTTCCATCTTCCCTCAACCGCCTCGGAATAAAGCTTTCCTGCGGAGCGAGGGCCCGCGATAACCGCGGAAATCTCGAAATAAGGGTGGTTTTCGAGTAAGAGAACGAATCTCTGTCCAACCATACCCGTTGCGCCTACTATACCAACTTTAAGTTTTTTCATACTTACCTCCAAAACAAAACGGTTTACAGTTTTTATCATAACCATAATTTTATCACAAAAACCACCGTTAGTCAATAAGAAATCAATAAAAACGGGCTCGCGAAAGAAAATACGGCTTCTCTCATAAACGGAAGCCGTATTGTAATTATTTATTTGGTAATAATGCTAATATTTTCGGGAGAAATACCCGTGGTTTCATAAACTATCGCAAGAATCTGAGCCGCCTGGTTTGCCTGAAGGCTCTCCGTTTTTACGATAACGCTTGCCGCATCCTCTGCGATAACCGCCACGCACTCCTCAAATCCCTTAGCCTTAACCAAGGACTCGATATTCGCCTCGTTCTGAATATCAACGGCAATCTGGGAAATTTTAGCCGCCGCCTCTGCCTTAGCCTCTTCGCTTGCAGATGCATTTTCGGTTACGAGCTTTAAAACGTCGATAGCTTCGTCACGGGACTGATTTCTCGTCAAGGCAGTTGCCGCAAAGTAGTCGTTTTCCTCTTCGCCTTCAGCCTCGCCGCCCGTTTCCTCGCTTCCGTCGCCGAGGGTATCGTCCATATTATTGTCACCGTAGCCGAGTGAACCTGTAGGGTCGTAGAACCAACGGTAATTCAGATAAACCGCAAGCCCCACGAGAAGCACAACCGCTATAACGACGACACTTCTTACCGATTTTGAGGAAAAAATCTTTTTGCTTTTTTCGTTTTGCATTTTATTCGTTACTCCTTTTATTCGTTACTACTTAAGGCTATGATTGAAAGTCCGTTTGTATTCCCGTTTTTTCAATTTAATTTTAAAATTGCCACTCTATTTGACGGAATATCGAAAAGCGAGGTAAAAAGCTCGCATAAGGCTTGCCTGACCTTTGGAGAATCCGCGCCGCGACAGGCAACGGCAACTCCAAGAATTTTAGGCGGCTTCGTTTCCGTTAGCTTTCCGCTTTTGTAAGTGCTTTCAGCGCCCTTTGAAAAGCTAACCGTCACAGTGCATTTTCCGACTCCGTCAACTGAGGAGCAGAGCTTTTCAAGCTCCGCTTCCATCATAAGCTTATATTCCGTAAGAGTTTCAGGCTCTTCGCTCTTCTCTTCTCCGCCGCCGAACAGCAAGGACAAAAGTAAGCCGAAAACCACAAGTCCTATTATAATTACCGTCTTTTTATTTTTAGGAAAAATCCCCGAAAGCGCGTTAAATTGCATATTTCACCTCACACACTCCAAGTCCCGCTTCTTCAATATAAGCCTCGATTTCGTGAAAATCCACCGTTGCCCCCTTTGAAAGAAGCGTTATAATTATGTACTCTGCTTTCATTGTATTAAAATCAAATCCAGTTACCGTAACAACCGTTTGATTTTCCGAAAGTCCCCATTTTTCCGAAAGAAGCTTCGCAATTCCCTCTCGGAAAGCATCCTCGCCAACCTCAATATACGCGCCGCCCGAAAGAGCCGCACCCTCCTCAAAAAAATCCGAAATATCCGTTTCTTTAAGACTCTCAACTATAGGTACTAATGGCGAAATTATCAAATATATCATTATTACGGAAATCGCAAGCCGCTCACCCTTATCCTCTCCGCCGCTATAGGAAAACAGCTCGAAAAGCGCAACGAGCGCGGACACCAAGACAACTGTTGTAAAGTATTCAGACAAAGACGTTCACCCCGCCCTTCAAAAATATTACGATTTCGAGAATATAGACAACCGCGCTTAAGGTGTAAAGCGATAGCAGAGTGTCGAGCGCCGAGCGAAAAGCGGAAAAGCTCCCGAAAGCGCCCTCTGAGCCGAGAAAGTCGAAAATCCATATTGCAACGGAGAGCGCAAGTCTATAAAGAAGCATAATTATAATTGGCGTTGCCGCCACCGCGAAAATCACGGCAACCGCACCAACACCGACCACGGCACGAGCCTCGGAGAGTGAGCCGAGAAGTGTTGAAAGCGCACCCGAAACGGTTGATCCGACTATCGGAATTGAACCCGAAAGCGCATATTTTGCGGCACGCAGCGCTGCGTTATCCTTTGACGTTGCAAGAAAGGATTGCATTGAAATCGAAGCTATAAGCACGGTTGAGAGAATACCAAGCGCAGAGAGAAAAGCACTCTTTGCACCCTTAAGAAGCCTTGAAGCACCGCCCCCGAAGCTCGCGACAAGAGAGAGAGAAAAAATCATAAAAACGAGAGGGACAAGAAAATCCGAAGAGAGCTTTCCCAAAACAGAGAGAGTTAAATTCATATTTACGGCTTGAACGCCTGCCGTCGTAACGGCGCCTGAGGAAAGAGAAATACCCGTCACTATGGGAATAAGCGACGAGAAAAAATCCGAAAGCACGCCAAGACTTTCGCTGACGGAAAAAACAAGTCCCTCGAGGCTTGCAAAAATAAGAAGTGCCGAAACCGCGGAAATTCCCGCGCGCGTCGCGGAATAAAGTCTTGCACCGAGAAGCTGTGACGAGGCGGCAACAAGAGCCGAAAAAAGCCCCAAGCCGAGAAGCAGGAGAAAAAAAGAAATAATCTCGCCACCGTTTGCCGAGACGGCAGAAAAAATCTCCGAAATAAGCTTGTCTGGCCCGACACCCGATAGCAAATCCTCACCGTTTTGAAGCGTACCCTCGGGAATTATCTTCTCAAAATCCGCAACTATATCGCCAAGCTCCGAGCCTTCAAAAAAGACGCTTTGCCCCGATGTGCCCGATAGCGTATGTATTTCTGCTTTCACTTTTTCCCGCCTTTCCGTTTCAAGTATTTTCAAAACCGCTTAAAAAATTATCCTACAAGCGACAGAGCGAGGGAGAAGATTTCCGAGATAAACGGAAGCGCCACGGCTATTATTTCAAATCTTCCGACAAGCGTCAGAGCAAAGGAAATTCCAGCCTCGCCAAGCTCTCGGCATATTTCCGAGGATATTCCGAAAAGATAGCCTATTCCCATTATTTTAAATATTGCAATGCCGCCCTCATCGAGAGCCCCGAAAAGCCCCGAAAGCTTATCAATTTCAATAAATGATCCGCGAAGCTCCGACAGAAGAACGACTATACCGAGCGCGGTGAAAATGGAAACTCCGCGCCAGCCGAGGTTTTTCAAAAGCACTGCGGAGAAAGCAAAAACAAGCCCTAAACAGCAAATTTCCATCATAAACCGAAAACGTCTTTTACCGCATCAAAAAGATGGCCAATTTCCTCAACGAGAAGCAGAAGCGCTATGATAATTCCCGCAATGGAAACGAAGCTTGCCTGCTCTTCTCTTCCCACCTTTGAAAGTATCTGACACGACACGGCAACAAGCATACCGAGCCCTGCTATTTTTAGAACCAAAGATATATCCATAAAACTCCTTACACTTTCCAATGATTAGTACGACGAAAGACGCTAAAATTTATCGTCGTAAGGCTACGGCTACAGGAAGAGAATAATGAGCCCGAGTGAGATAGCGGCAACGAGAACCTTAACCGTTTTTATATTTTTTTCGCACTCCTCGGAAAGCTTTTCACGTCTTTCGTTAAGCTCGGCAATGCCCTCGTCAAGAAGCTCGATTTCGCCATCCTTATAGGTTTTTCCAAGCGTTGCGAAAAGACGAGCTAAGGTATCCCTTTCTGCCCCAAGCGATAGCTTATCCTTCACGAAATCAAAGCTTTCGGAAAGCGAATGCGCTTCGGCAAAGCCGAGAAATTCGGAAATCGGCGAGGACTCCGCAGAAAATGACGAAAGCCAGTCCGATTTTGGAGAAAGAAAAGACGAAATTTTAAGCCGAACGTGCTCGAGAAGCCTTATAAATTCCGATAGCTCAAAAAGCCTTTTTTTCTCTTTTTTCTCATACTCGCGCGATATTAAAATTCCCGCCGACGCAATCATCAGAAGCCCAAGATATTTAAGCATCGGAATACCTCACCTCACAAAAAAACTCACCCTCTCGGCGCCAAAGCCCGAAAAATGCGTCGAAAATCCCGTGCTCGAAAAATGCCGATAGGCTCTTCCTTTTTATTAGCTCCGAATATTCACCTGCGTGAGCCGTTGCCACTATTTTAACACCTGAATTCAGGTAAGAAAGCATAGCGCGCGCCTCATTTTCAGAGCCTATTTCGTCAAGCATTATCACCTCAGGCGCAAGCGTGCGGAGCGCTATTTCCAGTCCGTCGCTTTTTTTGTATCCGCGCAAGAGGTCCACCCTTACGTCAAGATAATCCTCGGGGGAAAACTCTAGCCTTTCGTCAATAACCGTAACCTTTTTGCCCGACCGACCTTTGCCGAGGGTATATGCTAAAGCTCGAAGAGCGCTCGTTTTTCCCGCCCCCGGCGGAGAATATATAAGAAGCCCCCGACGAGCTGACGCAAAAGCCTTTATAAGCTCGTCTTTATGCGAAAAAAGACCGCTTGGTATTCTGAAGCAAAGAGCCGTGATATTCGATATTCCGACAAGCTCCCCGCCGTCGTACCTCGCCTCACCGACGATTCCAACTCTCACACCGCCGGGAAGCGTTACGTAGCCCGAGGAAATACTGTCGCGGTATGCGTAAAGACTGTTTTCCGTCAATCGCGAAAAAAGCGCCCGAAGCTCCTCGCCCGCAAGACTTACAGACAGATTTATCCTTTCGCCGCCTATAATAGCCGAAGAGGATTTCCCGATTTTCAAATGAAGCTCCGAGAAAAATCCGCCTCTGCTAAACAAAAGCCCGTCAAGCTCGCGCCTGACATTCGGCGGCAGATTTGAATAAAAATCACGGCTGAGAGTTTTTTTGGAAAGACTCATATCAACCTCCATATTTCGCCAATTTTTTCCATAATCTATTGACAAAAACCGCTTTTTATGCTAAACTTTATTTGTCGAAAGAGCGCGTAGCGTATCTTTTATTACGAAAAAGGAGATAATTTTATGAAATCAACAGGAATTGTCAGAAATATTGACGAGCTTGGCAGACTCGTAATCCCCAAGGAAATGCGCAAGAAAATGGGAATCGGCGAATCTTCTCCCGTTGAGATTTTCGTTGAAGACGATAGAATTATCGTAACCAAATATCAGGATTCGTGCATTTTCTGCGGCAGCGACTCCGAGCTTCGCAATTTCAAGGGCAAAAGAGTGTGCCTCAAATGCTCGGAAGAAATCAAGCTTTGAGTTTTAGCTAAAAACTTCCGCTTTGCTATTGATTTTTTCCTTTGATATATGGTAAAATATATGCGATACTAATTTAAAAAATTAAAAAACCGAAAGGATTTTATTTAAAATGAAGAAAGTTGTTACATTTGGCGAAATTATGCTTCGCTTAGCTCCCGAGGGATACCTCCGCTTTACTCAGGCAGACAAGTTCGGCGTTGTTTACGGCGGCGGTGAGGCTAATGTTTCCGTTTCCCTTGCAAATTACGGACTTGATTCCGCATTCGTTACCAAGCTCCCCAAGCACGAAATAGGTCAGAGCGCGGTTAACTCGCTTCGCAGATTCGGTGTTGACACCTCTATGATAGTACGCGGCGGCGACAGAGTCGGCATTTATTTCAATGAAAAAGGCGCATCTCAGCGTCCCTCAAAGGTTATATACGACAGAGCTTATTCTGCAATAGCTATGGCTAGCCCCTCCGATTTCGACTGGGAAAAGATTTTCGAGGGTGCAGACTGGTTCCACTTCACAGGTATTACTCCCGCCCTTAACCCCACCGTTGCAGGCATCTGCCTTGACGCTTGCAAGGCCGCTAAAGCAAAGGGTGTTAAGATTTCCTGCGACTTAAACTTCAGAAAGAAGCTTTGGAGCCGCGAGGAAGCTAACAAGACTATGTCCGAGCTTTGCAAATACGTTGACGTTTGCATCTCAAATGAAGAAGATGCACACGACGTTTTCGGAATTGACGCAGAAAACACCGATATCGCAGGCGGTAAGCTTAATCACGAGGGCTATAAGTCCGTTGCTCGCCAGCTTGCTGAAAAGTTCGGCTTTGAAAAGGTTGCTATCACTCTTCGTTCTTCCATCAGCGCAAACGATAACGACTGGGCGGCTCTCCTTTACGACGGTAAGGAATATTGCTTCTCGAAGTCCTATCATATGCACATCGTAGACAGAGTAGGCGGCGGTGACAGCTTCGGCGGCGGTCTTATCTATTCTTGCCTTATGGGCTACTCCACTCAGGATGCAGTTGAATTTGCAGTTGCGGCTTCTTGCCTTAAGCACTCCATCGAGGGCGACTATAATATGGTTTCCGTTGACGAGGTTAAGGCTCTTGCAGGCGGTAACGGCACCGGCCGTATTCAGAGATAATCGAATAGCTTAATCACATAATTAAAGAGAGAATATTTCGGCTAAAAAATTCCGATTTATTCTCTCTTTTTGCTTTAATCATAAAACGACTGTTCCCTATCTCAATAAAACTTTTCACTTTTATCTTTCTCTTGAAGGAGCTTTCAAATATCGGTTTGTATCAAAAACGAAACGGAAAATCTGCATCCTTTAAAGAATGCCTTTTTTGTGTGCAACGCTTCCATATCATACAATGCGTCAACGTATTTCTCCACTGCGTTTTGTTGCTCCTCATTAAGTATAGCAAAAACTTTTTCATGTAGTTCTACAGCATATTTTATAAGCTTTCTCTCTTCATCGCTATCAACGTTTGAGCATTCGTCGGAAAAATATTCATTCCATAATTTTTCAAGTTCTTTTTTCATTTTCAACCATCCTTTTTTAAGTTCATAAACAAACCAAATATATTATAGTTCAAATGCGAACTAAAGCCAAGCCTTTTCAGTTCATTTGTGCTATAATTTAAAAAACGGTGGGGAGAAGTAAAAATGAATTTATACAAAAGACTTAAAGACCTCAGAGAAGATGCTGACAAAAGCCAAGCGGAAATTGCTAATTTTCTGGGCACAAGCCAATCTTATTACGCGCAATATGAAAATGGAAAAAGAGCAATTCCTTTTGAGCGCGTTGTCGCTTTGGCAAAATACTACAACGTTTCTCTTGATTACATAGCAGGATTTACAGATATACCTAAAAAGCTAAAATAATACCAGTCTTTTCGTTGCATTTTCAACTCATAAAATCTGCATCTTTCGTATATAAAGAGCCTTGTTTGTGAAGAAGCTAAAAAGAGCGAGTCTATCGTATGATAAACTCGCTCTAAATTTTTAGTTTTTGGTTTTAGATTTTAAAGAATGCTAAGCGAATTATTCTTCGCCCTCAGACTCCTCGCCTTCGGATTCTTCTTCCTCTTCTTCGCCGTCTTCCTCTTCTTCAACGTACTCTTCCTCGACTATTCCTAAGAATGAGCCCGTGAAGTAGAATACGTTTTCAACGGAATAATTTGCAGTGTCCATAAAGAGTTCGTATGCATCGCGAAGGTCAAGATAATTGAAGAAGTCTTCTTGAAGACCGGGATCGAACATATCAAATACCGAAATAGTATATTCCACAGTTGTAAGAGCCGAGTAGAATTCGTTAAGCTTTTCGGTAAATGCTACGTTATCGTTAAAAAAGGTCATTGCACGTGAGGTTGCGGTTCTGATGTCAGATTCCTTTGCCTCACCTCTATTGTTAGTGTCAACGGAAACCTGAGAATCAGGGTTCTTATAAGAGGGTTCCCAATTGGAAAGGTCAACCCACTCATAACCGACAGGCTCGGTGCTTGAAGAGTTCTCAACTATTTCAATAACAACCGCAACGTTGAAACGAACTGCCTGCTTACACTCAATTGCAAGTCTTTGAATGCCTTTGCGTGAGTATTCCGCTTCACCGCCGAGCGCTATCGAGTCGGTAGGTCCGTAGGTCGTTTCAAGTATGGGAGTTTCTGCAGAGATAATAGAGAACTTGAAGTCCTTAGATGTTGTAAGCATTGTCGCGCGGAGCGTATATGCGTTTCCGCTTTCGTCTGTAGCATTAAGATATGCGGTTCTTTCGTCATCGGAAAGGAAGATGTTTTGCGCGGTGTGCGCAATCCAAGTAACGTCCTGAACGCTTACACCGAAGTTTACCTCATCCTGTATAACGACAGTTTTTCTGTCGTTAGTAATGAGTATACCGCGCTTTGCGGTAATCGCATTGCCGTAATAAACCTCAGTATTATTAACTATTGCATAAGAGCCGTGCTCGTTTGTGAAGGTCTTTTCAAGGTAGCCTGCCGACTTGCTGTACTGGCCGAACTGAATATGCTTGGTATTTTCTTTTCCGCTAAGAAGCTTAGTACTCGTAATAAGGCAGAGAACGTTCTGGCCTTCAGTGTTGCATCTGTAGTAATTGTTTCTTGCGTTTGCGAAATATCCGTATGCGTTGTAGTTCTCGCTGCCGAGGTCCATAAACCATACAATACCCTTATTGTGATAAATAAAATTACCCGCGTCAAGCTGGCCGTAGCCTGCGTCGTTCGCGCCGGACATAAGACCGGTATACATTGCGCCCTCTTGCCAGCTGTCACGCGCTACAAATCCGTCAATACCTGCCATCGTATAGTCAAGTGTCGGAGGATTCTTTGCTTCTACACCGTCAAAGGGGAAATAAAGCATATCGAAAATACTTATGCTCTTCGTGCCGACGCTTCTTGTCAACTGAGCTTTACGGATAGCAGCAAGATTTGCATCACCCGTGATGTAGCCGACAAAGTTGAACATATGAGTATCAAGGCTTGCAAGCTCACCGGTGATAACACCGTCTGCTCCGCCCTCGTGGTAGTTCCAAATCTTACCGTCTGAGGACTCGATATGGCACGCATAGTAGCAGGTGGTTGCAATACCCCAGGTATCCATAAATCCGTAGTTAGTTCCCGCCGCGGATTCAAGAGCCATAATAAGCTTGAAGAACGCGTTGGTTCCGTATTCCCAATAGGTTGCGGATTCAACGTAAGAGCCGTCGGGAGCATATACGTCAAGACCGTTGTTTGCGAGATTTATAATGTTGTTACCAACGAGGTAATTTCTCTCCTCGTCGGCAGTCATATCGTTTGCTGCAGCGATACTCGAAACGTTTTCATATTCCATAATTGCTAGAGCCGCAACTATCATACCCGAGCTTGCAACTGCATTGTCATTCTTGTTTGAAATCGTATAGCTGGGTACGTTTCCGACTTTATCGCTTGAATACGAGCAGGGCTTTCCTGCAGATGCGTTATAACCATGGTGAACGCCCTTTTCAAAGATAATTACGGCAAGGCTCTTAACTGCCTCTTCACCGTAAAGCTCGTTCACTCTGTTATAAATCCAGTCGTATGCCATTGCATAGTACATAGTTGCTTCGGCACAGTCAACAATGTGGCCGGGGCCCCAATGCTCCCATTCACCGAGAGCCTTTGCCCAGTCGTAAGCAAGACGAACGTACTTGTCGTCACGCGTTACCTGATATGCAAATGCAAGGTCAAGAAGATTTTTTGAGTAGTCAACGATAATATCAAGATGTCCAAGAACGGAGTCGTATCCGTCTTTTGTATCCTGAACTACGTCAGGAGCGTTATTGGATGGATTCTTTCCGTCGCTGTAAACGTTAACGGGAATCTTATCTGCTTTGATTTCCTTATAAGAGCCGTCGTCGTTAAGACTCGCATTCTCGTTGTAGAATGCTTCCGTTTTGTTAATGAGAGCATCAAGATATGCCTTGGCTTCTTTGTTATCCTCTTTTGCAGTATATATAGCGTTAAGCTTATCAAAGGCTGCCTGGTTAGTACCGAGATATGGGTGCTTGAAGCCGTCAGTGTTAGCCTTTACGTCGGCATAAACCTTTTCGCCCGTCTGCGAGTACTTTTCATTGTCACGAAGAGTGTTGCCGTCTGCGTCTTTCGTTACGGTGTCGAATATAAACTTCTTCATAAGGTCAACCATAGTGTCAAGGTTATCCTTACGGTTTACGATTTCAACGTTATCCTCGGTATTTTCGGGAGTTGCGTCTTCGTAAACGATTACAAGTCCCATATCGTCATAGGTTACGAGCCAACCCGGGAAAAGAAGCTCAACGTCGTCTGTTGCGATTGCGAGATATTTATTGCCGCCGTTGCCGGTTATGTATCCGGGAGCTACGGAAAGCTCTATTCTTTCACCGTTAACCGATGCGCTGTTACGTCCTGCAACCAGATTCGTTTTGCTCGTTCCCGTGGTGATATCGTAGGATACACCGTCTGCGTGAACGTATACGGGGAAGCCGATATACTCAAGAAGAAGCTCAAGAGGTATCATAACCTCGCCGTCAATTTTCGCAGGAGCTCCGTAAACGGTACCTTCCGCCGTGTAAATCGGACGCTTTTCATTCTTAAAGAGCGCGTAGTTAACGTCAACCTTCATACAAAGGGCGGCTTCAAGAATATCAGCCGTGCTCTTGCCCGTTCCCGACTGAATCTCGATAGTCTTAACTCTAGTCGGGTCAACGAGCTGGCCGTAGCCGAGAGCATCAAGCTCGTCGTCACTCATTATTTCCTTAGAGTTCTGATAAATCTGATAGTCGTCGATACAGAAGCCGGAGCCTATTCTCGACGGAACCGTTGATCTGGGAAGACCGAGACGGATATACTGCAAGCCTTTGTCAAGAGTGTCCGTATAAGGATAGCTTACAGTCACGCTCTCGGAATAGTTATCGCCGTAATAAACGGTGTAATTAAAGTCGGTTTTATCCCAGTCGAAAACGAAGGCTACGTCAACCCAATCGTTTTCAAGCTGGAAAAGCTCGGTGTAGGACGTTGCCGTTTTGTCGGTATAAGCTACGAGCTTTCCGTCTTTAATCGCAAGGAAGCTTACGTCCATATTATAACCTGTTCTGCCGTAGAAAATCGTTCCTATGGAATCGGTAGGTCCTGCGATATTAAAGAAGTCGTCAACCTTGAAGGAAATCTTGACAACGCTTCCGTTTTTCTGCTGAATCTGACCTGCGGTTTTGAAGTTAATTTCTGCGTAAGCCTCGCTTGCATTTACCGCTTCAAAGCGCGCAAAGTAGTTGTAGCTGTAGTCACTTGACACTTCATAGTCAACGTAGAATTTGTTGTCGTTTGAGGTTACTTTCAAGCCGTTATCAACGTCCCAGCCCTCGTCAAACGTTCTGTTTAGCATATAAACGAGTTCCGTTGATTCCTCGCTTCCGCTGCTTGAATCGTTAGCGAAAGCGAAGATCGAAAACGTAGATACAAGGAAGGTTACAATAAGAATTGTTGAAATAATTTTTGTAAGCTTGTTTTTCATTGCTATTAACCTCCCTATTATCTATTGCAAATTTTGTTGATTACGGACATTATCGCAGCTGCGATATTGTTCGTTCTGGTTACGCTTACAACGGTGTTGACTTCCGCAATATCACCGTTAATAAGGTCTGCCTTAGCGTTGTAATCACTAAGCGCCTTATCGTAGCTTGCGATAGCATCGGAAACACCCGCAATATCTGTTGATGCCAAATCTCTGTATGGCTCACATTCAACGAGAGCTTTGAAAATTTCTGCGTCGTTCTTTGCCTTAGCAAGCTCATTTGCATATCCAAAGAAGAGTGCACTATCCTCTTCCATCTTCTTGAGGCTCTGAGAGTATCTCTCGAACACCTCAATAGCTGCCTCAGAAGCTTCTGTGATGTTCATTTCGTAGTAGTAAACGAGCGCCTTTGCGTAAAGGTCGGAAAGTGCCTTGTAGCTTACCTGCGTCTTCATTTCCTCTACGGTATTTATGAATTTAATCGTATTCTGTTCAAGAACGGTTACGTACTCGGAACGATAAATCTCAAGCTCACTGAGATACGTTTCATTCTTGAGCACAAGAGAAGCAAGAATTGAATTCGTAAGGTCGATGTCGTTTGCTTCAATATAATTATTTACGTACGTGCATATACCAAGCTTTTCTATATAAGACTCGGAGCTTGCGTATCTTTCAAGGTTTTCGTTTATGAATGCTATGTGAACCTCTTGAAGTGCTGCGTAGAAGTAAACGTCGATTTCGCGGAATCTTGCGATAGCCTCTTCAACACCGGGATAAGTTTCATCGTATGCATTCGTTCTGACTACGTCACGAATGATAGTCATATACTTGTCGATGTAATCGAAGTTAGCTTCCCAGAACGCCTCGGTGTCCTCGTATCCATCAAGGCTTTCTACGAATTCAAGGCAGTCGATAATTCTCTTGGAATTTTCCTTGTTCTGCTGAATGCCAAGCTCTTTTCCGCAGTTCTCATAATAAGTCAAGATATCAACGTAATCTTCGTCGTCAGAAGTTATGCCTTCGTTAATGAGAGCCTCAAACTCAACAATTGCAGGGTCTGTCATAACCTCAAGTCTTATGTCCTCACGGTAAAGCTGAGCAAGCTCGTAATACTGTACTGAGCTAGTGTAATATTTAGTCTTAGCCGCAAGAGTATAAGCCTTATCGAATTTTGCGAGAGCATCAACAAAATGGGATATGTTGCTGTATCTGTCAAGAAGCGACTTAAATCTCGAAATGCTTGCGGAAATGGCTTTGTAAGAATCGTCGGTCTTATCAATATACTCGGAATTTGAAGCCATAAATTCTTCAATCTCGTCAACTAGAAGCTGAACCGTAGCATAGTTCTGAGTTGTAACCTGTCCTTCGTAGGTTGCAAGCAGTGTACCGTATTCTTTAATCTTAATAAGATTTGCAGCCTTTGCAGGAACTATGATGTCGGTTTCAACGTCTGCCGCGTTGTACTTATCAACCGTGTCCTTAAGCTCCTCAAGCAGTGCCGCATCAAGCTTAATCTCTTCGAGAAGAGACGTTGCCTTCCGGTAAGCTTCAAGACGTGAGGTTGAAAGTTTTGTATCGTCAACCATATAGTTAACGAAATATTCAAACTCTTCACCAAGCGACATAGAATCAAACTTATCGGTGATGCGGAAGCCCGAACCTGAATAAATTTTGAAGTTGTCAAGATTTATAGAGGTATTAATTGTAGGTGAGTTCATACTACGAATTTCTACGAACGGTAATACCGTAGGATAGCTAGTATTGCGTATCGACCAGGTTTCTACAAACTCGTAGTCGATATAAGCCGTAAGGGTTACGTTAACAGGATCGTAAACGAAAATGAATTTAGTCCACTCACCGGGAGTGATTATCTCTCTGTCCTTCCAAGCAGTCTTCTGTTCAACACCCTCTATTACACTGTAGAATTTGTTGTCTCTTATAACGAATAACTGTTTTCGGGAATACGAATCAGCATATCCGTAATTTACAGGGTAGTCACATCTGTCAAACGAGAAATACTGAACTCCGTCGTCACCCGTAAGATCAAATTCAATGATGAAGCTCATGGTACCAGGCAATGAGCTTAAGTTCATGTAAGCGCTCTTAGTAGTTTTTGAACCGTAGCTGTATTTAGCGTAATAGCCGCCTCTTTCAGTATCCTCAAGCACTTCAACCATAGTACCTACGCTAACGTCTGCACGGATAAACGGTATTCCTGCTTTTCCATTGTCGTTATCGAAAACTTTAAAGTAAGCGTCATTTGAGTAATCCTCAAGAGGAACATTGTCGTCAAGAGCAAGTTTTGCGTTTTCAATGAGCACGTTGTATTCATTGAAAATTCTGTTTACGTCCCCCATCGTTTCTTCGTACGCGTAAGAGCCCTCACCTATGGGGTATTTTTTTGCGTATTTTTTGAGAATCTTAAAGGCACTGCCTCTTGCGGTAACGGAAGCAACTGCGGAATTAGGATCATCGTCAAACACCTTCATTTCGTAAAACTGAACGAGAGCCAGCGTTTCAAGAGTTTCGTAGTTATCAATAACAGAAGCAAGGCCCTCGAAGCTATCTATAAGCTCGTCTGCGCCCTCAAGACTCTCGATAAATTCGTGGAGCTTAAGAGTTACTGCGGCATAAGCCTCGTAGCTTGCGTTAAGCTGATCTTTGTAGGTGGAAAGATACTTCACATTATATGCGTTTACAGCCGCTTCGGAAATAGGAATTTCCTCGAGATATGCACGCATTTCTGCCGTTGCCGCGCCCTTATCGTTAGCCGCGTCAATATTGGCAATGAAGGATTTGTAAACCTCCTCGCCCATTGCATTAAAGCTGTTCATAACACCTTCGTAGCCGTTGAGCTTGGGGTTCATTGCGTTTTTCTTAATGTAGTTGAAGAGTTCTCTGTAAATCTCTGCCTTAAGGCTTGCGTCGCTCTCTGCATTGTATCTGTCGATTATAGATTGAGCCGACTCTACGTTACCTGAGTAAACGTCGCTTTCGGGAACGGGATTATACACGAGAAGGTCTGCGGCGATAATATCGTTAAGAGTCTTTACGATATCCTCTCTGAATTCGTCAACAGATGTAATCTTGTTGCCGATTTCGTCGTAGTCTGCGTTGTAAATATAATCGGTGATTTCTTTTACCTTTACGTAAGCGTCAAGACCTGCGATCTTTTCGAGGAATGCCTCGTAATCAATCTCCTCGGGAAGAAGAGTAATACCTAAGTCCTTAAGAGTCTTGGAGGAAGATGCAACGTAAGCTTCAAGCTCTGCCTTGACATCAACGAATGTGCCGTATTCTGCGTCAATTACCTTTTTAAGAGATACGGTATAAGCGTTAAGAACCTCGTTATAAAGGGTAACCACGTCTACCGATACGGGAGAAGCCTTAAGGAATTCTGCGATTTCAATAACGTTTTTAAGAGAAGCTTCAAGTTCTTCCTGAGCGGGTAAGAGAGTTGAGGGAACGTAAGGCTTAAGAGCCGCTACGGTAGAATTATAAGCGGCAACAGCCTCTTCCGAAACGCGATAGTCTCTTATAAACGCAAGAATTTCCTCGTTTGCCTCAAGCGAGCCCTCAAAATCCGTGGGAGCTTGGATTGCCGCAATGACTATCTTGCCCGCCGCGGCATTCACGCTTGCGAGATCTGCATAGAATTTATCTGCGCCAAGGACGTTTCTCGGAACGGAGCTTCTGCGTACGTAATCGTAAAGTTCCGCATAAGCCGCCATAATCTCTTGCGCATCGGGGTTGGCATCACCGAGTGCGTATTTTACTTTATTGAGAAGCGCTGTTGCATCTGCAATATTGCCGGCATAAGTAAGAGGCTCAATTGCAGAATAAATGATTTGAGGATACTCCGCTTCAAAGTAGTAAGAATCGGGATTGAGGTTTGATATCTTATTCATTACTTCCTCGGCGATGCTTGCCGTGAGAAGCGCATATTCCGAATAGAAGGAATCAGAACCTTCTTCGTCAGGAGATATTGCGTTTGCTTTGAGATACTTATAAAGCTCGGAATAAGCCGCAAGTCTTTCCTTTGCGTTTACCGTTACAGCATCAAGAAGAGCCAAGGCCTCGTCAACGTCACCGTCAAGCTTTTTGGAAGAGAAAGGCTTTTCGATAACAACAGGACAGTTAAGAGCCGAAAGGCTTGCTTTGAATTCTGAAGCCTTCACATTGTACTCGTCGAGAAGCTCAGAAGCTGCGTTAATCTTTTCAAGATACGATGCAATTTCAACAAGCTTTGCAAGATCGGAATCAAATCTTTCGCTATCGTTTTCACTTCCGTAGCTTGCGGAAATAGCATCGTAGAATGCCTTGCGAACGCCGTTATATACGTCAATTGCTTCGGCGCTTACAGGGCACTCTTTAAGGAACGAAGCGAAGACTGCGAGAGCCTTTGCGCTTTCCTTAAGAGCATCGGCATCAACGATTTCGTTGCCCTCTTCATCGGTAGTCTTGGGAGTCACGTCAAATTCGGCAAGAGCCTCAACTACAAGAGCAGAAACGTCTTCGGTAAGCGTTGCGAATGCTTCAAGGTAATCCTCAGCGCCGTTAAGGTCGGGCTTAACGGAGGTCTTGTAATTGTATACGTAAGCAGCAGCGTAAGCCGCGAAAATTTCGGAAAGCTCCGCATCAGAATCAACGAGTGCCTTTGCAGCTTCGAGAAGTGCGGTTGCGTCTTTAACCGTACCGTCAAAGGTCTCGGATACGGGAGCATTGTATGCAAGCTCGGGGCAGTCGTGTGCAAATATTTCAACATAAGCAGGCTTGGTTGCAAGCGCGTCGATTTCTTCGTAGAGAATCGCGTAAACCTCGCCTGAAAGCTCAGCGAACTTTTCGTAGAATTCGTCTGCACCGTCGACAGCCTTATCAACGGGAGTCTTTACAAGATATTCGTAAAGAGCGAGATAAGCGTCAAGCGCGCCTTCTGCCTTAAGGTCAACGGCTCCGAGAAGAGCCTTTGCTGCTTCAAGGGCACCGATAGCATCAGCGTTTTCGGGAGCCTTGTATTCTATCTGGCGGCACCAAAGCTTTTCCATCGTTACAATGAAAGCCGATGCTGTTTCGTTATATTCGATTATAGCAGAGGAGGAAACGGGAGTAGTATTGAGGAATGCCGCAATTTCTCCGAGCTTCTCAAGCTCCTTGCGGAAAGCTTTTTCGTCAATCTCTTCGCCGCCTTCGACCGTGGGTGCGGAATCGAGATTATGTAAGTAGCTTACGACAAAATCGGAAACCTCGCGCTTTGTCGTTTCGTATTCGCTATAGAAATCCTTTGAGCTGTCAAGCGCGGGATCGAGCGCATTCTCGGAAAGGTATGCGTAAAGCGCCGTAAATGCGTTGAGATATTCCTTCTCCTCGCCTCTTACGGCAAGAAGAAGCTCCTCAGCTGCGGAAAGCTCACCCGCATATTCGTCGGGTGCCACGACAGGTCTGTATACTATCGCGGGGCAAGACTTGAGAAATTCTATGAAATCCGCAACCGCACCGGAATACTTCGCCTCGTCGCCTACCGCGAGCTTTTCAACCTCGCCATAGTAATATGTAGCAATCTCATAGCTAAGAGCGGTAATTCTCTTCTGAAGAGCCTCGTGTTCTGCGCCTACCGTATCCTCAAGCTTAGATCTGTCAAGCGCAATGCACTCGGTGCTTTCAAGATAGGAATAAACCGCGCCGAGAGCTTCCTTTGCCTGAGATTTGTAATTCTCGGAAGTAACCTTTACTGCATCAACGAGCTGGTTTGCGTATTTGATAATGTTAAGGTCAATTCTTTCAGCGAGAGGAAGATAAGTGTCGTTGAAATACTCGGAATCTCTGTCATAAGTATGGTCAGGAGAAATCCATTTATCTCTGCGGAATACGGTCATCTGTTCGGGAGTCGTTACACCGTCAAGACATTCATTGGCAATGGAAACGCACCAGTAGTTGTATCCGTGAACCAAGTCGGTGAGTCCGTCTATCTCGTAAGTCGCGTCGTCCTCGTTGGAAAGCATAAAATATATGTAATTGCGTTTGAATTTTGAACTCAGGGTTTTGAGCGCCGCATGACGCGCTTCGAGAGTTTCCGCCTCGTTTATAAGCTCAAGGTAGGGAAGAAGCACCTTAACCGCTTCAATGGTATAGTTGGATTTGAAAACCTGCCACTCGTTATAGCCATCTTCGTTAAGACTTTCGTAATCCTCGTAAACGGGAGCTTTGGCATAGTGAGAATAAGCGTGTTTAAGCGTCTCCTCCTTTGCATAGCCGGTTGCATCTTTGTACTCCTTGAGGAAAGCCTGGGCAACCTTGAGAGTTGCGTCACTGTAATCAAGCATCAAATCCTCAAAGCCGTCTTCATAAGGATCGACCAAAGAGGAGGCTCCTGCCTTGAAGACGTAGCTATACACCTTTTTCAGCTGCTCAGATTTCTTTAAGTTGGTTTCCATATCTTCAACCGCATCGAGAAGCTTACGCGCCTCGGCCACGGTTCCGTTATAGACAACCTCTTCTTCACCGTCTTCTGCAAGCGCTACGACAACCACGGCAGTTGCCAAAAGCGCGAGAATAAGCACGGCAAGAAGGATTTTCTTGAGATGTTTCATTCCGTTCTCCTTTGCGAAATTGCTTAAATTATTTTGAAGTATAATAATTATAGCACTCGCGGACACCATTTTCAATAGAGGGAAAGTTTTTTGGATATTCTGACTAAAAAAATCTATTTTTTTCACAAAGCTTTTAATAGGAAAAATAAGTGCCGCCACAAAAACCCGAAGCTACAACCGGGCGTTTAAATTGCCAAAAAATTGGCAGTCTTTCGACAACTTTAGTTTGCATAAACGCAGAAAAAGAGGGCGTTTTTTAACACGCCCTCCGCCTTGACAATTCTTTATTTTTTATTTTTGTACTTTTCGATAAATTCCTCGCCGACTCCGTACTTCTCGTAAACAAAGTCAATATCCTTATCGCCTCTTCCCGAAAGACAAGCGAGAATTGAGCCGGATTTATGCGTTTTTGCGTATTTTATCGCGTAAGCTACCGCGTGGGAGCTTTCAATAGCTGGAATTATTCCCTCGTAGCGCGAGAGCAGGAAGAATGCTTCCATAGCCTCTTCGTCGCTCACTGCCTCGTAATGCACTCTTCCCTTGTCGCGAAGAAATGCGTGCTCGGGGCCGACACCGGGATAGTCAAGTCCGCTTGCGATGGAATAAACGGGAAGCGGCTCGCCCAACTCGTCCTGAAGAAGATAGCTTTTGAAGCCGTGGAGCATACCGGGTGTGCCGTGCTTCATAGTTGCCGCATGCTCACCGACACCGTCGCCGCGCCCAAGAGGCTCAATACCGTATATCTCAACGGGGTCCTGAAGAAAAGGCACGAACATACCGAGAGAATTTGAGCCGCCGCCAACAGACGCACAAACCGCATCAGGCATAATGCCCGTCATATCGAAAAATTGCTCTCTTGCTTCAATTCCGACGACAGTTTGAAAATCTCTTACCATTTTGGGAAACGGATGCGGACCGAGAGCTGAGCCGATACAGTATATCGCTCTGTCGTACTCCTTGCTGTACGCTTCAAAAGCCGCGTCAACGGCTTCCTTAAGAGTTTTAAGCCCGTGCGTTACGGGAATAACGTTTGCACCGAGCATTTTCATTCTGACGACGTTTGGGTGTTGCTTTTCAATGTCAACCTCTCCCATATAAATATCACATTCAAGCCCGAAATAAGCCGCCGCCGTCGCAAGAGCTACTCCGTGCTGACCTGCACCAGTTTCCGCAATAAGCTTCTTTTTGCCCATATACTTCGCGAGAAGTCCCTCGCCCATACAGTGATTAAGCTTGTGCGCTCCCGTGTGATTGAGGTCCTCTCTTTTGAGGTATATCTGACAGTTGCCGAAAAGTCGCGAAAGTCTTTCACAATGATACACGGGTGTGGGCCTGCCCTGAAATTCCTTTCTTATTCTCCGAAGCTCGTTTATAAACTGAGCCGAGTGACAGATAGCCTCGTAAGCGTCGTCTGCCTCGCGAAATGCGGGAATAAGCTCCTCAGGCAAAAACGCGCCCCCGTACTCCCCGAAATATCCGTTTTCGTCGGGATATTCCTTGGTATAATTTTCAAAATCTGCGTATTTATTCATTTTTCTTTCCTCTCATATTTTTTACTCCAATGCCGATAAAAAACGCCATCGTTTCCCCGGTAAGATGAAGAGAGATTTTTTAAGTTTCATTTTTATTCCCCCGAAAGCTAATAAATATCTGTGCGGTAAAGGATACTGAAATTTACCGTCATGAAAATTGCTCTCTAAAACATAAAAACCCGAGCGCAAAGAAAATGCGCTCGGGGCGAATAACGTTTTCGCGGTGCCACCCGTTTTAAAGCATAGGCTTCCTTTGTCGGTATCAAAAAATACCTTGCGGTATAACGGCCGCTCCCGTCGGTCGCTACTCGGCTAAAGCCTTTCGCTCCGCCCTCAAAAGTCCATTCGCCAAAGCTCACAATACCGCATTCCACCGCCGCGGCTCTCTGTCAATAAGAATTCTTCGGTTACTACTCTTTATCCTCGGTTTGATACTGTAGATTTTACTACAAAGCTTCGTCTTTGTCAATAGCTTTGAAAAAATTTATCTGTTCCAATATTTTCTGTCGAGAGAACGGTACATTATTGCTTCCGCAATATGCTCTTCTCCAATTATCTCGGACTTGTCAAGGTCGGCAATAGTTCTTGCAATTCTCAGGACCTTGTCGTGTCCTCTCGCGGAAAGCCCGAGGCTCTCAAAAGCCTCTCTCATAAGCGCCTCTCCCGCCGCCGTGGGCTTGCAATATTTGCGCACGTCAGAGGGGGACATATTTGCGTTAAGCGTTCCGCGCCGTCCGCCTCCCCGAGCCACGCGCTCGTTGGCAAATTCGCGGGCCTCGTTTACGCGGCGTCTTATTTCGCTTGACGGCTCGCCCTTTTCGGTTTTGCCCGAAATTTCGTCGTAGGAAACCGCGGGAAGCTCTATTTGTATATCAATTCTGTCAAGAAGAGGACCGCTTACCTTATCAAGATACTTGCGTATCGAGCCCTGAGGGCAGGTACACTGTCTTGTCGGGTCGCCGAAAAAGCCGCAACGGCAAGGGTTCATAGCCGCAAGAAGCATAAACGACGACGGGTAGGTCGTTTTCGCCGCAGCTCTCGTTATCGTCACGCGCCCGTCTTCAATAGGTTGGCGGAGAGCTTCCGTCACGGACTTTGAAAACTCGGGAAGCTCGTCAAGGAAAAGAACTCCGTTGTGAGCAAGAGAAATCTCACCCGGGCGCGCATTTGCGCCTCCGCCGATAAAACCCGCAGGGCTTACCGTGTGATGCGGTGAACGGAACGGGCGCGTCGTTACGAGATTGGTTTTGAGAAGTCCCGTAACGGAATGTATTTTAGTCGTTTCTATGGCCTCGTCAAAGCTTAAGTCGGGAAGTATTGAAGGCAGGCGCTTTGCAAGCATTGATTTTCCCGCACCGGGAGGGCCGATGAGAAGCACGTTATGTCCGCCTGCGGCGGCAATCTCAAGAGCGCGCTTCGCCTTGTACTGTCCTCTTACGTCGGAAAAGTCGAATTCACACTCAGCACCTGAAAAATCGACGGCGTTTGCATTGAATTTCTCCGGTGTAAGCTCGCCCTTTCCCTTAAAGTATTCAACAAGCTCCTTGACGTTTTTAATTCCGTAAACCGTAATTCCCTCAACGACGGAAGCCTCGCCTCTGTTGTCGTAAGGAACGAAAAGCTCGCGTATTCCGTTTTCCTTTGCGCAAACCGCCATAGGAAGAACACCGTTCACGGCGCGAACCTCGCCCGACAGAGAAAGCTCGCCCACAAAGCATTTATCGGAAAGCTCGGCGCTCGGCGGAATAACCATACCCGACTGAAGAATTGCAACGAGTATCGCAAGGTCGAATGCGCTCCCTTCTTTCTTTACGTCAGCGGGAGCGAGATTTACCATCATATCAAGCGCGGGAAACGAGAAGCCCGAATTTTCGCACGCGCTCTGCACGCGGTTTTTGGCTTCCTTTACAGCCGCATCGGGTAAACCGACGAGGTCGAATTTCGGAATTCTTTTCCAAGCGCTGCATTCGACGGTAACAAGAAAACCGTCTATCCCAACAATTCCCGAGGTGTAGACTCTCGATAACATAAAATGCTCCTATCAAAATGCTTTTTTATAATTCTATCATAAATAAGTGGCAAAATCAATAGCTTGACAAAGTCTTTATCGTTTGCTATACTAAAAGTTGCAAAAGCAAAACCGCAGGAAAAAGAGGCTTTTGGTAAATATTTATTTACAAATTTATTCAATTTTCCCCGTTTTTTTGACACGGGGTGCATCTAAAACACAAAAAGAGGATAAAATGAGCGAAAGATTTTCAAGAACCGAAGCGCTTATCGGCAAAGATGCTGCACAAAAGCTAAAAAAAGCGAGGGTTGCCGTATTCGGTATAGGCGGTGTTGGCGGCTATGCGCTCGAGGCTTTGGTGCGCTCGGGAGTTGGCGAGATAGACCTTATAGATTCCGACACCGTAGCCCCAACGAATCTCAACAGACAGATTATAGCAACCGAGACCACTATAGGAAAATATAAGGTTGAGGTCGCTGCACAGCGCGCAAAAAGCATAAATCCCGATGTAAAAATCAACACCCGTATCGCGTTTTTCTCTGCCGAAAACGAAAATGAGTTCGATTTTTCAAGCTACGATTACGTAATAGACGCAATAGATACCGTTTCAAGCAAGATAGTTCTTATCCTCAAAGCTGAGCGCGAGGGAGTTAAAATCATTTCCTCTATGGGAACAGGAAACAAGCTTAACCCCTTAGCCTTTGAAATCACAGATATATATAAAACGAGCGTTTGCCCTCTCGCAAGAGTTATGCGCACGGAACTTAAGAGGCGCGGCATAAAGAAGCTTAAGGTGCTTTACTCAAAGGAAGAGCCGATAAAAACCCTCGCAGACGACGGGGATGCCCAGAAAACTCGACACGCCCCCGCAAGTATTGCTTTCGTGCCCTCTGTAGCAGGGCTTGCAATCGCAGGCGAAGTAATAAAGGATTTGATAAAAAAGCTTAACTGAACGTTAAA
The DNA here is from genome assembly GCA_045629745.1 of Eubacteriales bacterium. Taxonomy (GTDB): domain Bacteria; phylum Bacillota; class Clostridia; order Oscillospirales; family CAG-272; genus UBA1740. The sequence goes on from JAZQRU010000025.1 coordinate 28,949, forward strand.
TCTATTCTTAAAGTCCATATCGCACATCTAGCTTTTTAAAAACCAAAGCAAGCCCTAAGACGAAAAATCTCAAGGCTTGCTTCTTTATTTATGCGTTTAAAATTTATTCGGTTCTGAGCGCAACCACGGGGTCCTTCTTTGCCGCACTTCTTGAGGGGATAATACCTGAAACAAGAGTGAGAATCACGCTTATTATAACAAGAATGATAGCACCGCCAATAGGAAGCACCGCGTTAAGATTTGAAATACCCGTGACCGCGTGGAGAATGAGGTTAATCGGTATGCAAAGCAGATAGGTTACTATAACACCGAGAAGTCCCGACGCAAGACCTATAATCATAGTTTCCGCATTGAACATACTCGAAACGTTCTTCTTCGACGCACCTATAGCTCTGAGTATACCGATTTCCTTTGTTCTTTCCTGAACGGAAATCAAGGTGATAACGCCTATCATTATCGAGGATACGACAAGAGATATCGAAACGAATGCGATAAGAACGTAGGTTATAGCATTGATTATCGTGGTTATCGACGACATCATAATGCCGAGGATATCCATATAAGCAATCTCTTGCTCTTTGGGAACGGAGGCGTTATATTTTGCTATCTCTTCAACTATAACGTCTTTATTTTCAAAGGTTGATGCAAAAAGATTTATAGTAAAGGGATCGTCAAGATCAAGGCAACCGAAGTTAATCAGGTTGTTCTTATAGCTATTAGACGAAAATTCGGTAATCTCGTCGTAGTAAACAGCAAAATCCTCTAGCGAATAAGTTTCAAGTCCTGCCGAAAGGCCTGCCACCTTCATAGCCTCGGGAACTGCCGCAAGCTGCATTTTAGTCTGGGCGTGAATTTGCTCCTTCGCCATCTTTTCGACCTCAGGGCGAAGAGTTGCCTTAAGCTCGTCAAGAGTCATACCCTTGAAGTAGTCCGAAATTTTCGAGGTATCTATCGAAGGATCCTCCTCTCTAAGCATCGTTGCTATCATGTCAATAACTTGTTCGGGCGACTCGAATCTATTGAGCATTGCATTCGTTGCAGCCTCAAGTCCTGCTTTTTCTGCGTTAATACACTGTATCTTAACAAACACGTCAGCCTTTTCCTTGTCGGAAATCTTATTTACGTAATCGATAAACGCAGTCTTCTTCTCCTCGTCGGAAAGAGAGCCCGTATTTTCCTTATAGGGAAGTCCGGTAAGAACGTCGTACTTTGGATTTGCAAGCTGCGCCTTTACAACTTCGGAATCCTTCGCGCTCTCGATTATATGCTCGGTAAGCGCGTAGGTATAGCCTATAGAGCCTTTAAGCATAGTGCTTTCAGCATCTTCGTTAGGGCGGATTATACCGACGACCTTAAGCTCCATTGCGTTTTTATAAAGAGAGTCAAGCATAATCTCGCTTTCGCTTATATCTCTATATAAACCGTCGTTTCCGAGAGCGTATTTTTCGTGCGGGAATATAGTCTTAAAGCTGAGCTCGCAGATTTCCTCGTACGTCCATCTCTTGTGCTCACTTTCGGGAAGTGGCTTTCCGTTTGCCGCCGCATCAATAATCGCGTCGATTTCGCTTCTGGGGAGCAAGCCGAGAGCGTAAAGAGTCAAGTCGTCTATCTCGTTATTTTCATTGAGAATAAGAACTATCTCGTTTTTATCCTCCGGCCATTTTCCGTGAACAACGTCGTACTGGTTATATAGAATATCGTTGACAAGAGGGCGATTTCCGTCAGCATCAGGCAATCCGGGGAGCATTTCCTCCCACGTTACGACCTGCATCATAGAGCCCATAAGAGAGGTGTCCATAGAGGGCATACCGTTTTGAGAGCCCGTTTGCGAATTTGCCGCAAGCTTAAACATAAAGTCGGCAAGCATTTCCGCCATAAGCTCACCCGTGTCGGATTTTATTATTTTTCCGTCCTTGTCCTTCGTGTACACTTCCATATCGAGCTGATATGAATACTGAATGCCGTTCAGAGCTTCCTTAAGCGGTGAGTCCTCTTTTTTAAGCTCGTCTTCAAGGAATGTCTTGAATGCGCCAAGGTCGTTTTCGTTGGCTTCTATTTTACTTAAAGCGTTTACAAGCTCGCCTATTATAGGATCCTTGTAAACCGCGTCGTTTTCGTGAGCTTCACCGCCTTCACCACCGCCCATAAAGCTTTGCATAAGCTCGGATATATCAACAGTGGTTGATTCAAGAGTTAAGGGGTATGAGGAAAGCGTAGTTTCCTGAACCGCGTTTATATAAGCCGTCATACCGTGAGAAACGGCAAGTATAAGAGCTATACCGATAATACCTATAGAGCCCGCAAACGAGGTAAGCATCGTTCTTCCCTTTTTTGTAAAAAGGTTTCGAAGCGAGAGCTTAAATGCGGTGAAGAAGGACATAGAGGGCTTCTTTTCTTTCTTTTTTCCGACCTTCTCTTTTTCCTTTTCCGCACGAGCTATCGCACCCTCTTTTGCGCACTCCGCATCGTCGTAAGGATCGGAGTCGGAAACTATGTTTCCGTCAAGCATTCTTATTATACGCGAGGAATACTCTTCTGCAATTTCGGGGTTATGCGTAACCATTATTATAAGGCGCTCTTTGGAAATCTTCTTAAGTATTTCCATAACCTGAACGCTCGTTTTCGTGTCAAGCGCGCCCGTAGGCTCGTCGGCAAGAATTATATCGGGGTTATTTACGAGAGCTCTCGCTATGGCAACTCTCTGCATTTGTCCTCCCGACATTTCGCCGGGGCGCTTATAAAGCTGGTCGCCAAGTCCAACCTCTTCAAGAGCCGCACGTGCTCTCTCGCGGCGTTCTACCTTTGAAACACCTGAAAGCGTAAGCGCAAGCTCAACGTTTCCAAGCACCGTCTGATGAGGTATGAGGTTGTAGCTTTGGAAAACGAAGCCTATTGAGTGGTTTCTGTAAGCGTCCCAATCTCTGTCGCGGTATTCCTTCGTTGAGGTGCCGTTTATCACGAGGTCACCCTCGGTATAATGATCAAGGCCGCCTATGATGTTAAGAAGCGTGGTTTTTCCGCAGCCCGACGGGCCTAGGATGGAAACGAACTCTCTCTTTCTAAAAGAAAGGCTTACGCCCCTTAGCGCGTGTACCGTTTCCGAGGACGTGACGTAATCCTTTTTTATGTCCTTTAACTGTAACAAAAATTTATCCTTCTTTCGATTTTTAAAAATTTTAATTTAATTATACAGCTAAAATATGAACATTTATATATTATATAAAAAACTAATTAAAAATTCTCTCTTTTTTAAGCTAAACGAAGGCTGCTTATTTTAATTTGATAAAATTTGGAAAAAACACAAATTCTAGTGTTTTAAAATCTCCAAAATCACTATATGTAGTATTTATTTCGATTTTGCGAAAATTTTTTTGAAGAAAAAGAGAGAAAAAAACGGCGAGTTTTTGTAGAACTTGACGAAACAAAAGACGGCTTTTGCGGTCTTTTACCCAGAAAGCTCAAAATCAAGGGGTAAAATAAACAAAAAAAAAGATTTTTTTAGTACATTTTATCCTCTTTTGCTAAAAATTGGTTTTAACCAAAAACACAAGATATTGATATCTGGTATTGACAAAACCACAAGATATGGTGTATAATACTCTCACGCGCCCAAAATAGCGCTCTATAGAAGCCCCGGGAAGTTCCAACGGAAAAAGGCACGCTTTTTCCGCGAAAATTTGGAATTTCCTTTTTAAACCCCAATTTTTGAAAAATTATTAAAAATATATAAACGACACAAAATGAAAGGACGAAAAAATGAAACTCATTAAGAGAAACGGCGCAGAGGTTGTCTTCGATAAATCCAAGATTGCCGCCGCGGTTACCAAGGCTAACGAAGCCGTTGAAGAAACTGAGCGCATAACGGAAAATGACATTCAAACGATTACCGATAACGTTGAAAAGCTTTGCGAAAAGCTCCACCGTTCCGTATCCGTCGAGGAAGTTCAGGATATGGTTGAGCGCGAGATTATGAAAAAAAAGGCGTTCACCCTTGCAAAAGCTTACATTACTTATAGATATAAGAGAGCTCTTATTCGTAAGGCTAACACCACAGACGACAAAATTCTTTCTCTTATCGAATGCAACAACGAAGAGGTTAAGCAGGAAAACTCTAATAAGAACCCCACCGTTAACAGCGTACAGCGCGACTATATGGCAGGCGAGGTTTCAAAGGACATTACCAACAGAATTCTTCTTCCTGAGGATATAGTTAAGGCGCACGAGGAAGGAATTATCCACTTCCACGATGCAGACTACTTTGCACAGCATATGCACAACTGCGACCTCGTTAACCTTGAGGATATGCTCCAGAACGGAACGGTTATTTCAGGCACTATGATCGAAAAGCCCCATAGCTTTTCAACCGCTTGTAATATCGCAACTCAGATTATCGCACAGGTTGCATCAAACCAATACGGCGGTCAGTCGATAAGCCTTACGCACCTCGCTCCCTTCGTTCAGATAAGCCGTGATAAAATCCGCAATGCCGTAACGCGCGAGCTCGCAGGCGTTGGCGTTACTGACGAGGCAGCTATCACGAGAATTACTGAGGAAAGACTCCGCGACGAAATCAAGCGCGGTGTTCAGTGTATTCAGTATCAGGTTGTAACGCTTCTTACCACTAACGGTCAAGCTCCATTTATCACCGTCTTTATGTATCTTGGCGAGGCTCGCAACGAGCAGGAAAAGGCAGACCTTGCGCTCATTATCGAGGAAACCCTCCTTCAGCGCTATCAGGGCGTTAAAAACGAGGCGGGAATTTATATAACTCCCGCTTTCCCAAAGCTCATTTACGTTCTCGAAGAGGACAACGTTCGCGAGGACTCTAAGTATCATTATCTTACGAAGCTTGCCGCAAAGTGCACCGCAAAGAGAATGGTTCCCGACTATATTTCCGAAAAAATAATGCTCCGAAATAAAATTGACAAGAACGGTGACGGCCATTGCTACACCTGTATGGGCTGCCGCAGCTTCTTGACTCCTTACGTTGACGAAAACGGCGAAGCTAAGTATTACGGACGCTTCAACCAGGGCGTCGTTACGGTTAACCTCGTTGATATCGGTCTTTCCGCAGGCGGAAATATGGAGAAATTCTGGGAAGTATTTGACGAGCGTATGGAGCTTTGCCACAGAGCGCTCCAAGCACCCCACGAACGTCTTTCCGGCACTCTTTCCGACGCAGCTCCTATCCTTTGGCAGTACGGCGCTCTTACAAGACTTAACAAGGGCGAAACCATTGACAAGTACCTTCACGGCGGTTATTCAACCCTCTCTCTCGGTTATGCGGGACTTTGGGAATGCGTATACTCACTTAACGGTAAGAAGCTTACCGAGCCCAAGGGCGAGGCACTCGGACTTGAAATTATGAAGAAGCTCAACGAGTACACTGCAAAGTGGAAGGCAGCTGAGAATATCGACTATTCCCTTTACGGCACTCCCCTTGAAAGCACGACCTACAAGTTTGCTAAGTGCTTGCAGAAGAGATTTGGCGTAGTCGAAGGCGTTACCGACAGAAACTATATCACAAACTCCTACCACGTTCACGTAACCGAGCCAATCGACGCATTTGCGAAGCTCGAGCTTGAAGCTAAATTCCAGGCACTCTCTCCGGGAGGCGCAATCTCCTACGTTGAGGTTCCCGATATGCAGAACAACCTTGAGGCAGTTCTCGGCGTTATGGAATTTATCTACGAGAACATTATGTACGCAGAGCTTAACACCAAGAGCGACTATTGCCAGGTTTGCGGCTACGACGGAGAAATCCAGATAGGCGAGGATGACGGCAAGCTCGTTTGGGAATGCCCCAACTGCAAGAACCGCGACCAATCAAAAATGAACGTTGCGCGCAGAACCTGCGGCTACATCGGTACTCAGTATTGGAACCAAGGCAGAACTCAGGAAATCAAGGACAGAGTTCTTCATCTGTAATATTCAAGGCTTTTAAAAAACGAAAATAAAAGAAAATCGGAGAACGTTTTGTTCCCCGATTTTCTTTTTAAAAGCTAATTTTATATCGATTCAATCGCGAACACCACGTATTCAAGCTCCTTTTCGAGCTGCATACTGATTTCGCAGGGTGCCATTCTGTTTTTATGGTTATGTATATTTGCTTCAATGCCGACGTTGCCCGGCTTTCCGCTTCTCGGGGCAGTTACCTGTATGCTTGATGCGTCGTATTTTTCTTTTAAGTGATTTATGCAAGGTCTTATAACAGTATCGTTTGCGATTTCAACGTATATACCGAATCTCATCAAGCGACGGTTAAGCTTCGTTTCAATTTTATGAAGAAAGGTAACGGTAAGTATTGAGAGAACGGAAGCTATAAGAGCACCCTCGATAAATCCCGCGCCAAGCGCAAGACCTATTGCTGCCGTTGCCCAAAGTCCTGCCGCAGTTGTAAGACCGGTTATCTGAAAACGGCCCTTTATAAGTATAGTTCCGACACCAAGAAAACCTATTCCGGAAATAACCTGCGCAGAAATTCTCAACGGGTCGGTTGATGTGCCCAGCACCTCGTTTGCATAAAAGCCTATCATTGCGGTCATAGCCGAGCCGATAGAAACGAGAATATGAGTGCGCATACCTGCAGCGCGTCCCTGTCTTCCTCTTTCAAAACCTATAACACCGCCCACGATAAGAGCAAGCACAAGTCTTATAAACACGTTCCAAGTATTAAATTCGTGCAAAAAATCAAGAATTTCTTTCACGTCGGATTTTCCTTTCCCAAAATTTAAAAAGATAGTAATATTTTATCACTTAAAAAAGAATAAGTCAAGAAAAAATGCAAAAAATCTTCCCTAATATTATACGCGTGTTAGTTGATATTGCTAAAAACAAATTTCTTCTTGAATTTATCCGCGCTTTTCGGTATAATGATATTAGACCATAGCCTAAGAGGAGCAAAATATGATAACTTACGAAAAAATTAAAAGCGACAAGGCAATACGCGCCTACATCAAGGCGGCAGACGAATCCCTCTCGGCCCTCGGCTACACCGAGCATAGCTTTTTCCACGTAACTAAGGTTGCGGAATGTGCTGCATATATACTTAATTCTCTTGGATTTGACTCTCATACAGTTGAGCTTGCCAAAATCGCGGCACACCTGCACGATATAGGAAACCTCGTTAACAGAGTAGACCACTCGCAAAGCGGCGCGGTTATGGCATTTAGAATTCTTGATAATCTCGGTATGGAAGCCGAGGACATTGCAACCGTCGTTACCGCTATAGGAAATCACGACGAGGGCGTCGGAGTGCCCGTAAATCCCGTTGCGGCGGCACTCATACTTGCCGATAAGAGCGACGTGCGCAGAACGAGAGTAAGAAATCACGACGTCGCAAGCTTTGATATTCACGACAGAGTAAACTATTCCGTTGAGGACTCAAAGCTTGAAATTGACGCAAATGAAAAAACGATAACTCTCATTTTAAAAATAGACACCAAAATAAGCCCGATATTCGACTACTTTGAAATATTCGTTGAAAGAATGCTTCTCTGCCGCAGGTCCGCAGACAAGCTTGGGCTTGAGTTTGGGCTTGTTATCAACGGACAGAAATTTATTTAATATAAGTTTATAATTTTACCGAAAAAAGCCATAATATTATAAAAACTTCAGGAGAGAAAAAATGAAAAAAATAATCTGCAAAAAAGAATACGATACCGAAAAATCAACAATAGTCAAGAAATTCACCTCGGGTGAGTTCGGAAGCCCCGATGGCTTTGAAGAAACGCTTTACGTAACTGAGGGCGGAAACTACTTCCTTTACACTAACGGAGGCGAGGACTCGCCCTACAAAAAAGAGGACATAAAGCGCCTATCGCGCGCCACCGCGGAGGACTGGATTTCGAGCCACTAAAGCCCCGATATAAAGGACTTATCAAATTTCATTAAAAAACCGAAGAGGAACAGACCGAAAAGGCGTTCCCTATAAGGGATTTTTCAAGGTACGATAAAAGAGTAGCAAAATTCTGCTACTCTTTACTTTTTTGCATTGCAAAACACACGGCTTTCATTTGAAAGTATAGTGCGCTACACTTTTAAAATTTGTCCACAAATATTAACAACTCGATAAATTGGAATTTGTTCATTTGTGTGCGACTGCTCTTAATCTTCGATAATCAGCAACCCATGCTTCTCCATTCCAAAGAGTTTCTCTCGTTATTGCTGCAACCTCGTCAATAATCAAAGATTGTATGTGTTCAGGAATTTCTCTTAATTCCGAAGCGAAGAACTGTTTCAAAAAATTGGACAATCCTTGCTCGCCGTCTTTGAATACGGTTGGTCTATCGAAATCGTAGATTCTATCGATTATAAATCCATTTTTCTCTAACATTCCCCCAAAAATGTCTACTGTAGGAAAATTAAACTTAGGTTTATAACTATATCCCAACCTTTCACACACCTTGATAAACGCATTTTCAATCGTAGCAATATTACCGTTCGCACCAAACTCACATACAAGTAATCCCTGCGGTTTCAAGGCTTTATGTATGTTTTTGAGCAAAGCGTTGTGATCATTTATCCAATGAAAAACGGCGTTTGAAAAAACAACATCAAATTCTTCATCGAAAGGCAACGTAAGTGCATCACATACGGAAAACTCAATGTTTTCAAACTGTTTTTTTGCTTTGTCTATCATATTCTGTGAACTATCAACACCAACAACCTTGCTACACAGATCTGCTAACTGTGCTGTAAGCGTTCCTGTTCCACAACCCAAGTCCAAGATGGTTTGTTCATTATTCTTTGGTATAAACTCCAATAAGCCCCTGCCGTATTCAGCCACGAAATCGTGCTTATTGTCATACAATGATGAATTCCATTCCATAGTCATTTCTCCGTCAAATTCTTATTTATCGATGACTTTATTATAACATAAAATTAACTTTAATTCAATCTATTTTGCGTGAGTAGAAGAAAACTCGACTTGCAAGAAGTCGAGTTTTATAAGTTGTTCAATCAAATCCCTTATAGGAACACACTAATCTGTTCCTCTTTTTCTTAATCTTAAATTCATCAGGCTGAATTAAACGTTTCATTCAAAAGAGCCGACGCTTTCGCATCGGCTCTTTCTTATTCTATTTAACTTTTCAATTAAACGTTGTAGAATTCAACAAGCTTCTTAAGTCTTTCGTACTTAGCCTTTGCTGCCTTTTCTGCCTTCGCAAAGAGTGCTTCTGCTCTCTCGGGGAATGCCTGAGCAAGTCTTGTGTAACGAGCTTCGCCTGTGATAAATGCCTGGTAATCTGCAGTAGGCTCCTTGGAGTCAAGGGTAAAGGGATTCTTGCCCTCTGCGATAAGCGCAGGATTATATCTGAACATCTGCCAGTAGCCTGCTTCAACAGCCTTCTTCATTTCTGCCTGGCAGTTAGCCATACCGCCCTTGATGGAGTGCATTTCACAAGGAGCGTAACCAATGATAAGAGAAGGTCCGTTATAAGCCTCTGCCTCTGCGATTGCCTTAAGAGTCTGGTTCATATCAGCGCCCATAGCAACCTGTGCTACGTATACGTAGCCGTAGGACATTGCGATTTCTGCAAGGTTCTTCTTGCCAATTGCCTTACCTGCAGCTGCAAACTGAGCAACCTGTCCGATGTTGGAAGCCTTGGAAGCCTGTCCGCCGGTGTTGGAGTAAACCTCGGTATCGAATACGAATACGTTTACGTTTTCGCCGGAAGCAAGAACGTGATCAAGACCGCCAAATCCGATATCGTATGCCCATCCGTCACCGCCGAAGAGCCATACGCTCTTCTTGGAGAGGTACTTCTTCTCTGCGAGAATCTTCTTGGACTCTTCACATCCGTCTGCTGCCCACTTTTCCAGGAGCTCAACGAGCGCCTTGGTAGCCTTTTCGTTAGCTGCACCGTCATCAAGAGTATTGAGATACTCGTCAACTATTGCCTGGCAAGCCTCGCAGGGAGCCTTGAGAGCCTTAACGTAGCCGATAAGCTTATCACGGATAGCCTTCTGACCGAGGTACATACCAAGACCGTGCTCAGCGTTGTCCTCGAAGAGAGAGTTGCCCCAAGCGGGACCGCGGAGAGATTCGTTATTTACGGTGTAAGGAGTTGCAGGTGCGGAGCCGCCCCAGATAGAAGAACAACCCGTTGCGTTGGAGATATACATTCTCTCACCGAAGAGCTGAGTTACAAGGCGAGCGTAAGAGGTTTCTGCACATCCTGCGCAAGAGCCCGAGTACTCAAGAAGAGGCTGCTTGAACTGGCTACCCTTAACGGTAACGGAAACAAGCTCGCTCTTTTCGGAAACATTTGCAACAGCATAGTCGTAAGCCTTCTGCTGATCAAGCTGGCTTGCGATAGGCTTCATTTCAATTGCGGGAGTCTTGCCGGTCTTAGCCGCATTAGCGGTTACGGGACAAGCCTTAACGCAAAGCGTACAACCCATACAGTCAAGAGGAGATACGGACATAGTGAACTTATATTCGGTCTTTGCTACGGGCTTCTCTGCGAACTTAGTTTCGGAGGGAGCTGCAGCTGCTTCTTCAGCAGTCATAGCGAAGGGACGGATACAAGCGTGAGGACATACGAATGCGCACTGGTTACACTGGATACAGGTTTCGGGATTCCACTGAGGAACGGAAACTGCAACACCGCGCTTTTCGTAAGCGGAAGAGCCCTGAGGGAACTGACCGTCTGCAATGTTTGCAAAGGTCTTAACGGTGAGGTAGTCACCCTGCATCTTACCAACGGGGATAACGATATCGTTAACGAAGTCAACGAGGTCTGCTCTCTTACCGGTAGCCTTAGCTGCGGGAGCAGTTTCGCCGGCATTTGCCCAAGCGGCAGGAACGTCAACCTTATTAAGAGCGTCTTTACCTGCGTCGATAGCCGCATAGTTGAGATCAACTATTGCCTGTCCCTTCTTAATGTAGGACTTGTATGCAGCCTTCTTCATGTAATCGATAGCTTCGTCGATGGGAAGGATCTTAGCAAGTGCGAAGAACGCGGACTGAAGAACGGTGTTCTTAACCTTTGCGTTACCGATATCAATAGCGATCTTGGTTGCGTTGATGGTATAGAACTCAACGTTGTTCTTTGCAATATAGGTCTTTACGGATGCAGGAAGGTGAGCGTCAAGCTCCTCGGGCTTCCAGTTACAGTCGAGAAGGAAGGTGCCTCCCTTTACGATGTCGGATACCATATCGTACTTGGTAAGATATGCCTGATTGTGACAAGCAACGAAGTTAGCCTTATTGATGTAGTAAGGAGACTTGATAGCCTTGTCGCCGAAACGAAGGTGGGAGATAGTGATACCGCCCGTCTTCTTGGAGTCATACTGGAAGTATGCCTGAATATACTTGTCGGTGTGGTCACCGATAATCT
>JAZQRU010000026.1:0-18782 GCA_045629745.1 Eubacteriales bacterium
ATGATAGTCTACCTCGGGAATTCCGCCTTGCTCAATTCCGTTCTTCTTCATAACCTCATCTATAAGCTCAATTGCATACTTAAGAGCTCTTTCGCTCTTAACCTTAAGCATCATAGGAACCTTCTCAAACTTAGGTTTATCCGATGCATCGGAGAAGTGATATTTGTTTACGTTATACTCGTCAAGGTCGAGTCCAAGGTATACAAGGAAGCTCTTACCCTTTACGTTAAGCTTAGCACACTGTACTCTGCCACTGTTAAAGGATTCAAAGTTAAAGCTCATTCTTGCTTTAACACCCTTGTAGGAAAGAAGTGCGTTCTTAAGAACCGTGTAATAATCCTGGATAGGAGGCTCAGACTGGATAAGTCTTGATGTGAAGGAGCTTCTGCATCTTACGTGAACAATCTCATTGGTAATAGGAGCGGCTTCTTCGTTTTGCGCGGAAGCTTCTTCGGCAATATCCTCAACGGAATCGTGAATAACGAGAGCAGGCTTTTCTTCGACGGGAGCTTCTGCTTCAACTTCTTCAGTTTCCGCTTCCTCAACTGCCGCTTCTGCCTCTTGCTCAGCTTCTGCTTCGGGTTCCGTTTCTGCTTCTGCGCCCTCTTCAGACTGCGGCTCTTCAGGCTTCGGCTCTTCCGTTGCTACAGGCTCTTCAGGCTCGTTTTTCTTGCGCTTCTTCTTAATAACAACTATGATTATTATAAGAAGGAGAAGGACAGCGAGAACCACAATTACATAAGGAACGAGCGAGAGAAGATCGAACTCTTCGGTTTCTTCAACTCTTTCAACTACCTCAACTATTGCGTAAATTGAGAAGTGAATGGTCTCATAAGCCATATAGCTGTTGCCGTCTGTAGGCATTGCATTCATATCGGTAATCTCACCGTTTTCAGCGATGTGAACAACGCGTACGTTATTTATATTACCGCTAAAGTTATCGGGAAGAAGGAGTTTTACCGTGAATACGTTGTTGAGAGGAGTTTCGGTTCCGTTTTCTGCAAAGTGAATATCGTAAACCGAAATAACCTTTCCGTTAGTTCCGGGACCAAAGAGGTTGCCAAAATCATAGCCAACGTACTGAGTGCTAAGGTCCTTGACGTTAAGCGTGTACTTCGAGGAAATTTCGTTCTGCGCCTTAATGTCAACTATAATGTTTCCTGCACTGTCAAGGTTCGTAAAGCCGTTAACGTTAGGATAGTAGCGGTTGATAATAAGCGTTGCCGTCATAGGAGCGATAGGCTCGAAGTTGTTTTCATTATAAATGAAGGTAGCCGTCATTTCATATTTGCCAACCGCAACCTGAGGCTCGGAATACTGAACGGTAATGCCCTTGGGAAGAGTTCCCTCAATTTCAATGCCTATGGCTTCGCCTGTTTCGATAACGGTCTTATCCTTGAAGCTAATACCGGACATATCAGCCTTAGCCTTGTTGATAATCCAAGCACACTCAAAGCTTATCGCTTCACCGACAACCTCGAAGTTATCGGCATCAAGAGCTACAAGCGTTGCCTTTGCGGTATATGAACCTGCATCAACTGCGACGTTATCGCTATAAACTACGGTGATTCTTTCGTCAAAGCCATCTGGTATAACAAGCTCAACGCTCTGTGCGGAGCCATTATAGGTGAGTGCTTCGCTATAATTCCAATCAAGCTCAAGGAGCGACTCTATCGACTGCTTCTCAATAGTCCACTCACACTTAGGAGCTTCGCCCTTAAAAATGTAGTTCTTGCTGTTCAAAGCATTGTTGGGATCGGGTTCAACAGAGGAAACGTAGCTGCCTGCAAAGGTCTGTACGTTATCGGCATAAAGCCATACGATGTCCTCGGGAACACCTACCAAAGCAACACTCTGCTCTGAGCCGTTAAATACGATAGGCTCTTCGGGATTGTAATTCCACTCAAGCTGTGTAAGGTCAAAGAGCTGAGGCGCTATTTCCCAACTGATAGTGGGATCTTCGCCAACCCATACGTAGTTAGGATCGCTTGACTTAACGTAAGCTACAGTTGTGTAGGAGCCTGCGTAAGTTCCGGCATTTCCAGTGTACTTCGCAACAACAAGTCCTTCGGGAAGAGCGAGAGTTACGGAATGAGTCTTACCGTACTCGTAGGTGAGCGAAGCACCGTCTTCAACAGACCACTCAAAGTCTTCTGTAGAAGAGAGCTTCTTAGGTTCGATAGTCCAATCACATTCAACGTATGCAAAGCCGCTTTCGCTCGCAATTCCGTCAGCGTTTACTAAAACGTAGTTTTCCCCAGATTCTATGTTTGCGAAGCTAAAGCTTGCGCGCGCCTTATAGTTGCCTGCGTCAGACTTTATAACGTTAGTGTAGATAGGAGTTTCTGTAATTTCGGGAAGTCCCTTTGCATTTATCTTGTTAAGCGTTTCGGGAGTAAGCGCAACGCTATAGGAGCTTCCGCTATAGGTGAACGGGAATTCGGAGTCGTAATTCCACTCGAGACCGTAATCTTTAATGTTAATTGCTTTCTTGTTTATGGTAACGGTCTGAGATGGGGAATCTACAGAAGCTCCGCTCATTGCGCCGTCGCTTACCACGATTACTCTGCACCAATATACGCCTGAGTTACTTACCTCGCTATTTACCACGAGCGTCTTTTGAGTTGCACCGATGATAGGAAGCGAGCCCTTATACCACTGATATGCAAACTTCGGAGTAAAGGTGTTTTGAGTGTAAGATACGCTTACTTCGAGAACGTAAGACTTATCCTCGTCGTAGGTAACGCCGCTTGCTAAAAGCGCGCCGTCTACGGAATTATCGTTGTTGTCATAAACGGTAATAGCCGTCTTGATATTTTCAAGGGTTGCATAAAGTACAACGTCGTATGCGGGGATTGCCGTAACAGCATCACCGCCATTTGTCAAGGACCATTTTTCAATACGGTATCCGTTGTATCTTTCGATAACGTTTCCTGCATACTTTTCAGTTGCGGTGAAGAATCCCTGAACGGTGGTTCCCTCGGGAAGCAAGCCTGTTTTTGTTACAACTGCGCCCGTTTGAGGATCCGTTACGACGTACGTAACCTTATAAAGCTTAGGTCCGTTAACATTAAGCTCTACGTTAGCCTCAACACTTCTGTTTCCAACGATTCCCTTTATCACTGTAATAAAGTCCTGAAGCGCGGGAACGGAATCTCCAAACCTTGAAATCAATTCGGATGCGGAAATCTTTGCCTTATTTGCATAAGAGAACTTTCCGTTACCCTCATAAACGTCGAATATAGCCTTAGACTTAAGAGATTCGGGAACAGAATCAATAGTGTCAAGAAGCTTTTGACGGACTTTTTCAAACTTCTTTTCGTTCTGGCAAAGAATCTTAACCATCAAAGCATTATAATCAGCGTAAATTCCGTTCTGCTCGTTTTCAATGCCAAAGTTTTTGAAAATTTCCTCAAAATCAATTGCAGAAACGATGGTCTTATACTTTGCGAAGGTAAATCTTGTTCTGTCGCTTACGTAGGAATAGATATCCTCGAGAGGAAGTCCCATAAGCTCGAAGAGCTCTGCTCTCAGAGAGGGAGAAATCTTATCCGAGTTTATAAAGTCGGAAAGAACGTCTGCGAAATTGTCAAAGAGGTTAACGTCAAGCGTTATCTTACCGTCTTCACGGCTTACGTTTACAAGCTCGTTCATTGCTGCGGCAAATTCTCTTACCTCACTGAAGTTTGAGCCTACCGAAACGTTAAAATCAAACTTAGCGCTAAGGGGCGCTTCGCCCGAGAACGCAGTAACTATTTCAACTTCCCAATGAACAAGATTTTCAAGCTCCTCGTTAGTCATCTTCGAAAGAGTTGAGAAAGAGGGCAAGGTTTCAAGAAGCAATGCCTTTATTGCCGCGACGTCAGCTTTTGTTCCGTCGTCAAACGCAACGAGCGTTTTTCCGTTTATGGAAACGGATTTGAGATATTTGAGAAGATCAACCATCTCAAACGATCCGCCGCCGTTTTCAAGCTCCGTTATCATTGCGTCGTAATCGTCAGCTATTACGTCTTCAAATTTCAATATAGCAGCGTCAAGGTCTGCCTTTGTAAGACCGAGATAGAACTTAAGCGCTGCGTCGTAGGTTTCGTCGTCAAGGTCAAGATTTCCGTCAGCGTCGAAGAACGCTCCCTCAACGTCGTCAACCATTGAGTCAACGTCAAAGTTGCTGTCACTTACTATTTCTTCAAGGAATCCGACGATAGTTGCGTCGGAAAGTCCGTTGATAACGCTGACAAACGAAGCCTTGTAATCTGCGTCAGTTTTAAGAACCGTCTGAACCGCGCCGACTATAGTGTCCACGCCTACGCTGTTTATGATGCTGTTAAGAGAATCCTGGCTAACGTTTTGGATTATTCCGCCGTTTGCTTCAATAATGGCGGAAATTTCATCGTGCGCACCGCTAAGGTTGCTCACGTTTTTAATTTCAGCCTTGATGCTGTCGTCGTTTATAAGCTCCGCGCTAACGTTGTCAAGAGTAATTTTATTGCTTGCGAAGTACGTTTCAAATACGGAAGCAAATACGTCGTAGCTATCGGGCTTGGGATTAGTATTATCTTCAAGATATGCTACTATCTTGTCGAGCTCTGCTTCAAAATTAACCTTTCCCTTTATGAAATCCCTAACAGCAGTCTTTGAAAGGAAATCGGTGCCTATGCCGGCAAAGGTGATAGCGTTATTTGCAAGGTAATCGTTGAATTCTTGTACGAAAATGTCGTAATTTTCGGGAACGGGAGTCGTGGGATTCTCAAGCTTTGCATACGCTACGATATCGGGCCAAGCATCCTCAACCTCATCGGTAACCACTTCGTTAACTTTTGCCGAAAACTCCGCTTTAATCTGATCGATATTTGTTTGGGTGAATACCGCATTTGCTGCGTCAAGATTTCCCTCGAGGTCCGCTAGCGTTACGGTCTGGTTATTATAAGCGAATTCCTTAGCATCAAAAGCTGTTTTGAATTCATTATAATAATCGGGCGTTGTTGCTTGATCGAGCTCTTCAGGATCAGCTTTAGCTTTAACGTAGGATACGATAGCGTTTATTACGTTGTCTACGTTTATTTCTGCGATTTTCGTATTAACGAACTCTGCCTTAATCGCATTTCCTTTTAAATCAAGGTATTCGGAAACAAGCGTCTTATCAATACCGTCGAAGGTTTTACCGCTGAAGTAGTTATTGAACGCAGCTTCAAGTACTTCGTAAAGGGCTGTTTCCTCGCCTGCAACTACTTTCGCATACTCCGTATTAAATTCATCGCTGAATTTCACGGAAAGAGTTGATTTATTAGAATTGATATATTTTGCAAGTATGGAATGAGGTATGGTGCTTATGGTGTTGTGAGAAGTAAAATAGCTATCAAGAAGAGAAGCGAATAGATCGTAGGTCACGGGCTTTTCGCTAACTCTGCCGCCTTGAATGTAAAGTATTATCTTGTCAAGCTCGTCGGAGATAGCTTTATCAAACACGCTCTTTACGGTCTCATTATTCTGAAGCTCGTTATCGAGAACGGTTGATTTTTCGGGAGTAACGCCGCACAAAATCTCGATATAGTTCTTGATTGCAAGGTCTACGTAATCGTCAATTTCTTCAAAAGCGGTTACGTATGCAGATGCGTAATCGTTAGTGTCTTCCCAGAATTTAGTTCCGGGATTCTTCTTCATTTCAGCATAGTGAGGAAGAAGATTTCCGAGGACGGTTTTAACCTGCGAGAAAATGAACGTTTCAATAACGGTGCCGTCAACCTCTGTGGGCTGTCCGTTAAGATAGCATTCAGCCTCAGTCTTAGCGAAGCTTATAGCTACGGTTTCTATAAAATCTATAATCTCGTCGGGAAGGTCTGTATCCTGTCCCTTAAGCTCCAAAACGTATTTATCGATCATACCGGGAAGATTATCCTCGATAAACTTAGCCGCGTAAGAGTCGATTATGTTATAAATTTTATTGTCTATCGTAGCCTTGAGCGCATCTCCGTCTGCGATTTTCGCCTTAAGCTCGTCAAGAGTTATCTTTCCGCTGGATACAGCAAAGGAAATGAGGTCGCATACGTACTTAGAGAATTTATGCGCTTCCGAGTTTTCAGCATTCATATCCTGGCCGAGAAGAATCTCGAAGAAATCGAGAATCGACTCTATGTAGCCCTCTTCATTAGGGTCAATCTTAAGATATGCGTTGATAGCGGTTTTAAGGAGACCTTCCATATCGTTGATATCAACAACGATTCCGGAACCGCTTCCGTCTGAGCCATCGCCCGAGAATCCGCCCTGAATGGAATCAATAACGAGATGCTCGAAGCCATCCACAAGAATCTGGGAAAGCTCGTTAAGTATCTCTGGATTTGTGCTAAGGGTATTAAGCATAGCTTCAAACCTATGATGCCATACGATATCCAAGCTATCGTCATCATATTTCACACTTATCCAACCGAGGTCAACTCCGTTAGGAGTGTTGACGGGGGGAGTGATTGGCTCATAAGCACCCGTATTGCCGCTACCCGCAGCGAGAGTTTCCCCTGCTGCAAAAACCGTTGTTACCGATACGCTGAAGAGCATAACGAGAAGCAACAATGAGGCAACGACTGTTCGCAATGTCTTTTTCATTTTCTTACCATACCTTTCAAAGAAAAATTGCATATTTATAATAATATTAAAGTAATTATAGCATTCGCACGGGTAAAAGTCAATAAGAATGAGCGAAAATAAAAGCGCGCCGTCGTATTTTTGGTAAAGTATACAAAGGCGCGCAGTATTTTTTATTCAATTCGTTTAAGTATTTTTTCGTCTAGTGATAATAGCCGTGCCTCTTTTTTTACGTCTTGACGCAAGAATTACGGAAATAACGATATTGGGCAAGATGCCGAGGAATAAAACGAAGACGAAAATTCCCGCGGTGACGAGAATTCTGAGAGTTCCCTCTGAGATTTTAAGTCCGCCGTCGACTTGCCTGACTATAGGCGTTTTTTCATACACCGCCTCATAGCTTGCGTTTTGCGTTACAGAGGCAACGGCAGGCGCCCAACGAAGAAATTTATAAGTGTATTTTCCGTCACTCGCTTTAACCACTCCGTCTGGAATTTCAACCGTGTCGCCGTAGTAGTATTGCCGTGAGCTTATGATTATTCCGTCCGAGGTGAAATTTACCGTGTAAAGTATTCTTTTGGTTTCCGCGCCTACGATAACGTCAAAATTCGGCATTGTGAATTTTCCGTCGTCAAACGCAACTCTTGCGCCCGAAGCATCGACGTAATAGAAGGTTACGAGCTCTATACCGAGAGGCAAATCGATGCTAAGCGTTACAGCTTCCCCAGGAAGAGCCTCACACTTATCGGCAGAAACTCTTATTTCCTGCGGGAGCACTGAAATAAGTGACGGAAAAATCTCCAAAATATAGGAATAGTGGCAACCCGTGTTCAAATTAAAACGGATTTTACCCTCGGAATATTCACTTTTTGCATAGAGTTTTTCTGCTCCGTTATAGTAAACCACGCGCATATCCTCGTGGTTTTTTTCGCTCGGTACAGCCACGGATAGCTTAAAGCTCTTGTCGATAAGCTTTCCGTCTTTATCGTACGCAAAAACAGTATAGCTCTCGGAATCATTCTCTTTTAAAACGGAAAAATCAAGAAATGCAACAGATGCTTTTTTCATTGCCACAACGTCGGCATAGGATACGGTAAATTCGGCAAAGGCTTCATTTGCAGTACGTGCAGCCTCTCCGACAGGCAGGCAGAATTTCACAGAATATTTACCCGAAGAAATTTCAAGAAGCCGTGATACGTCAAGACGCGTGCCAAGATTTGCATTGAGCATAACGGAAATTTCCGTATCACCGCTTTTAGTGATGGCTCCTTCAGCAAGGAAAGGCACCGTTTGCTTTTCTTCAAACACCGCGTTATATATAACATTCTCCGTCACGGGCGCAAGCTCGGGCGACCAAGCTGAAAAGACGTAATACTTATTCAAATCTCCTGCCTTTTCGGGAATCCATTTTTCGATTACGGTTCCGTATTCAAGCATCTCGCTCTTTATAACCGTGCCGTCAATTTGCCACGTAACACTATATTTATTAGTCACTCTTTTGAAGCTCGGGTAAACACGCATATCTGTTTTAACCGAGGCAAGATTTACCGCCGCACCGCCTTCGTCTTCGGGCGCGTCGAGCCATTTATCAAATACGTATGAATATTGAGCATCGCCCGCCTTTTCTGGTACGTCTTCTATCTCGGCAAAGGTTCCTTTTTCAACGGTCACGTCGCCTATCGGGTTTTTATTGTAGTCGTGGTACGTAACGGTTACGCTCGACGCGCCGTGCACTTTAGTTACGGTAATTCCGAGCGCCATTTCATAATCTTTCGTAAGCTTTTTCGTGTGACGCGCGGAGATCATTCCCTTTCTGAAAGCTTCAAGTAGTCTCCCCTCAAGAGTGTTCTTGTCAACTGGCGCCTTCACTTCAAGTCCGTTTACGTTTTCAACCGCAGCAGGCGCTATCGGCTCTGTAACGGGTGTTGGCGCTATCGGCTCTGCCACCGCTTCGGGCGCTGCGGGCTTTTCGACCTTTTCGGGCTTTTGAGGCTCGGTAACAGGTGTGTAATTCGGTTTTTTAACAGGCGCGGGATACGACTCGTCGGCAAGAGGCGCAGCGATGTTTTTATCTACGTAATAATCACCAACCTCACCGAGTATCTGGGCAGGAGATTTAGGACCTTTTGAGGTTTCAATGCGGTAATTTGCGTCGTATACGGCCGTGCCTTTGTAATTGTAAACGCTTTCGTCAGAAAGAGCATTTGAGGCAAAGAAAAGCTGAGCCAAAAGTATTTCAAACTTTTCGTCGCGCTCCTTTGATTCTATAACTCCTCTTATGAAAGCATTTTCATAGAGATTATCGAGACACTGAAAAAGCTTAACGATATTATCTCGAAGCTTTGCGTAATTCATTTGGTAGTAAAGATATTTTGCGGAATCGGTGTCGCGGGAAAAATACTCGTCGAAAAACTCGCGGATTTCGTGCGTTGCTTCACCAGCGCCCTCGACGACTTCTTTATCCGCGTCAACAACGTTGCCGGTCAAGATATCCTGCTCCTGCAAAACCTGATCAACCGCATCTCCCGTTATTGCGCCAAAAAGAGAGCGCTTTAAGGGCGTTATGCTTCGCTTCATATCATTAACTAACGAAAGACGGTAGTTGATTTTTTCCATTTTCAAAAGATATTCGTTATATGCCTGAATCTCGTCGGCAAGCTCTTCCGCAGTTTTGAGGGATTCAAGATAAACTACGTAATCTGCTTCGTACTTCTGAATCGCCGCAAGATATTCCTCGTGCTTTATAAGAGCTGCTTCGTATTCCTGAAGCGCAGAAAGGTATTGGGTATATTCAAGGTAAAGCTCATCGTAAATCTTTTTTTCCGAAAGATATTCGTTATAAATTTCAAGCGCCGCCTCATATTCTAGCCGCTTTTCAAGGTAATCAAGATACTGTGCGTCGGAATATGCTCGTAAAAGCTCGCGGTTAACGTCTTCCTTAGAAATGCTGATAACAGCGGAATACTCAACCGCAAAGGAAGAGGCGTTTTCAACGGAGAAATCAAATTTTGCCTGATAATCGCCGTCGCTTGCGGGCGCAAAGACTTTCGAGTCTCCGTTTGCGCTCACTTTAGAGGGCGTCCAAGAAATAGAAACTCCCTCGGAATTCGTGTACGAATAAGCCTTTGCAAAAACAAAGACCTGATTTCCGTTTGGATAAAGCGTTACGTAAGACGAGGGAATGTTTTTCGGGTACGAAAGATAAAAATCGGACTTTTCGGTCAAATATTCCTTCTCGACGGTTCCGACGCTCACGTTCAGCTTTTCTTGTAAGAACTCAACGGCATCAAATGTTTCGTTGTAGATTTCCGCAGAGTAACCGGGGCGCGAATAGTCGTTCTTTTTTTTGCTCTCCGCCCCTAAAGCAAACGTTCCGAAGATAGCAAAAAGAAGGGTGACGGTAATTAATAAAGGCAAAATTTGCCGCAATATATTTTTCATAGCACCCTCCCTGTTATTTTAAAGTAAATATACAATTAGTATATCACTTAAGTCTTAAAAAGTCAACACGAATTCCAATGCCGCGCTATTTAGTAAATAATTGTTTGCGCAAAAACGCGTATTTTTTAGCACGCACCCCATCTTGCGAAAAGAAAAACGCAGACGGCTCCCGCCTCTGCGTTTTCCATATATATTTCTTTTTATTTATTATCTATTATCTCTTATATCCCGGAATATCTACGAGCGTAAGCGGTTTTACAGGCATACCTGTTGCAATAGATTTATTTGCAGAAATGCCAGTTAAAATACTCATAGCTCCGTCAATATGCGAAGCAGCTCTGTTAAAGGGATCGTACTCGGGCGTTCCGAAAATATCGTTAAGGAGAACGGTATCACCGCCGCCGTGTCCGCCGCTTCCCTCTTCAATAGGAACCTTATAGCTTTCACCGAACATAGGATACACTATAATCTTTTTGCCCTTTACCGCGCCCTCAACTCCTACAGGTCCTTGCGCGTTTACGTAAACGGATTCTATAACCTCAAGCTCTGCTCTTCCCTTTGTTCCCGTCATATGAACGCGGAAACCCTCATAAGGGGAGAATGCGTTAAGAGAGTATGACATCTGCGCGCCCGACTTGTATTTCACAAGCACGTTCATTGTATCTTCAATGCTTATATTGTCGCCGAAAACACTCTGGTCGCGTACGTATCCGTCGTCTTTTTCTGCCTTGAGATAAAGATTTTCAAGTGTCTCGTTATCGTCCATAACCAATGCAAACGGATCGCCCTTTGCATTTTCTGAGCCGTGTACTCTTGAATAAAATTTGGTTACACCGCGATTTTCGGCATTTTCTCTTCCGTAGAATTTAAGGTCACCGTAAGCGAAAACCTCGGTAGGATAGCTTCCAAGCCAGAAATTAACAAGGTCGAAATGGTGAGTTGATTTATGTACGAGAAGTCCACCGCTGTTTCTCTTATCTCTATGCCAACGGCGGAAATAGTCCGCACCGTGAACCGTATTCAAAAGCCATTCAAAATGAATTTGCTTTACATCACCTATGGTACCGTTCATTATAATTTCGCGAAGCTTGGTGTTATATGGCGCGTATCGGTAGTTAAACGTTACGCGAAGCTTTTTGCCGGTGCGCTCTATTGCATCTATTATTTCCTGACATTTATCGGCATCCACCGTCATAGGCTTTTCGGAGATAACGTCACAGCCCATTTCCATAGCCTTTACTATATATTTATGATGCGTTCTGTCAATTGAGGTTACGATAACGGTGTCAGGCTTTTTCTCGAGTATCATTTTTTCAAACTCGTCGATACCGTACATATCGACCTCGTGATAATCAAATTCTTTTCTAAGAATTTGGTTTGCGTATTCCATACGGGTGCGGTTCACGTCGCAAAAACCAACAAGCTCCGAGGTTTCCTTGTATGTTCCTGCAAGCGCAGAATAATACATTCTCGCTCTTCCGCCGACTCCGACTTGAACAAATCTTTTCTTTGCCATAGTAAACTCCTTTGGTTTTCGATTTTACTATTTTTATTTTAAATCAAACAAAATGTGTTTTCCTTGATATTATTGATAAGTTTTATATAAATCACGGTTTTTTTGATATAAAAATCCCGAATGAAAATCATTCGGGATTTTGGATTTTATTCAATTGCAGTTTCTTTCGGCTTATTATTTATCTTTTCGGCAAGCATTATTATCCACTTGTGTACGTAGAACGCGAGGAAGAAAATTCCTACGACAACTACGGAAAGAAGAGCTACGAGAGCCGCGGTGCTTCCGCCAACCATATCGCGTATGGGGTCCATTATAGAGCCGCCTCCGTCTGCCGTACCGTCTGCAAGATAAAGATAATTTGCGCCGGGAATGTTAGCATTGCATATAAGAGCGAATACCATAAGCGTTGCCATAAATCCAACTGCGGAGATTATTCCCTTATTCGTCGGACGGAAGCCGTGAACGAAGGTCATATAAAATACTGCAAGCGGGGGAAGCATATGCTCAAGCCAGAACTGATAATATCTGTAATATGCAGGTCCCGTCGTCGTTATAACGGAGGGGGTAAGCAATGGGAAGATTCCTATCGTGAAGCATACGTAGAAGCATATAGGGTATATTGCGCGGCTCTTTTTCATCATCATAAATACGGCAAGTATGCAAGTCCACTCGCAAACCTGGAGAGGAAGCTTATCAAGCATATCCACAGAAGCGCCCGGCTCCGAGCTTCCTACGTAAAGAAGGCGCCAGAAGTAAGACATTTCAACGAAGAGCATTGCCGCCGCAAATACAAAGCGGAGATTTTCCTCGTGCTTCCAGTTTCTGATAACGTCGCGATAACGGTATGTAAAATAAATTGCAAGAGCGAAAATGAGTATCGGCGCAAAGTGAGCAAAGGACCAATATTTGAAATTGCCCTTTTCTCCGTAACCGAAGAACCCCTTTGAATAGAAAATGGCGGTTGTTGCAGGCTCAAGCGTCTTTTCCTCCGTCTTAGTTAAAACGATGTCGCCCGAAACAAGAGTTTTGCTCTTGCATTTAAAAGCTGCCGAGCCGTCGAATGCAGCTCCCGTAAGAGTTATCTTATACCAAGAATACTCCCACGTTCCGTTTGTCACAGCTCCGTTATTCGTTACGGTAAAGGTGCCGTCGTTTTTGATAACAAAGACCTCGTTTCCGGATTTCCACTCGCCGAAGCAATTTTCCTTAGTATTTACAACAGAGGCTTCAAGGCTTACGAATGCTATCATTATAATAACAAGCGCAATTCCCACTATTGCAATAATTTTATTTTTTGTCATAATACTCTCCTCTCTCCGCACCTGCGGCATTAAAGAACAGTGATATTATAGCACAGTATTCACAGTTTTGCAATATATTTTTAAAATTTGTGCAAAAGTATGCCGACCTTCATTTGAACGAAGGTCGGCTGATTATTAGTTTTCTTCAGGGGCAGGCTCAGGAAGCGTAGGAAGCGTTACGGACGATTCTCCGTAATAAAGCTCCACTTCAAATGACTTAACGGCTTTGCCGAAAAGATTTACTTCATCTTTGAGAGTTGCGCTTACCTCTACGAGATTTCCGTTATGGAATCTGTAAGAAACGTTTATATATTCCGTTGTGCCTATGGTAATGTTTTCTGCCTCGTAGGTGCCGTCTGCTACAACGAATACGAAGTCAAAGTATTTGTCTTTCGCGTTGAAAAGGTTTAAGAAATAGCTTTCGGTATATGCAAATTCACTCTCTGCCTTGCTCCACTCGTTTGCTTCAGCATTATAAGTGTAAACATAATTTACACCGTCCTCAACAGAGTAGTAAACATCAATTATGCCGTTTTGAGCCTGAGTTTTCTCCAAGCTGTTATTACCGTCAAGCATAACACCTGCGTAGAAGAATCCGTCATTTTCGGTTGCAAAGGAGCCCTCAAGAATTACGTTTGCAAATTTACCCTCGGCAAATGCCTCATTCCAAGCAGCACTACCCGAGAGATTTGCTGAGGGAGCCTCGTAAATCACAGGACGAACGTCCTTAGCGCCGCATTTGCAGGAGTAAACGACTTCACCGTTCATTGTGGGAGTGGGATATACGGTAATCTCAAAGTCACTCCACTCGTGTGCGCCCTCTTCGATTATATCGGTATGTCCTTTTACGGTACACTTCTTATAATGTTTGGTTTCGTCAAAGCTCCATCCGCTGTATGAGTGATAAACAACTGGCTCGGTTTTGGTTCTGCTACACTGAGTGCAGGTGTAAAGTCTTGTGCCGTTCTCTTTTTCGGCAGGCTCCTTGGTTACTACGCCCTCGTTCCAGGAATGCGCAGTATTTCCGTCAATTGCGGTACATTCGGGATTCGTACAGTAATGATAGTGATATTCAGCATTGCTACGGTAATCGTCACTGAATGCGTGAAAATTCATAGGAATTTCCTCAGTCTTCGTCGCTGCGCATACCGTGCACTTATAAGTCATTTCACCGACAGTCATACAGGTGGGTTCAACCGTTACAGCACCCGCATCCCATACGTGCTCTGCTTTGGAATCCTCTTTTATCTCTTCGCAACCGACAGTCTTGCAAGCAAGATAATGATGGGTTTCCGTAGCGGTGTAAACCGTATCAAATGCGTGAAGAACCAAAGGAAGCTCCTCCGTTTTCTTTTCGGAGCAGATAGTGCAGGTGTAGGTTCTGACACCGGTTGCGATACAGGTTGCGGCAGTATCAACACCGCCATCCCATACGTGCTCTTTTATCTGGGCTATATTTACGGTCTTCTGAGCGCCGCACGCGCAGTTATAAGTTTCGTTGCCGATGGAGTTACAGGTTGCGGCAACAGTCAGCGTTTCGTCCTTTACCCATTCGTGCTCCGTAAGCGCCATAACGGAAGTGCATTTTTCAGTCGTACAAGCATAGTAATGATAAGCATTGTCATAGGAAATCGTTTCAGAATAGCTATGTGCAAGCTTATCAAGGCTTTCTATCTTGGTTTTGCCGCATTCGCAGGTGCGAACAAGCTTACCCTCATACATACAGGTGGGCTCGGTGATAACCGTACCTTCGTCTGCACTGAAATTGTGTGTATGCCCGCCGCAGGATACGAGTACAACCGCAAAGCATATACACAGGATTATGAGAAAAAGTGTTGAGATTTTTTTCATAACACAGCTCCTTTAGAAAAACCTAAATAATTATTCACTTTATTTTAGCACAATAAGTTTTGTTTGTCAATTAAAAAGGAATAAATAATAGCTTTTCGTTATTTTAATATATAAATGCTTAAAACTTTTGAGCAAAATGACAAGAAAATACCGTTTCATTTTGCTGCTTTGCTGAAAATAAAAAGAAGGCTTGATTCGCAGCAAGAAAAGAGCTTAACACAGCTTTTTCGGCTTCTTAACGGCTCTGTCCCGCGTTTTATATTTTTGATGTAATTGAAGATGGACCTTGACTTATTCGCATTTTATGGTACAATGCCGTAAAATGGGTTAAAATAGGTTGTTTGCAATTTAAAATTGTGCTTATGCGTTTTTTAACGGTTACCGCAGGTCCCGACCTGACTCACTTTTAAACAGCTTGGATTCGGAATTTCGCATCGAAACGGCAGACCAACCAATAGTTAACTGTAAAAACCAAGCGCGTCTAGCTTGTGAAAAAATAAAGAAAGGCTATCTATGGATTTTTTAGAGTTTTTGAGTCAGATGACGGCAAACCCGCTGTTATTTGTCGCAGTATCGCTAACACTCGGCGTTATCCTCGTAAACGGTTGGACAGATGCGCCCAACGCCATTGCCACCTGCGTCGTAACGAGATGTATGCCACCCAAGGCGGCAATACTGATGGCAGCGGTTTTCAATTTCCTCGGCGTTTTTATAATGACACAAATCAGCAACAAGGTTGCAGTCACCATTACAAGCATGGTAGATTTCGGAGATAATTCGGGAGCGACCATTATTATCGTTTTGTGTGCCGCGATGCTTGCTATCGTTATTTGGGCAACGCTGGCTTGGGTATTCGGCATTCCGACGAGTGAAAGCCACGCATTGATTGCAGGTCTTACCGGCGGAGCGATGGCTCTTACCGGATTTGGTGCAATCGTTTGGAGCGAGTGGAGTAAGGTTCTCGTCGGTATCGTAATTTCGGTAGTGCTCGGCTTTGGTTTAGCTTGGCTTATCGGTAAGCTCGTTACTCAAATCTGTTATAAAATGAACAGACCGAAAACAGAACCCTTTTTCAAGGGCGCTCAAATCGCCGGAGCTGCCGGAATGGCGTTTATGCACGGTGCGCAAGACGGCCAGAAATTTATGGGTATCATATTGCTATGCGTTTTCACTCTGCAAGGAACAGGCGCTGATGCTGCTTCCTTTGCAATCCCCACGTGGCTTATGATTGTTTGCTCGCTCGTTATGGCGGCAGGCACTGCTATCGGAGGCAAGAAAATTATCAAATCAGTTGGTATGGATATGGTAAAGCTCGAAAAGTATCAGGGCTTCTCGGCAGATATTGCATCTTCAATATCTCTCGTCTTCTGCTCTGTGTTCGGACTTCCCGTATCTACCACTCACGTGAAAACCACGTCTATTATGGGCGTCGGCGCGGTAAAGAGAGTATCCGCTATTAACTTCGGTGTCGTAAAGGAAATGGTTATGACTTGGATTCTGACCTTCCCCGGATGCGGTTTGCTCGCTTTCTTAGTAACAAAACTGTTCTTATTTATCTTTATTTGACTGAAAGGAAACACATAAAATGGCTAAAGGTGATAAAGTATATTTTGAAAACTTCTCGGAGTGTGCAAGTCTTGCAAAAAAGGCGGCTGCCTACCTTGTTGAGTGCCTTGAAAATTATGACGCAAGCAACATTGAGAAGATGCTTGAGGAAATGCACGTGTTTGAGCACAGTGCAGATATGAAAAAGCACGAAATGAACGAAATGCTCGCAAAGGCGTTCGTAACACCCGTTGACCGCGAGGACCTCGATATGATGAGCCAACAGCTCGATACCGTGATCGACCTTCTCGAAGAGGTATTGCAGAAGCTCTACATTTACAACATCAAGACGATAGAGCCTGCCGCAATCGAATATGCTAAACATCTCGTAAGAGCTTGTGATTTACTTTGTGAGATTATGGCTGAGTTTGAGAACTTCAAAAAGTCGAAAAAGCTTCATTCGCTTATCATTGCGGAGAATGACGTTGAGGAGGAGTGCGATAAGCTATATCTTTCCACGATGCACGAGCTTACCAAGGAATCCACTGACATTCTCGTTACACTCTCCTGGCACAAGATATACGATTGCTTCGAGGCTTGCTCCGATGCTTGCGAGCACGTCAGCGAGTGTGTTGGATCTATCGTAATGAAAAACACATAATATATTTAGATACTATTTAGATACGCAAAGGACAGAGATTTTTGCAATCTCTGTCCTTTGTTATAGCCTAAAAGATTCTAACTCACACGTCTTACAACAAATTTTAGTGTCTTTCGCCTCACCGACTCCCTTTGGATATTACTTTAGCGCCTGCATATATTTGTGCATCGTTTCAGCAACGACCTTACTGTGCGCGACGGCTTCAACTACTGTTCTCGGCCCGTGAACGACGTCACCGCTTGAAAAGATACCGGGGCGCGAGGTGTTTCCGTACTCGTCTGCAACAAGCAAGCCGTTACTACCGGTAACAAGTCCCTCAGTAGATTTTACGATAACGTTCTGCGGTCCTTGACTGATGGAAACGATAACACTGTCTGCCTCGTAAAGCTTTTCCGTGCCTTCAATATCGGTAAACGTGCCATCCTCGTTCTCAATCACATCACAGAATATCACTCCCTCGTCAACTATCTCAACAGGGCGCTTATTATATTCAAAGCGAACCCCCTCGAGCTGCGCGTAGGTAAATTCATATTGACTTGCGGCAACCTTTTTCGTGATAGAAAAACACGTCAGATATTCCGTGCCGTGTCGAAGCGCGGTTCTTGCTACGTCCATTGCAGCATTGCCGGCACCGATAACGATAACTCGCTGGCCGAGCTTGAAGTGTTCAGGGCTGTTCAGATAATTGATGCCAAAATGAACGTGACCTAGCGTTTCGCCCTTGATATGCAGAGCGTTGGGCTTCCATACGCCCGTTCCGACGAAAATTGCCTTGTATCCGTCACGGAAGAGGTCGTCAATCGTGATAGAGCCGCCGATATGCGCGTTTGGTCTTACCTTGATTCCTTTCATTTCGATATGGCGGTATTGTATATCGTCAAGAATCGCCTTTGGCAGACGGAAATCGGGAATGCCATAGCGAAGAACTCCGCCAATCTCGCTCTTGTTTTCAAATATCGTTACCTTGTATCCGTAACGCGCGAGTATAATGGCAATTGTGATACCCGCAGGGCCGGAACCGATTATAGCAGCTCTCATTCCGTTCCATTCGGTAGGGCCCTTAACCATTTTTGGAGCATAGGTTCTCGAAATATACTGTTCTATCGTTGAGAAATGCACCGATACTCCCTTTTTGCCGAGTACACAGTGGCCCTCGCATTGCTTTTCGTGGTTACAAATAAGACTGCAAACGGTTGTCAAGGGATTATTCTCAAAGAGAATCCTGCCTGCCTCGTCAAGCTTATTTTCTTTCAACAGCTTGATTATCTCGGGAATAGGTGTTTGTATAGGGCACCCCTTGACACATCTGGGATTCTTGCATTGTAAACAACGATTTACCTCATCCATTACGTGTAACGCCATATATTTGTCCTCAATTACTTTTAATTCCGTTTTTGTATATTATACCAAGAAAATACGAAAATTTCAACACAAATGAAAAAGCTTAAAGAAAAAACACCGCCAAAATTGGCGGTGCGTGCTTGGTGGAACCGACGGGTGAGCGAGCAAAAACGGTTAATAAGTGCTTTTGCGATGCGAAGTCAAAAAAGCAAGGAGGTCACGAAGGGGTTAATTCCCGACAATGAGCGACTATACGACTTGACTGGGGAACCTTCAATTCCCGTGACATAGCAACACTCATTTTTGGGTGTTACTATGTCAGTTCCACACACTAATGCTTTAAAGATAGAAAAAAGCCCGATTATCGCATAGGAAAATCGGACTTGCTGGTGGAACCGACGGGTGAGCAAGTAAAAACGATTAAATATCGTTTTTACGCAGCGAAGTCAACGAAGCAAGGAGCTCGCGAAGAGGTTTATCCTCGACAATGAGCGACTATGCGACTTGACTGGGGAACCTTCAATTCCCGTGGCATAGCAACACTCATTTT
>JAZQRU010000027.1:0-44810 GCA_045629745.1 Eubacteriales bacterium
CAGTGTCAAATTAGGGTTGTAATAAGGGTCGCCTTTATCGCGAACACCTTTCCATTTTCCGAGGAAGTTGTTTATTTCACTATTAAATCTGGCTACCTTTTCGGGCGTTGTTTCAAGTCCGCGGCTCTTGGATTCATAGTGATACGCTTCGGCATATGGAGTCCAAACTATTAAATAGCCGGCATCGCGTATCTTCAAGCAGAAGTCTACGTCATTAAAGGCAACGGCGAAGGTCTCGTCAAGTCCTCCAACTTCTTTGTAAACGTCGGCTCTAACCATAAGACAAGCGGCGGTAACGGCACTCAAATTTTGCGCTATTGTAAGTCTTGACGCGTATCCGTAGTCACCGCGGCGGAAGTATTTATGGGAGTGGCCGGCAACTGCCATTTCGGGATCTCCGCCAATACCTATTATAACACCTGCATGCTGTATTGTATCGTCGGGATAATAGAGCATCATTCCTGCCGCACCAACGTCGCTGCGCTGGGTAAACATAAGCATTTCTTCAATCCAAGTAGGTGTTAAGACTTCAATATCGTTGTTCATAAGAACGATATATTCGCCCTTTGCACACTTAAATCCGAAGTTGTTTATTTTGGAATAATTAAATCCCGTTTCATCCCATACTACAACCTTAACGTTTTCATATTTTTTCTCAAGCAACTTGTAATAATCAAAGGTTTCCTTCTCGGTACTGTTGTTTTCTATTACTATAATTTCGTAGTTACTGTAAGTAGAAATACTCTCTATAGAGTCTACGCATTTTGCAAGATCTTCTATGTGGTCCTTGGTAGGTATGAGTATGGACACCAGGGGATTGCCGATTATGTCACATTGCATTTTATAGGTAGAGGGAATTCTGGAATCTATAGCCTGACCTGAAATGCCAACTCTTTCCAAATGCTCATTCAAAGCCTTTTTGGCAGCAACCAGGGTATAAGGCTTTGCGGAAATATCAGACGCTACGGAATTGGCGTGAGAGCGCCAATAGTAAAGAATTCTCGGAATATGAACTATATTTTCTGCCTTTTCCGTCAAACGAAGAACCATATCGTAATCCTGACTTCCGTCAAATTCGGAACGGAACTTACCAACCTCGTCCATAAGCGAGGCTTTAAACGACGTAAGGTGGCAGATATAATTGTAGCTTCTCAAGGTATCGGGAGAGAAATCCGGCTTAAAGTGCGGACAGTAAGCATCCTCGGGAGTCTTAT
The DNA here is from genome assembly GCA_045629745.1 of Eubacteriales bacterium. GTDB lineage: Bacteria > Bacillota > Clostridia > Oscillospirales > CAG-272 > UBA1740. Next base: position 1,215 of record JAZQRU010000027.1, read on the forward strand.
GGAAGGTGTTTTCATCCGTATAAATAAAGTCAGCGTTCTTCTCGCAAATCTCCACCATAACGTCGTGAAGCGCCGCGGGGTGTAGCAAGTCGTCGTGGTCGAAAAGCGAAATATAGTCACCAGTTGCCATATCCAAGCAAGCATTCGTGTTGCCCGATATACCAAGATTTTTATCAAGCTTTTTATATTTTATGCGCGAATCGTGCTTCGCGTATTTTTTGCAAATATGTTTAACGTTCTTATGCTTATCGTCGCTTCCGTCTGCCATGCAAAGCTCCCAGTTAGAGTAGGTTTGGGCAAGAACGGAATCTATCATTTCACAAAGGAACTTTTCAGGTGTATTGTATAGAGGCACTACAACACTGAATTTTATATCCTTTGAGAATTTTTCCTGTCTTTGAGCTTCAAGCTCCTCTTTAGTGTATAACGGTTTGTTAAGAGATGCGGCGTTTTTCTTTTTGCCAAGCTTCTCTTTTAATTTTCTCCACGTATATTTAAATCCGTTTTCTCTGTAGCAGCGGATGCCCTTGCGAACAAGCACGAAGAACTTTATCTTTTTAAACGGCCATTTGATTATATCAAGGAGCACTCTCAAAGGCTTTGTCATACGCCAGCAAGCCGAACGAGATATACAGCTGTACATTGCTTCAAGCTGCGCCACACGCTCGCGAAGCTCGGTTCTTTGGTTTATTGCAGCAAAATAATGAGTTTTGTAGTGATCGAGCTCAGCGGACATTCCCTCAGACTTATCAAAAAGGAATTTATATTCAACGTTCTTTTCGTCAAGAGTGCTTTTAAGAGTATCGTTCTCCTCTTTATAAGCGTCAAGCTCTTCTGACGCACTTCGAAAATCAGACGAAAGCTTTTCTAAAGCTTCCTTCTTTTCCTGAAGCTCGAGTGTCAAGGTGTCGACTTTTTTTGACATCGTATTCAGAATTTCAAGCTTTTCGTTTAATTCTGAAGAATCCTTATTAAGCTTTTCTTCAAGACATTCGAATTTTTCGCGTATACCGTCTACGTTTTCGGATATCTTGTCCATCCTCGGAATCATATTGTCTATCTCCTGTTTTTTTGCTATCAACTCAACCGTCGTATTTTCAAGCTCTCTCTTAGTTGAATCAAGCTCTTTTCGGCTTGATTCGAGCTCGGCGGAAACCGCCTTTAAAGCTTCTGTTTTTTCTGCAAGCGAATTTGAATTTTTTATAGCTTTTTCGATGTATTTACTGATATTTATCTCGTTGAAAAGCGGAAGTACCTGCGTAGTAAGCTTAAATTCGCGCGCACCGTCCGGCACTGCAAAAATCTGTTGCGGATCAGGCTTTGTTATAACGTAAGTATCGACGCAAGGCTGTTCCATATTAACTATGCGTATAGGCAAAACTTCTGCTTCGTCAAAATAGAATTTTGCATCTTCCATAACGTAAAAAGCGCCTTCGCATACGTCAAAACGCAAGTTTTTTGTGCCTTTTGGAATTTCCAACGTCAATTTTTCTTGTATTCCAAAGAAAGAAAAGGTCGAACTGTTTTCCGCAGAAAATCCCTCTCCCGTATCGTAGAATACGGTTGAATAGCTAAGGCGGCACCTGACGTTATCAGAAAAGTCCATTTTATTCTCTTCAGCATAAGCTTTTTTGTATGCCAGGCATACAAACTGATAAACGTCTGTATAATCGTGATAAGATACGAAGCTCTCCAAAAACGCACTTGCATTTTCGCCCCTTTGCTCGGTGGCGCCCACGTTTGCATACGTCGCGGAAAGCTCTTTTAAAAACAGGCCGGAATTCTCGCAGAAATCCGAAAGATTTTCTTTCCCGAAAAAGTGAATATGAGTATTGTCAAGCAATCCAAGATCGGAATAGTCGAATCTTTGATTTAAGAGCTTTAATATTATATCACCGTGCGCGACATTGGGTACGGAAAAGATAACTCTGCCATCCGGCTTTAAAAACCTGACGGCTTTTTTCATAACTGTGTCGGGAACTCTCAGGTGTTCAAGAACGTCGGAAAAAAGAATTACGTCGAACTCCATTCCCGAAAGCCTTTCTTCCCATCCGTCGCACTCAATATCTGCAACAAATCCGCCCGAAAGGTGAGGCATAGCGATGTTGATGGCTTCCTCACTTATATCAATTCCGAACACTTTGCATCCCTTATTATCTTTTACGTATTTCGCCAGCTGTCCGTCGGAGCAGCCGAATTCCAATATATCGGCTCCGTCGGGAATCATACTGACAATAATGCCGTGACTTGTAGAGCCGTCAAACTTTAAAGGCAAGGTGTATTTATACATATAATTTTTCCTTAGCTTTGTTTATATTTTTCGCACACCTCTTCGGTAGCCCCTTGCATAACGATTTTTCCGTTCTCAAGCCATATAACCCGAGAACAAAGTCTTTCTATTTGGTCTATGGAATGCGAAACTATAATAACCGTCGTGCCGCCCGACATCATTTCGGCGATACGCGCTTCGCATTTTTGCTGGAAGCGAAAATCTCCGACGGCAAGTATCTCGTCGACTATCAGAATATCGGGCTTTACGAGTGTTGCGATAGAGAATCCGAGGCGGGCTATCATACCCGAAGAAAAATTCTTGATTGCGACGTTCTCAAATTCTCGAAGCTCTGCAAAATCAAGTATCTCGTCATACTTTTCCTTCATAAACTTGCGGTCAAATCCTAATACCGAGCCGTTTAAGAATATGTTTTCTCTTGTGGTAAGCTCAAAGTCGAAGCCTGCGCCAAGCTCTATCAGGGGTGATATCGTTCCGAAAATCTCGGTGCTTCCGCGAGATGGCTTTAGTATTCCCGATATAACCTTAAGAAGCGTGCTTTTTCCCGAGCCGTTAAGCCCGATAAGCCCTACGACCTCGCCCTTATTTATGGTAAGAGAAACTTCCTTCAAGGCGTGGAATTCCTCGTAATGAAGCTGCTTTTTTATAAGCTTTATAAAAAATTCCTTCATATTGTCAACGCGCTCTTTTGGCATATTAAAGCACATTGATACGTCGTTGACTTCTATGGCAACGTTGTTATTCACACAATTCTCCTTAAATATACAAAACGAATTTATCCTGGCTCTTTCTGAAAATCACAACACCGATAAGCAAAACCGCAACGGAATAAAGCAAGCATATTCCGTTTTCGAGAAGCCCGGGTATTTTTCCGTATATCATAGTGTTTCTGAAATAATCAATGTAATGATAAAGAGGGTTAAGCCTGATAATCGACGCAAGCCAAGCGGGAACCATATCTATTGGATAAATAATGGGCGAGCCGTACATCCAAACCGTGAGCAAAATGCCCCAAATATGCCCCATATCGCGAAAGAAGACCACGAGTGCGGAAAGCACGAGTGAGAGCCCCAACGAGAACAAGAATACGTATATCATAGGAACGGGGAACAGAAGCATCGAAAAATGCGGAGCAACGCTTCCCGTTATACAAAATACGACGAACACCAAAACGAATGCTATCAATGAGAAAAGCATGTTCACAAACGAAAACATACATTTTTGAAGCGGGAAGACGTATTTTGGTATATATACCTTTTTGATAAGAGGCGCCGCGCTCGTTATACTCGTCAAAGCGAAGCTTGTGGACTCCGAAACAAAATTGAAAATAATATATCCCGTGAGATAGAAAAGAGCAAAGCCGCCCTCAACCTCGACGCGTATTATGCTTGAAAAAACTGCCGTAAGAACGAGCATCATAAGAAGCGGATTCAATACGCTCCAGAGAATACCCAAAACCGAGCGACGGTATTTGGTTTTTATATCCTTTGTGACAAGGTCAAACAAAAGATATTTATACCTTTTCATTGCAAGTATATCTTTTTTAAACGACTTTCTGTCAAAGATTATCTCAATTAACGAATATCCGATTAAAAAGGGCAAAACCGTGAGAACGAAGAGGTAAAGCACGTTAACGTTCAATTTTCTCGGATTTATTTCAATTTCTCGGATGTTTGCGGCTCTTCCCGCATCCTGATATAAATCTATACGCAGCATTACTACGTCTTTGTTGACAGACACGTAATAATCGTCGTTTTTCTTTTCTAAGGGCACGACAAGATGGTTTTCAGCCGTAAATTCATCGCCTGCATTCTCGGTATAAAACAGCTCGACAATTGAAACGTCATTATCCAGCGAAACGTCAAGACGTAGATTGTGAACGTATGCGTTCACGTTTTCCATCACAAGCTGAGCGTCATTACCGGAAACGTATCCGTTTTCCGTTTTTGTCCAGTCAATGAGTTCAAGTCCCGAGGCTTCGTTAAAGCTGTAAGTCAGATATTGAGAGTTTGTGTTTTTCAGGTTATCCTTGCTGAATGCCAAAACTCCTACGCTTATTCCAAGCAAAAGCGAGAGAAGCAATACGGCAATGATAAGCAACCTTTTCTTCACTATAACCTCCAAATATTAAAAAGCAAATCCGAGATCTTTAAGTCCCGGGTGCTTTTTATCCTTTTCACTGAGAAGAATCTCCGCATTCATCTCGGGCCATTCGATTCCTATTTCGTCATCACTCCAAAGAAGTCCGCCCTCGCTCGAAGGATCGTAAAGACGCGTGCATTTGTAAACAAAGGTTGCAAATTCGCTCGTTACAAGGAAGCCGTGCGCAAAGCCCTCGGGAACGTAAAACTGTCTTTTGTTTTCCGCACTGAGAAAAACTCCGTACCATTTACCGAAGGTTTCGCTGTCGCGTCTTAAATCAACGGCAACGTCATAAACCTCACCCTCGATAACGCGCACAAGCTTACCCTGCGGATTTGCCATCTGGAAATGAAGTCCGCGGAGCACACCGCGCTTTGAGCGCGACTGGTTATCCTGAATGAAATCGCAGGGAGTGCCGTCGAGATGCTTTATATAGGGGGCGAATTCGCTGTTATAGGTTTCCATAAAATATCCCCGGTCGTCACCGAAAACCGTAGGCTCAATTACGTACAAATCCTTAATGCCCGTTTCAATAAAATTAAACTTTCCCATATTATAATCTCCTGTTATAATCTCCAAACGTTGAATTGAGTGCAGCAATGCGCTAAAGCACGCAAAAGCACGCGCGGGAGAAAATCCCGTGCGCGCTGAATGCAAGCAAAATTATCTGTTACCGTACATCTTTTCGTAGTAATCCTTGTACTCGCCGCTTACGATATTCTCCCACCATTCGCGGTTTTCAAGATACCATTTTATAGTCTTCTTGATACCGTCGGCAAACTTCGTTGCGGGAAGCCAACCAAGCTCGTTATGAATTTTCGTAGGATCAATAGCGTAACGCATATCGTGTCCTGCGCGGTCCTTAACGTAAGTAATAAGGTCCTCGCTCTTACCAAGCTCCTTAATGATAATCTTAACGATATCAATATTTCTCATTTCGTTGTGTCCGCCGATATTGTAAACCTCGCCGACGGTACCCTTGTGTATAATAAGGTCAATAGCACGGCAATGGTCCTCAACGTAGAGCCAGTCACGAACGTTTATTCCTTCACCGTAAACGGGGAGTGGCTTATCGTAAAGAGCATTTGCTATCATAAGGGGAATAAGCTTCTCGGGGAAGTGATAAGGGCCGTAGTTGTTCGAGCAACGGGAAATAGTCACGGGAAGTCCAAAGGTACGGTGATAAGCCTGAACAAGAAGGTCTGCGCTCGCCTTTGAAGCGGAGTAAGGGCTTGAGGTGTGAATAGGCGTGGTTTCGGTGAAGAAAAGGTCGGGGCGGTCGAGGGGAAGGTCCCCATAAACCTCGTCTGTTGAAACCTGGTGATAACGCTTGATACCGTACTTACGGCAAGCGTCCATCATTACCTGTGTGCCCATAATGTTCGTGTTGAGGAAAACACCGGGATTTTCGATAGAGCGGTCAACGTGGCTTTCTGCCGCAAAGTTAACCACGATATCAGGATGCTCCTCCTCAAACACCTTGTATACCGCTTCTCTGTCGGTAATATCTACCTTGCAGAAACGGAAATTGGGGTTATCCATAACGGGAGCCAGGGTTTCAAGATTGCCCGCGTAAGTCAAGCAGTCAAGACAAATAATTCTGTAATCGGGATGCTCACCAAGCATATAGTGAACGAAATTTCCGCCGATAAATCCGGCACCGCCGGTAACTATAATTTTCATAGGTCAAAAATCCTCCAAAATCAATCTAATTTTTCGATAAAGGTTTTAAGCGCGTCTTGCCAAGTACGGAACTCATTTCCTACCGTAACCTTGAACATCATATTTTCAAGAGAAGAATACGCAGGTCTTTTTGCGGGAGTGGGATATTCCTCCGTCGTGCAGGGAGAAACGGTGGCTTCAATTCCCGAAAGAGCAATAATCTCCTTGGTGAATTCATACCAAGAGCATTCGCCCTCTCCCGTTCCGTGATATATTCCGTACTCCTCGGTTTCAAGAAGCTTTATAAGGTGATGCGCAAGGTCTGCGGCATTCGTGGGATTTCCCCTCTGGTCGCAAACAACGCGGCAAGCGCCATTTTCTCTTGCTATTTTCATCATAGTCTTTACGAAATTATTTCCGTAATATCCGTAAAGCCAAGCGGTTCTCACTATAAAATATTTTGTTGAAAACTGCTTTATATATTCTTCACCGAGAAATTTCGAGCTTCCGTAAGCGCTTTGAGGCTCGCAAATCTCCCACTCAACGTAGGGCTTGCTACCGTCACCGCGGAATACGTAGTCCGTTGAAACGTGTATAAGCTTCGCTCCGATTTTTTCGGACGCAATAGCAAGGTTTCTCGGGCCTATAGCATTAGCTTTAAACGCAAGCTCCCTTTCGGTCTCGCAAAGATTAACGTTTGTGAAAGCCGCGCAATTTATAACCGCGTCGAATTTTTCATACTCAAAAAGCGCAATCACGTCTGAAAGCTCGGATATATCCAGGGTATCGATGTCCACAGGATAAATTTCATTCTTTTTTTTAAGAATTTCAGGACATCCAAGCTCCGTATATCCGCGCTCAAAGCATTCGCAAATTTCACGGCCAAGCTGTCCTTTAGCACCCGTTACAAGTATTTTCATCAGTACTGTATAAGTCCTTCCGCAACTTTTTTAAGATGTGCGCCATAAGTGGATTTTCCGTATCTTTCCGCAGATTCAAGAAGCTTCTCCTTCGAAATCCAACCGTTCTTATAAGCGATTTCCTCAATAGCGGAAATTTTTATTCCTTGACGCTTTTCTATCATCTGAACGAACTGTCCTGCTTCAATAAGACTATCCATCGTTCCAGTATCGAGCCACGCGTATCCGCGACCGAGAAGCTTAACGTCAAGCGCATTCTCTTCAAGGAACACTCTGTTAAGGTCGGTTATTTCAAGCTCACCTCTCGCAGAGGGCTTCATTTTTTTAGCCTTTTCGACAACGCTGTTGTCGTAGAAATAAAGTCCCGTAACCGCATAATTAGATTTAGGATTCTTGGGCTTTTCTTCTATTGAAATAACCTTTCCGTCTTTATCAAATTCAACAACTCCGAATCTTTCGGGGTCCTCTACGTAATAGCCAAAAACGCTTGCTCTCTTGTTTTCCTCAGCATTCTTTACCGCATCGCGAAGAAGACTCGAAAAACCGTTTCCGTAGAAAATGTTATCTCCAAGCACCATTGCGCAGCAATCGTCGCCTATAAATTCTTCACCGAGAATAAATGCCTGAGCAAGTCCGTCGGGAGAGGGCTGCTCTTTGTAAGAAAGATTGATTCCGTAATCGGAGCCGTCACCGAGCAAATTTTTGAAATTGGGCAAATCTCTCGGTGTGGAAATAATGAGAATGTCCTTAATTCCCGCGAGCATAAGAGTCGAAAGAGGGTAGTAAACCATTGGCTTGTCATAAATGGGAAGAAGCTGCTTTGACGTAATCATAGTCAAGGGATAGAGTCTTGTGCCCGAGCCTCCAGCTAAAACAATACCTTTCATTGTCGATTTCTCCTTTAGAATTTATTTTTATTGTTTTTAATTTTATATCTGCCGAAAAGATACATAAGATGGAAAATCAAAGTTTCCGTCACGGTTTGTCTGTATACCCGCGTCTTAAAAAGATAAGCAAGCCTTTTCAAAAAGCTTTTCTGTGAAGTGAGAAATTTCTCAAGCTCGCATCTGTGCTCAAGGCTCATATCACCGCCATAGCAATCAATGAAAGCCTCAAGCTGACGGGTCTTCTCCCGAGGGGCATTCGACAAAGCGCGCTTTATACGGTTCATAAAACTTTTGAAAGAGGAACTTCCGCAACCTATGAGATTGTTTCCGTGTTGTCTGTAGAGCGCGCATCTTTTTTCGTCGTACACGACGCGCCCTGTAGTTGAAGCCAGAAGATATGCCCAATGGTCAGTTATTCCGATGTCGCGTGAAAATTCTCTTGATAAAAGCTCAAGCAAGGAGCGATTAAATACCTGAGTATGCCCCACCGCTACGTTCTGAACCATCGCATTATAAAAAGAAAGCTTTTGTCCGGGTATCAGAGTGTGCCCGTTTGGATTCAAGGCTTCGTCGGCAAGAGTTGAGCAAGCTGAGTACAAAACGGGTTTTTCCGAATCAAGCTCTGATATAACGTCAATAGCCCTTGAAAGCTTATGCGGAAGCCAGACGTCGTCCTGGTCGGAAAAGGCAAAATGCTCGCAATTTCTATCTGCCCTCAGCATAAGCTGGTGGAAGCTCATGTTAACTCCGACGTTTTCACCGAAAATTACTTCAAAGCCAAATTTTTCACTATACTCCGAAAGGATTTCCCTAGTCGAATCCGAAGAGCCGTCGTCGCGGATTAAAACCTTGACGTCTTCAAAATTATCAAGTGCTATATAACTGTCGAGCTGCTCGCGCAAATATTTTTCTCCGTTGTAGGTGGAGAGCATTATCTGAATTCTTTTCACAGAGAAATACCGCGCCCCATAAGCAAGAGCAGCCTTTCTAAGGCAGAGCCTTTAATCAATCTAAGCTTCCAAAAAACGAAAGCTTAGAATTTCTAACAACTCGACAAATTCATACCTAAAGCTATGGAGTGCGATTTTGTTAGAAAAAACTGTTTTTATGTCTAAAATAGATTATATCACAAACTGTGCAATTTGTCAATATAATCAAATATTTTACTCACGCGTTAGGAAACGAAGCTTGAACGGAGGCTTTCGCCAAGACTTATTTTCGCCATAGCTTCGGGTGATTTTCCGAAGCTTAAAAAACGCGGCAGGGCATTTTAAAATCTGGTCGCATTTCAAAAGCGCGAATATCAAAAGAGGTGATACAACGAGCCTCGAGGCAAGGAGCGAGAGGGGAATTATAAGGCAGAAAACGAAAAAGCTTTCAAGCTTCATAATAAAGCCTACGTGCCCAGTGCTTTTAATAAAGCCACTAAGAAGTGCGGACTGATAAGCCGTTCCGACGACCATAAAGGACAGTACGTTTATAAACCCTAAAGCCCAGTCCGAAGAAGCTGAATTCAAGCCCCAAATCGAAATGAAAGGAAATTTTACGGCTTGCATAAATACGGCAGTTAAAAGCCCAAGTAAAAGAGAAATTACCCCTGCGCTTTTTGAATAATCGCCAAGCTTTTTAAGAGAAGCCCTGTTGCCCTTGCCGACAAGCCGTCCCGTTATAATCCCGAGCGCGCCTGAAAGCCCCGCAGTTACGACGTAGGAAAGATTATAAAGCGAGGTTGCGGCGGAAAGCCCTGCGACAACCCCCTCGGGCGTGCGGCCCATAAGCGCGGTAGCAAAAAAGTTATTTATGCTCCAGACAATCTGAGTTGCCAAGAGGGGTATTCCGTTTTTCAAAAAAAGAGACAAAGCGCCCTTTTGGATTTTAAAGAATGAGCTCGGGCGCAATTTCATTTCGCAGTCAATAAAAAACGTATAAACGAACAGAATGACAAGCTCAACGCATCTTGCGATAACAGTAGCTATGCCCGCGCCAAAAATACCGAGAGGGGAAAAACCCATTTCGCCGAAAATCAAAACCACGTTAAAAAAAACGTTAACGCCAAGAGCCGACAGGGCGGCGAAAAATGCGATTTTGGCTTTCTTCACGCTTCTGAGCACCGCAGCCAGAGCCTGCGCAGGAGCGAAAAAAAGAAAGGATACACCAAGCGAGCGAAGAAAGGGCGCACCGCTTTCAACAAGCGCTGAGTTGTCGGTGATAAATGATAAAACGAGTCTCGGAAAAAAGCACGAAAAAACGAAAAATACAAAAGATATGCCGATAGCAAAAAACACACCAAGCGATGCTATACTTCGCGCCTTGTCATTTTCACCGCAGCCGATAAGACGCGAGGAAACGGCAAGCACCGTAGCCTCTATTCCGGAGACGAGCATAGTTAAAAGAAAGGCTATTTGATTGCCTAGAAACACCACAGATACGGCTTCGTCACCAAGCTTTGATATTATCATATTGTCTGAAAGGGAAATCGAAAATGAGACGAGGCTTCCTAGCGCTATCGGAAGCGCAAGCTTCAAAAGCTCCGAATAAAATTCTTTGTTTTTTGAAAAAACCATAAAACCAACCTATTTTGTAAATATAAGTTAGTATTTGCAACTTTTCAAGAAAGTATAAAAAAGAGGTTGCCTGATTAAAGCAACCTCTTAAAATTAACACGGGTTATGCCTTGAACGTCAAATTACAAGCAACGAGCGCGGAAATAATTGCTTCCGTTGTAGATTGAAGCTCTTGCTTTGTAAGAGTGCGTTCACTCGACGAGAAGAAGAAACGCAGGGTGAGTGCGGTTTGTCCTTCCTCATTTGTATAGATATCCTGAACCTTGACGCTCGAAAGAATCTCTCCTGCACTTTCACGCGAAAGATTAACAAGCTCGCCAAACGAAAGCTCTTCAAGCTCTGCGTTAAAGGTAAGGTCGATTTCAATAGTCGGGAACTTCGATGGAGCTTTATAGGATATGCGGGAAACCAAAACCTTAGAAAATGCCTCCGTTTTAATCTCGAAGAATGCTATTGCAGACTTTTTATCAATATTGGAAAGCACGCTCGGGTGAAGCACCGCGAGAGTTCCTACTCTCTCACCATCAACGAGCACCGCAAAGGTATTTCTCGGATGCTCGTAATTGAATTCAGGCTCTGCGGAAGCAAAATCCACGTCCTTGTGAAGAATGTCGGAGGTGAGCTCCGCGATAATATCTCTTGCTTCGGAGAAAAGCTTTTCCTCATTCTTGGATTTTGAGAAGAGAACTGCGCCAAGACGGTTTTCTTCATTGCAAGATCCATCATTACGGTAGCCGTTTACGGTATGTCCGATTTCAAAGATTCCAAAGGTACCTGAGTACGTTCTGTTTTCCTTTGCGAATGAAAGAAGAGTCGGTATCATGGAAACTCTTAAATGTTGATGGTCGGGAGTCTGAGCGTTGATTATTTTAACGTTTTCGGACGTTTCAATACCAAGCTCGCGATTCTTCTGGCTATCCGACCAAATGTACGAATGAACCTCATGCATGCGGTAGCTCTTCACAAGAATATCCTTCATTCTGTCCTCTTCCGACTTAAGTGTTTCCTTGCGGATAGGATTAAGAGGACTCGAGGAGGTTTTAATTTCAAAATTATCATATCCGTAGATACGTGTGATTTCTTCGATTATATCCGCCTTGATAGTAACGTCCTTTGTTGCGCGCCAAGAGGGAACAGTTACGGTGAAATTATCTCCGTTTACTATCACCTTGAAGCCAAGGCCCGTAAGAGTTGTTACGATTTTTTCATTTGAAATATCAATACCGGTGTATCTGTCCACGTACTTTTTATCGAAATCAAGCGTTATCGTGGGATACTTTCTTACGTAAGCATCACTGAACGAGGAAACAACCTTTGCGCCGCTATCGTAGTCGAAAAGAAGCTTGATAAGTCTTTCGCTCGCAACACGGCAAAGCTCGGGATCGAGCATTTTTTCATATCTCATAGAGGCGTCGGTACGCAAGCCAAGACGAGTCGTGGTTTTACGAACGGAAACGCCGTCAAAGGTTGCGGACTCAAGAAGAAGAGTGTTTGTATCGTCTTCAATTTTAGACGCATCTCCGCCCATAACGCCTGCAATGGCAACGGGCTTGTTGCCCGATGTTATCATAAGCATTTTGTCGTCGATGTTTCTTTCGATGCCGTCAAGAGTCGTAAATTTAAATTCCTCGGGGAATGTTTGCACCTCGATTTTATCCACGCGTCTGTTATCAAATGCGTGCATAGGCTGTCCGAGCTCCATCATTACGTAGTTCGTGAGGTCGGCGAGGAAGTTTATGGCGCGAGAACCGCAGTAGTAAAGACGGATTCTCATATTAACGGGGCTCACCTTACGGGTGATGTTTTCAAGTTTTATCGCGGAATAACGCCATACAAGCTCGGTTGCCTTGACGTCTATTGCAACGGGGGGAAGCTCGGAATAAACGCTTGTATCAAAAAGCTCGGGAGCTTTAAGTTCTCTGCCCGTAAGAGTTGCAAACTCTCTTGCCATTCCGTAATGGCTCCATAGGTCAGGACGGTTTGTAAGAGATTTGTTATCAACCTCGAAAATTATATCATCGATATCATAAACAGTTTTAAGGTCCGTGCCAAGAGCAATATCGTCATCAAGCTCCCAGATTCCCGAATTGTCATCGCTTATTCCAAGCTCAGCCTCAGAGCAGCACATACCAAAGGATTTAAATCCGGCTATGGTTGCGGGCTCTATTTTATGGCCGCATACTGCGCCTCCTGCCGTTGCAAGCGCAACCGTCATACCGCAGCGCACGTTCGGAGCGCCGCATACGATATCAACAAGCTCAGTACCCGTGTTAACTTTAAGTAGGTGAAGCTTCTTTGACGTCGGGTGATTTTCAACAGTCTCAATTCTTGCGGCAATAACACCGTAGGTGTCCTCGCCCTTTACTATTATATCTTCCACCTCTGCGGTTGAAAGCGTAAAATTGCGAATAAGGCTTTTCTTGTCAAGTCCGGAAAGGTCAACAAAATCGCCTATCCAATTCATAGATAAAAACATATTTTCTCTCCCTTTCTCTCTTAAATTGATTTGAACTGCGAAAGCACTTCAAGGTTGCCGCTGTTGAAATCTCTTATATCCTTAACACCGTACTTCATCATAGCAAGACGAGTAAGGCCAAGACCAAATGCAAATCCAGTATATTTTTCCGTATCTATGCCGCCCTCGCGAAGAACGTTGGGGTGTATCATACCGCAGGGGCAAAGCTCAAGCCAACCGGAATTCTTGCAGGAAGGACACCCTTCACCACCGCATATCTCACAGTTGATGTCAAGCTCGAAGCCGGGCTCTACGAAGGGGAAAAATCCTGGGCGAAGTCTTACCTTAACGTCGCGCTTGAAAACCTCTGAAAGCATAGTTTTCATAAAGTAGGTAAGGTTGGATATGGAAATATTTTCGTCTATCATCATACCTTCCATCTGGAAGAAGGTATTTTCGTGGCAAGCATCCGTTGATTCGTTTCTGAAGCATCTGCCGGGAAAAATAGCGCGAAGAGGCGCTCCGTACTTTTTCATAATCGCATTCTGCGCGGCAGAGGTATGAGTTTTAAGAAGCTGGCCGTTTTCAATGTAATAAGTATCCTGCATATCGCGCGCAGGGTGGTGCTTAGGTATATTAAGCGCCTCGAAGCAATGATAGTCGTCAACTATTTCGTCATAATTTTCAATAGTGAAGCCCATGCTCTCAAATATCGATTCAACCTCACGCGTTGCAAGGGTTATCGGGTGATAAGAACCAAGCTCACGTTTAAAATCGAGAGTGGGGTTATATTTTTTAGCGCTTCTTATTTTAGCGTTTATAGCCGCTGCACGAAATTCCTCAACAGCCTTATTGATGCCCGCTTCAACCTCATTTTTAAGAGAGTTGATAAGCTGTCCTGCAGTTTTTTTGTCTTCAACGTCGCGAAGGCCCTTCATAAGCTCCGCTACGTGTCCTTTTTTGCCGAGAAAGCTTACTCTCAAGGCTTCGAGTGCTTCATCATTGCAAGCTGCCGCGAGTTCTTTTTTAAAGCTCTCGCTGAGCGCTTCAATTTTTTCTTTCATAATTTTGAAATTCCTTTCGGGGTTCTCTTACTGACTAACAAATAAATATTATATATTAAATATTAGGCTTTGTCAATGTTTTTCTATAAACGAAATCACTTTTTCGGGCAAAATCTCGGATAAATCTTCACCTTTTCTTATCATTTCACGAGCAAGCGTAGAGCTTATTGTGCGCGCACTGTCAGTTGCCTGCCAGAACTCCGTTTCAAATCCGCCCATGCTTAAATTCCACTCTGCCTGACGCTTTTCATACTCAAGGTCGCTCTCGTTTCTATAGCCTTTTATTATCTTTTCAATTCCATGCTCGCGCATATAGTCTATAACTAATCCGTTTGAATAGCTGACAAGAACATTATCAAGCTCATCTGTTGCAAGAATCAGCATCTTAACTCTATCTTCAAGTGAAAACGTGTAAGTCTTATCTGGATTTGTAAAAATAACAGCGTAAACCTCGTCGTACGTCCTTGCGGCTCGCTTGATTATTTCAAGATGCCCAAGAGTTACCGGGTCGTAGCTTCCGGGTAAAATAACACTCATATTTCTTCCTTTCAGAACATCAAGCGTTTTCTCTGTAAATGAATATATTAACGAAGGTCTTTTTTCCGTAGTGCGTAGATTTTATGCATTCAAATTTTGAAAATGCCGTAATGTCAATTTCCTCGCTTCCGCTTTCAAGAACAACTATTGCACCGTCTGCAAGAAGACTTGATTTTTCGAGGCGCGAAAGTGCATCAGAACAGCATTCCATAGCGTACGGTGGGTCGATAAAAACAAGGTCGAATTTTTCTCTTCCGGATGCTTTTCTTATGTAGTTGCGCCAGTCGCTGACAAGATATTTGCATCTGTCCTCAAAGCCGCAGGTCCTGGCATTTTTCTTGACTATTTCTATAGCCTCACGAGAGCTGTCCGTAAAGAACGCACTTGAGGCACCGCGAGAAAGAGCTTCAAGTCCAAGCTGTCCTGAGCCTGCGAATAAATCGAGAACGCGCCTTTCCTCAAGGTCGAACTGTATTGACGAAAATACCGCTTCCTTTATTCTTTCCGAAGTCGGTCTTGTAGCCTCGCCCTCAAGCGTTATGAGCTTTTTTCCTTTTGCCATGCCCGTAATTATTCTTAGCACCGTTTAATCCTCGCCTTTATGATAATATTTATAAATGCTTTCCGCATCCTTTTTACTGATGCCTTTTATTTTCGCAAGCTCCTCTTCTGCCATTGTGCGAAGATCAGAAAGCTTCCTTTCAGATAAAAGAAGCTTCGCTTTTTTAGAGCCTATTCCCTCGATTTTTTCAAGGCTCGACCTAGTCATAGTTTTAATCTTGCCGCCACTCGATGCCTTAACCGCAAAACGATGGGCCTCTTCTTGAATTTTGTAAACAAAAGCGTACACGTTAAGCTCGTGCGCTATTGATATTTCACGTGAGCCGTCGGTTATCGAACGGGTTTTGTGATAGTCATCTTTGACCATGCCGAAAAGGGGAATTTCAAGCCCCTTTTCTTCGAGAATTTCTCGCACGGCCCCCACTTGACCGATACCGCCGTCAAGAAGAATAAGGTCTGGAGCGACACTCAAGGATGCGCCACCATCACCTATATGTGCGAGCCTTCGAGAAAGCGCCTCGCGCATTGAGCCGTAGTCGTCACGCCCTGCGGTCGTCTTAATGTTAAAAAGTCTGTAATCACTCTTTTTTAGCTTTCTATCCTCGTAAACAACCATAGATGCGACAATGTTCTCGTCACCGATATTAGATATATCGTAAGCCTCTATGCGACGAGGTATTTCAGGGAGTGCGAGAAGCTCTGCAAGCCTTTTTACGTCCTTGTCTTCTCTCTCTGCAGAAAGTCTGTACTGTCGCCCTGCCTCTTTTGCGTTTGCAAGAGCTAAATCGCAAAGAGCGCGGCCGTCGCCGCGCGAGGGGGTTTTTACGTTAACCTTATATTTTGTATTAAGCGAAAGATATTCGGAAAGAAGCTCGATGTCGTCCAAAGAAAGCTCGAAATCAAGCATTACCTCTTTCGGAATATTACCGACACCGTCGTAATAATCCGCAATAACCGATATAGCGTCCTCACCGTTTGTAAGTTCAGATACGGAAAGAACAAACTCATTCTTGTTAACAAGTGCGCCCGAGCGAATGGAAAGCACCGCAAGCACCCCCTCGGTTTCTGACGTATACATTGCAAAAACGTCGCGGTTTACCTTTTCGTCTGCAACTACCTTTTGCTTTTCGGAAAGCTTCTCAAGAGCAAAAACGCTGTCCCTGATAGCCGCCGCGCGCTCAAATTCCATATTCTCCGATGCTTCTTCCATTTCAAGTAAAAGCTTTTCCCGCGTGCCTTTAACGTTTCCGTCAAGCACCCACTCGGCACAACGCACCAAAGCGCGATATTCTACACCTGAAACTTTTCCCGCACAAGGAGCGACGCATCTCCCCATATCCTTATAAATACATGGGCGCTCCTTGCCTATATCCTCAGGGAATGAGCGACGGCAAGAGGCAAGAGAGAAAATTTTCATAACTACGTCCAGTGCCGAGTGTGCTGCCGCAGCACTCTGATAAGGGCCAAAGTACTTTCCCTTGTCGCTTTTTCTTTCGCGAGTTACGAAAAGTCGCGGAAATTCTCCTGCACTTACCTTTATATAAGGATAGCTTTTAGCATCCTTTAATTTGATATTATATTTTGGAGAGTGCTTTTTAATAAGCACGTTTTCAAGTGTCAAAGCTTCGATTTCAGTTTTACAAACTATATAATCGAAATCCGAAACAAGACTAACCATTTTTTCGGTTTTATAGTTATGCGCGCCCGAAAAATAGCTTGAAACGCGGTTTTTTAGCTTTTTAGATTTGCCAACATAAATAATACCGCCATCAGCATTTTTCATAATATAAACACCCGGCTTCATTGGCAAGCTGTTTGCCTTATCGCGTAGCTTTTCTATCCTTGTCATTCGCTCTCCTTTCGTTTATTTAAAATAGGGCTATCGCGCAAATGCGCAACAGCCCATACAAAGCAGATTATATTCGGGTAATCAATACTCGGAAATCTCATTCTTAATAAGATTAACAAGTCCTTCTACCGCAAGAGCCTCGTCTACACCATCTGCAATAAGAGTAACGGTCATATCTTTAGCTATTCCAAGCGAAAGTATGCCGAGCAAGCTTTTTGCGTTTACTCTGCAATCCTCCTTCTCAACCCAGATAGAGCACTTATAAGAATTAGCCTTCTGAACAAAGAAAGTTGCAGGTCTTGCGTGAAGCCCTACGCTGTTCTGAATAGTTACACTTGTGGAAACCATCGATTACCTCCAAGCCGCAATACGCGACAAATCATTTACTAACGTTTAAAGTATATCAAATTGTTAATTAAAAATCAATACTTTTTGCGAAAAAAATCAATAAAAGCGCAAAATATAAACAAAAATAAGATTTTTTCTACGAAATTCTAACGTTTATATCCGAAGAATCCGCGCTTCTTAAGTCGCCGTAATAGCTAAGACGGTCCATATGCTCGGTTTTGGATATTCTGAGAGATGCGGACAGTATGCCGAAAATGGATACAAAGAGAAAATAAATCGTCGTGTCGGAAAATATGTCTGCCGTCGTGCCAAGTGAGAAAAGCCCGAAGATTGCAAGAGCACCCGCTTTGCTTATAAGAGAAAGAAGCGAGCCTCTCATATAAATGCCGTATTCAGAAAGCTGAACAAGGCGCAAAACTAAAATTACGACGAATATTGACAAAACTATCACACCGAAATCCATAGCAATTGAAAGCGCCATATTTGCCGTAGGAGCTTGCGCGCTGAGACCTATTCCGAAAAATATATTGTCAGAGAAAAGCTCAAGCGCTGTTTTATAGCTTGCGATAAGCTCTTTTATGGCAGGGCTAAAACTGAAAATTTCAGAGAGCTTCGCAAAAAACTCTTCTGGAAGAAGGAAGAGAAAATAAGGAAAGACTATAAGAAGCAAGAGAAGTTCCTTTCTCTGCCTTTTAGTTCTTATTATAAGATACGCAAAAACCGAAATAAAGGTTGCAAGCCAAAGTCCTACGTGCCACGCAATAACAATGTTAGCAAGATGCAAGGCGGCAATGGCATAATATGCCGCTTTTTTAAGCTGGTTTTTCTTTTCCTTTGCAAAGCAGAATGAAAAAGCGAGCGTGAGGATTAAAAATGCGAAGTACGAGTCGGTATTTTCAAAAACCGCCTTTATGGCAAATCTGCCGTCGTCAGAAAATGATATTATATATTTAACGAGCGAATAAACAGATATGGGAACAGAGGATACTATAATCGCGTTTACGGCACAGTCGGCAAGACGTCTGTTTACTATAATATTTGACACGGGTGCGTAAGCAAGTGTCAAGACAACCATAACGAGCGAGCCGCTAACGTCATTGTTCAAAATTCCGCTAACCAGGAAAAGTGCCGCAAGAATAAAGAAGAGTGCATCGTAAATTTCAATGTGATACGAGCGCTTGCCTATTGCTACCTTAAAGGCAAAGGAAATGAAAGAAAGGAGCGAAAGGCTCGCAAGTATTGCGCCTGCATCCCTTATCGGTGAAAGATAGGGAGATATAAGAAGTGCAAATATTATAGGAAATTCTGGGGTTACTATGGCAACGGAAACAAAAATCAAAAGCAATACCGAGCAAAGCACGTAGACAGGCTCAACAAAAAGCCCTATCAATGCAGGTATAAATCCTATGATAACCGAGGGTAAAACAGAAAATCCCGGAACTGCGTCTGCCTTA
This sequence comes from Eubacteriales bacterium, assembly GCA_045629745.1. GTDB lineage: Bacteria > Bacillota > Clostridia > Oscillospirales > CAG-272 > UBA1740. Next base: position 19,948 of record JAZQRU010000027.1, read on the forward strand.
TCCATACGTTTAACGGAGAAAAATTCAAAGAGCACAAAATCCGTCAGGAAGAAATCTGATAAAAATTCGCATATCGGCTTATCGAAAAAGATAAGCGGAGCTGCTATTACAACGAAAACGATTCCTATTATCAAGGAAGCGAGATTAGACTCCGGAATTTCGAGAAAATAATTTTTTCCGAAATAGAGAAACAATGACAAAAGCCCGTATGCAAGCCCCATAGCTCCGTAAGAACGGGTAGAGGTGAAAACGAACTTTTCGGAAAGCGCGCCAAAAGTCTTCGAAACTATAGCTTTAAAGGCTCGTATCGAAGTTCCCGCGCTTCTTATGGAAAACGAATCGAATAATGAGTATTTTTGTTTATTCTCTGACGTCTTTTCCCTCATACAAAGTCCTTTCGGATTATTTCTTAACTCTTTTTTTCGTTTTCGATGCTAAAGCCTCTTCATATTCGGGGTGTAACAGAAGAAGCTCGGGACGGCGCTCTTTAGTAACTCTCACGGAATCCTCAAGCCGCCATCTCTCAATTTTTTTATGATCGCCCGAAAGCAGAACCTCGGGAACAGTTCTTCCGCGAAATTCTCTCGGCTTTGTGTACTGACTATATTCAAGAATACCCGACGCGTGCGATTCGCCCTCATAGCATTCGCTGGAAGCAAGCACACCGGGAACTAAACGCGAAACCGCGTCTACAACTATGCAAGCGGGGATTTCACCGCCCGTGACTACGTAGTCACCTATGGAAATTTCCTCGTCGACAATTTCGTCTATAATTCTTTGGTCAACACCCTCGTAATGTCCGCAAAGAAAAATGAGGCTATCGTATTCAGAAAGTCTTTTCGCCGTTTCGTGAGTAAAAATTTTACCCCTCGGGGACATATATATAACGCGACGGCTCGCGCCCGTAGGTATGCTCTCAAGAAGCGAGGTATAACAATCGTAAATCGGCTGACAAGTCATAAGCATTCCGACGCCGCCGCCAAAGGGTGTGTCGTCTGTTTTTCTGTGCTTATCCTTTGAGAAATCTCTGATATTATGGCATTCAACTGAAATTATGCCACCCTTTTCCGCCCTGCCTATAATACTTTCGCTGAGAACGGTCTTTACCATATCGGGAAAGAGAGTCATTATATCAAATTTCATAACTTCTCCTAATCAAAAAATCCCGGAATCGGCTTCACGAAAATGCCCTCGTCAATGTCGATTTTTTTAACAAACTCGGGGCGCTCGGGAAGATAAGTCATACCCGTGCCGGTTTTTATACCGTAAAGCTTGCCCTGAGGCACGTCTGTCACCTCCACGAGAGTTCCATACACCTTACCCGTGTCAACGTCTATAACGGGCAAATCTATCATATCGGAAATAAGAACCGCACCCTTCGGCACAGGGATATCCTCGCGGCGAAGATAAAGCACCGTACCCTTCAATGCCTGCGCGCTCTCGCGGGAATCAATGCCTATATTCATAATAACGCTATTCGCTGCCGCAGATGCGCTTATAACGGGGAATTCAAGATATTCTCCCCCTTTTAGAATATAAACTCGCTTTCTCGTTGCAAGCACCTTTAAGCTGTCGCACCACGACTCAAGCTTAACAAGTCCTCGAATGCCATGAGGCGCAATTATTTTTCCACATTCAATATATTCTTTTTTCATAGCTTCTCGCTTTGTCGAATTTTGTACTATTTTATCATATAAAATAAAAATTGTCAATCACAACAAATCGGCGCGCGCTTTTTTCTCTTTTTGCGGAAATATTCTGAGAGCATTTCGCGGCACTCCTCGCCAAGAACTCCGCGCACAAGCTCAGGCTTATGATTTAAAGGAAGCTCTGCTAAATTCAGAAGCGAGCCAAATGCGCCGAAGCGCAAATCGGGAGTTCCAAAAACGACTCTGGGTATTCTTGCATTGATTATAGCGCCCGCGCACATACAGCAGGGCTCCATAGTAACGTAAAGCGTAGCACCGGGTAAGCGCCATCCGCCCATAGCAGCGCAAGCTCTTTCAATTGCCAGAAGCTCCGCGTGATGCGTCGCGCACTTGTCTGTCTCTCGCGTATTATGAGCCTCGGCGATTATTTTTCCGTTAAGCACGACAAGCGCGCCTACAGGCACCTCGTCTTCTTCCTCGGCAATTTTCGCCAGGGAAATCGCCCTTCTAATAAATTCTTCATCAGTTTTTATAAGCTCATCCATAAATTTACAACTCCTATAACAAGCGCCATAGCAACGAACATTATTGTGGCAAATGTAAACTCTACATTACATTTATCTTCTTTTAGATCGGTAAATACTTCCTTATATTTTTCGCGCTTCAAAAAAATAACGGCAACAGATATTACGGTAAGCGCGCCAAGAGCCGAAAAGAAAATCGTATTAAAGAGAGGCGCGCCCGAATATCTCATAAAAAGAATAGATACGACGTTATTTAAAAAATGAATAAGGATACACGGAAAAACACTTTCCGTAGCAAGCGCCAAAAGCGAGAGCATAAAGCTTGCTGCAAGCGCATACGGAATCTGGAAAAGGCTGCAATGAACCGCCGCAAACATAATGGAAGTTACGGCAAGAGCATTTTTCTTGGAATATGGAATGAGGAGCACAAGCGGAACGAATCTAAAAAGCGCCTCTTCCAAAAAAGCGGGAAGGACCGCGTGTCTTATGATAACTGAAAAAAGATTCCCCGAAACGTCGGTGGTCTCGGAAAAGCCGAGCTTCGTTAATAAAAGAGAGGTTAAAAAAGAAATTATAAATACAATGGCTATAAAGGGCGCGACAAGAGGAAGCGAATAGCCAATGCTTTTTTTATTTGGCAAGACCTTAAGTAAAACAGGCTTCGACTCCTCGTCTTTATTACTCTTTAAATAAAGAAAGGCGAGAAAAACTGGTACTATAAAGGCAAAATAGTAAATTATGTCACCGATAATGCCGTCAATACTTCCCGAAACGGAAAGCACAAAAAGAAAGACAATATCAAAAAAAGTTATCGCCGTTACAGTCTTTTTCATTTTTTCTCCTTTTTTAAATAATTGAATATCTGAGCTTTCCTCGAATAATATCCGCTTCTTCAAGGCGGACTCTGACATTATCGCCAAGTCTGTAAACCGTATCGCGAGAGCGAATTGCGAGATTTTTTTCGTCAAATATAAAGCTTGCGCCAAGCTCGCTCAGAGGCACAAGTCCTTCACAGGTATTTTCGGGCATACAGAAAAGCCCGAAGGAAGTCACAGAGCTTACCGTTGCAGAAAATTCTTCACCGATACGGCTCTGCATATAAATAACCTTATAAAGATTTTCAATTCGCCTTTCCGCAGAAAGCGCGCGAAGCTCTGCTTCGCTTGCAGCGGCAGCGGCTCTTTTCGCATAAGATGCGTAAAGCTCGGGACGCTTGCCCTCTATTAACACCTTGTGAATTATTCTGTGAGTCGCAAGGTCTGAAAGTCTCCTTATGGGCGAGGTGAAATGGCAGTATTTTTTCAAGCCCAAACCGAAGTGGTCCATTCTTTCCGCGGAATACTTTGCCTTTGACATAGATCTCAGCATTGAGTACGAAAGGGGCAGTGAAAGCCCTTTTTCAGAAGCTGCGTCAAGCAGATTTGCAAAATCGCGCGGCTCGCATTTATCCCTCGATATATACGAGGTATCAAAGCCCATATTATGCGCGTAATTCAAAAATTCCGAAAGCTTATCGGGAGCAGGCGGCTCGTGAATTCTGTATACGCAAGGGATTTTCGCGTCGCAGAGCTTCGTTGCCACCGCCTCGTTTGCGGTAAGCATAAATGCTTCAATAAGCTTTTCTGCATCTCCGCGCTCGCGCCTTATAATATCGTAAGGTGCGCCACTGTCGTCAAGCAAAATTTCCGCTTCGGGCGAATCAAGCTCCAAGGCTCCTCGGTTTTCGTTTTTATCCTTTAATATAAGATAAAGCCCGCGCATTTTTTCGAGTGTGGGTATTACTGACTTATATTTTTCAAGTATTTTTTCGTCGGCGCGTCCCTCAAATATCGCATTAACCTCGGAATAAACTCCACGAAGTGAGCTTTTTATAACCGTAGGAACTACCTCTGCATCGAGTATTTCGCCGCTTCTTGAAAGCTTTATAATCGCCGAAAGAGTATATTTGTCCTCTCCTGCGTTTAATGAGCAGGCGCCGTTTGAAAGGCTTTTCGGGAGCATAGGAACGACCTTATCAGTAAAATAAACACTCGTTCCGCGCGCCATTACGGCTCTGTCAAGGTGGCTTCTTTCCGCAACATAGCGAGAGACGTCGGCAATATGAACTCCAAGCTCGTAAGAGCCGCCGCGAAGCCTTTTTAGCGAAATTGCGTCGTCAAGGTCCTTTGCGCCCTCGCCGTCTATTGTGAATATAATCTCGCCTCTTAAATCAAGTCTTTCACGGGGCTCCACAGGGCGAGATGCAAAGAAGGCTGCCTCAGCTTCTTCCTCTTTCGTGAAATCGACGTCTATTCCGCAGTCCGCAAGAATTGCACTGTAATTCGCCTCACGGCTTTCGGTCTTGCCGAAATTGACTAACGGCTCGCATTCAAGCTTGTAAGGATTTTTTCTGAGAAGCTTCGCCTTAATTTTATCACCGGGCTTTATTCCCTCGAGTGACGTAAGCTCGGGATGTATTGAGATTTTCGTATCGTCGGGAACAAGAATGAAGCGTTTGCCGCCCTTTCTGTGCCCAAAGATTCTTTCCGCCTCAACCGTTCCGATAAGCGTTTTTCTGCCGTAGGAAATTATATCTGCAACGCGTCCTTCGGTTTTCTCTTCGCCCGTGAAGGCCGTGTATTTATGATATATTATCAACACGCGGTCACCGTCAATAGCGCCGTGAGTTTTCCCCTCCGGAATGAAAATATCGCGCTCCTCGCCCTCAACCGCAACAAAGCCGAAGCCACTTTTAGACGAAGAGAAAATACCCTCGCCCAACACTTCGTCGCGGCGCGATTTCAACGACGTGCGCGCGGCTCTGCCTCCGTCAACGCTCAATTTGATTTTAGCGCCGTGACTGACTGTGACAAGCCCGTCAAGCATTTTCAAAAGCTCGCGCTTCTGACGTTCTTTATGTTTTCTTTTATGCGTATTGCGCTCGGAAAATTTACCTAACGACTTTCTTGAATCATTCTTTTTCATATATTCCTGATTTCATTTTTTCTTAATTTCTGCAAAGCGAGAAAATTAAATACCTAAAGCATACAAAAAAAGAGGCGGCTGTTGCCTCGCAACAGCCGTTTATTCCTTAGGGAATATTGAAGAAAACTCTGAAACTTGCTGCCAAGAATCAAGGTTATCATTGCTCTGAACAAAATCAGGTTGAATAACGTAAACCGCAACAACCACAAGAGCAAAAATAACACCTATGATTATAGTCCACTTACGAAGCGTTCTGCCGGTTTGAACCGACTTATCTTTACCGTAATAAGTTTCTGAGCCGCCAGCGATAGTTCCCGAAAGTCCTTCGTCGCTTGACTTCTGAAGTGTAACCGCCGCAACGATAAAAATCGCGCAAACAAGAAGTACCGAGAGAAGTATATACTCAACAACCATTTATTTTTCCTCCACAATATTAGAAGCGCAAAACTCTGCCTCGCGCATTTTAGCTAGGCTATATTCTAACACATATTTTTTAAAAAAGCAAGAGTTTTTTTGAATTTAACAAAAAATTTATTATTTTAAAGCTTTTGATGTCTATTTCGTCACGGAAATAGCCTCTTGTATCCCCATTGTTTACGTTTTTATCCCAAACGGTAAAGCGCAGTAACAGCGCGTATTTCTTTTCTCAATAGCTTTTCTATTGCTTTTTCGGTATCTATTCCAAATTTTGCATATTCGTAAGCTATCGTTTTATTATCCTCTGCGGTTCATTTGAGTTTTCAAGTTTCCTATAGAGGTTGCTTCTATCGGCAAGGCAACCACGCGCTTTCCTGTAATTTTTTCAGTAAGCTCGTTAAGATAAACGTTTTTTGCACCGCCGCCTACTATGTAGATGTACGCATAAGTCTTGCCCGTGTTTCTCTCAAGGTCCTCGATTGCGGTTTTATACCCGTGGGCAAGACTCACGTAAGCCGAATTGAAATAATCCGCTTCGGTTTTCGGAAGCGCCTTTTCTCTTGCCGCAAGATATACGTCTATTGCCGCCTTCATACTTTCTGGGGCGGAAAATACGTCGTCGTTAGGGTCAAAATATTCTTCATAATCGGAGCTTTGCGCGGCAAGTGCTATCTCTCCGAAATCCTTATCAGGACAAAGTTCTTTTCTTAAACACTGAACTATCCAAAGCCCCGTTATGTTTTTTTGATAACGGTAATAACCGACACCGCCCTCGTTGGAATAACCTGCAAGTCTGCTTCCCTCATCACTTATAACACTATCCGTCTTAACACCGAGAAGCGACCAGGTGCCAGAGGAAATATAAGGCGCGTTTTCTTTCATATCTATCGCCTCAACGGCACTTGCCGTGTCGTGCGTGGGGCAGAAAACAACCAAGGGATTTCCGCCTACCTCTGCGGCAATTTCGTCTTTAAGGTATCCAAGGGCCTCGCCCGGCATAGATAAAGGCTTCATAAGGCTCTCAGGGTAACCGAGGGCAGCCCATATCTCAACATCGAACTCGCGGGTTTTTGCGCTTACAAGGCCCGTTGTGGTTGCATCGGCAAACTCTTTTTTCTTAACTCCCGTCAGTTTATACATAAAGTATTCGGGAAGCATAAGAAAGTCCGTTGCTCTGTCAAGTCTTCCTGCGACTTTATCGGCATAAAGCTGATAAACCGTATTAAATTTTTCAAAGCTTATTCCGCATCTCTCGTAAAGTGTTTCATAGGGAACAATTTTATGCACCTCGTCTATCACCGCGTCCATTCTCGCATCGCGATACGCGTAGACTGGGAGTATTTCTTCATCACCTGAAAGAAGCACGTAGTCAACGCCCCAGGTGTCGATAGAAAGGCTTTCGATTTTGCCGAATTTTTCGTGCGCAAGCTTTATTCCGCGCTTAATTTCCGAGAAAAGTCTTTCGATATTCCAAACAAGGCTTCCTGAAACGTTATCCATTCCGTTCGGGAAACGGTAAACCTCTTCGGTCTTGATTTCACCGTTTTCAAGATATCCGACGATATGTCTGCCGCTTGATGCGCCGATGTCTATTGCAAGGTAGTATTTCATAAATCGCTCCTAAAATTTTATTCAAGTTAATTATATCGCAATTTAAGAGTTGTGTCAACAGTTTTATATTCCGATTTATCAGCGAAAATGTTTATTTTTCGGCAAAAATTGCAAAATTCAAACTGCGATTTACGCAAAAACGCACATTTTGACGAGAAATTAAAATATTTTTGCAAGATTCATTGACAAACTATAAATATTATGTTAAAATATGTTAAAATACCTTAAATATTTATATTATAAAGGAGAAAAGAAATGCCCGAGATTAAGTATGAGATAGTTGAATCTATCGGTATCGTAAGCGAAGGTAAAAACGGTTGGAACAAGGAGCTCAAGCTTATCAGCTGGAACGACAGAGAGCCTGTTTACGATATTCGCACCTGGTCGCCTGACCACGAAAAAATGGGCAAGGGTATCACTATAACAAAAGAAGAAGCGATGGCTCTTCGCGATATGCTCAATACCCTCAAGCTCGACTAATAGAATTGCTACATAGCATAAGGCGCAGAGCAAAAAAACTCCGCACCTCTTTTGGCTTTGCCCGAAAAGAACAGCTCGCTGCACGGTGAGCTGTTCTTTTCACGGATATTTTGATTTAGCGCAAAAGCGTCGTTCTTCGACTTGAAGGAGCGCAAAACTGGTCGAAATGGCAAAAACAGCGATAAAAAGAGCATAAAAGCGAAATTACCATAACTTCAACTTTATAAAAATCTAAGTATATATTTTTTGAGCGCGCTTATCAAAAACGATAAGCGCGCTCTTTTTTATTTTGTTATTTTGTACTTGGAAATAGAAATCTCTTTTTATCTTGTTTCTTGCTCGTCATTCATCGTCATCGGGAAGAAAGCTTTTACCCCTCATAAACCCGAAAAGACCTGCAACCAAGGAAAACTTTGAAGGTTCCTCGTCCTCATCACCGATAAAATGCGATACGAGCTCTGCGAGCATTTTCCCCGGGCGGAGTCTTTCCTCGGTAACAAGGCACTCCTCACGGAAGATTTCGTCAAATCGTGGGCTTGACTTATCAACCGCAATTAAGGTAGGTTCGAAAAGTTCGGATATTTTATCCGCAAGAAAATCCTCGCCAAGTCTTTTTTCGATAAAGTCCAAAGCCAAGGCTATTTTTTTGTTTCCGCTCGTCATAGCCTCAAGAAAAGGCATTGCCAGCCTTTGATTTGGAGTTTCTTGCATTTTAAGAATTAGCTTTGAGTCTCTGCTCGGTGTCATAACCAGAACTCTCGTATTCGGAAGCTCGGGGAATATGCACTCGATTTTAAAGCTTTGGCGCCCGTCTTTATCAATTTCTGCCGTAGCAAGCGCTGAAATCATATATTTCTCACCGCAGAAATCCAAAACGCTTTCTTCATATCCGTAAACCCCTGCACGAAATTTATACGACACGCCTCCCTCTTTAGAGGTTACAACTATACCCGTGTCACTTTTTTCAATGGAAATTGACTCTATTCCACCCGTGTAATTATTCTGCATTACACGCACGAATGCAGGGAGAATGCCCTGATTATTTTGGGGGAAGATATAAGTGCCGAAGAGAGAATAAAATCTATCGTCGTATGGCATAGGGTCCGCAAAGCCGAGGAAATATTTAAGACCGCGGCTTTTTGTAAGCGGCTTTACCGCGCACCGTGTTTCAAAAAATCTCGCTTCCTTCTCGGAAAGCAATGCCGCGCCTCCTCTTTCATAAGGTCGGGAAAGCGATACGGAAGCAAGATACTTGCGCACAATTTCCAAGGCGGGACTGGACTGAAAAAGCTCGTTGTTTCCCGCAGTTAAAACTACTACGACGTTGTTTTTAGGAGAAATCCAGGTGTTTTGCCCAAGCATACCGTTGAAAAGGAAATCTTCGCCATCTCTTGCTCGCCACAGCTGATAACCATAATTAAAATTGCCAAGTGTTTCGCTCGTTTCTGCGTGCGGAAGCGTGCTTTCCTTAACCCAAGCTTCCGAGAGAATGCGTTTACAGAAAAATTCACCGCGCGAAAGCATAAGAAAGCCGAGCTTCGCCCAGCTCTCGGGAGAAAGATATATGCCCCATCCACCCTTTTCAACTCCCTCAGGACCAAGCTCCCAGAAAACGTTGTCTATCTCAAGAGGCGCAAAAAGACGCGGCTTTAAAAATTCCATAATTTTAAGTCCCGAACGTTTTTCTACAATTTTCGCAAGTATGTACGAATTCATACTGTTATATTTAAATTCCGTGCCCGGAGCAAACGATAGCTTCGACGCGAAAAAAGCCTCGGACCAAGCGCTTTCCGTTACAGAGCCTGCCTCAGAGATTTTAACACCAGTTTGCATAGTTAGAAGATGCTTGACGGTTATTTGAGGGAATGCAGGATCAAGATAGCTGTATTCTGGAAAAATATCAACGAGCCTTTCGTCTAAGCTAAGCTTTTCCTCGTCAAAAAGAAAGCCTATTGCCATACCTATAATGCTTTTCGTCATAGAGTGCGAAAGCTGCGCCACGTTTACGCTGTAACCGGGTCTTGAGGCTTCACATATAACAACACCGTCCTTAAGAACGACAACACTGTGTATATTTGCGCGAGGTTCTGCCTCGAGTTCCGCTAACATTCTATATAAACGAATAGAGGAAACACCAATCTTCTCCGGCTTCTCTCTTTTGAAAAACCGCTTTTCGCTTTTTGATATATCGGTCTTTTGAGCCGTATACGCTACGACGGCAGGATTAGGCTTTGAGGTTAATGCCAGTCCCGATATAAGCTCAACGGCTCTTTTCATCCACTTTTCCATAAATCATCCCTTCGATGTTTAAAGTATTAACTTCACTTATTTAAATCATACCACGTTTTTTACATTTTTTCAAGACTAAAAAGACATAATTGAAGTCAATTCTTTTCGTCGCAAATTTTCGCGCCATTGACAAAGAAAAACCGATATTTTTTGGAAAAATATCGGTTTTTGAAAACTTTAGTTTTCGTTTTTCTGTTTTTCACTTTAAAATTCCGTTTTGAGAAGCTCGTGTTTTTGCATACTGCGTTTTACCCGAATTGAGCGCCTTTATACTTATTTCTTTATGTGAGTCATTAGGAAGTTTCGCAAATCACTATATCTACGCTTTCGTCGCAAATCATCACCTTCAGCGAGGAATAATTGCGTATGCCGAGAGCCTCTGACGCCTCTTTTCGCTCCTCTCTTATATCGTAAATGCTCGCAAGAGTATAACGTCGCTTTTCATAGCGTGGCTTGCGCACCTACGCCATGTCCTCCGCAACCTGCAATTGCAAGAGTTTTTTCATAAGCCAAAGCTTCCAAAATTATTTCCTAAAACAATTTTACCATTTGATTTTGATATTTTCTATTGTTATTTTTGTTTTTCTTTGAACAATATTAACTTTGCCTAAGTAGAGAAGAAAAATCTATAATATCGGCAAGCATACCGAAAAGGAGTCCTGCAACAAGGAGAATTCCTACGATAATAAGATTTTCCTTGCGTCGCTTATTAACCTTAAGAAGAACGAGAAGTCCGACACCCGTGCCTGCAAAAAGTCCTGAGAGCATAGTTCCCACAGTAATATACCCTTCAATGCAAAGCTCTGTCAGGGCAACCGATATTGCGCAGTTTGGGATAAGGCCGAAAACGGTGGCAATAAGATGTCCTATGAAGAATTTATCGTACATAACCGCCGCAAGATTTTTCTCACCGACGAAGAAAATAATTAAATTTAAAGCCAGAGTTATAAGAAAAACGAAGCCGCCAACCGTCAAGGTGTGATGGAGCGCCGAATAAAAAACACCGCGCTCACAATGACAGTTATCATTTTCGCATATCTCGTCAATATCAATATTTTGCTCGCAGCCTTTGCATAAAAGCTTAAAGAGAAAATCAACTAAAAATCCTACGAAAACGGCAACCGCAAGCTTATATCCGAGAATGGCAAGAACGAATTTCCACGAAACACTCCCCGATATCATTATAGGAAGCATCTCGTCAGATGTTGAAAGAAAAACCGCAATAAGACTTCCTAAAGTTATTACGTGAGCCGCATAAAAATTCGACGCAACTGTAGAAAAGCCGCACTGGGGTACAACACCGAGCGCGCCGCCTGCCAAAGGGCCGAGCGTGCCTGCCTTCTTAACGAAGCCCTCAAGCTTTGCCGATGCCTTGTGTTCGATAAATTCCATAAAAAGATAGGCAAAAAACAAAAAAGCTACGATTTTAAGAGAATCCAGAATGCCGTGCCAGACGACCTCTTTTAAGATTGCCGAAAAAATTTCTCCGCTGCTCATATCCGAAACAGAGCCGTGAGCGTGTAAAAGAGCGGTCATATCAAGCCCTCCTTTAATACGCAAGCCTCGCATACACCGGGAATAAACGCGCCTGTATCAATAGAGAATTTCTTAGTGCTTTTTATGCTCTTTTCAAAAAACTCCGTAACATCATTATCCAAATGCAAAAGCTTTCCGCAAGAGGAGCATTTGAGATGCAAATGCGCGCCGCAATTCTCGCGATCCACGTACTGATACCTTACGGAACGGCTATTTTCACTCGTAATTCTCTTAATTTCAAAGTCTTGTGTGAGCTTTGCGAGCTGACGAAAAACCGTGCTTTTGCTCGCTCCGCCGCCTGAAAGGGCAGAGAATATTTCTTCCGCACTGAAGCTTTCCTTATTAGTTCTTAAAAGCTCAATTATTTTCACTCGAGTTTCCGTGTTATAAGTCATTTTTATTTTCTCCAAAAAAGAACAGCAGAAATCGAGAGTAATTCTCAATTTCTGCTTTATATAATACTAAATTTTCATGTTCTTGTCAAGTAGTTATTTTTTACCGCCTATCATTTCGGAGCGAATTTTGAGATTTACCTTTTGCATTGCAGTGAAATAAACATCGCACTTTGTGCTTGCGCTCATAACTATTGAGGCGAAAAACTGAATGGCAAGCGACAGCAGTGTAATGACGGTAAGCGCGCTCACGCTTTCGGTAGCTACGGTTGGCAAAACCGCTGTAAAATGATAAATAAGCCTTGCAGGTGCCGAAATCATAGGTATATAAACAAGACTTTTATTGCCGTCGTATACCATAAAAGTAATAAAAAGAAAGGGAATTAACAAAACGTAAGACCATATTGATATTTTCGTTTCGGTTGATGCCGAATAAATAACTTCAACCAAAATAAGAATACTTCTTGCTATGAACATAGATAATATGCAAATTTTTGCGATAAGCTCGCCGCGGGATGCCATAGGAACTTTTTTCACATTCTCTTCTATAAGCTCGCGCTTGCGTTTTTTTACGTCAAATGCCATAGTAAGCACTCCTTTTACTGTAAATTACATAAATCAATAAACATTTTAGCATAATAACTCAAAGAAGTCAAGACATCGTTTTTTAGCACTCTTTCTCGCCAAGTGCTAATATTTACAATTTATACTCATTTTATACTTAATTTATTCACAAAATCCTAGTAAACTATAAGCAGACAAAGCTTTAGTTTGCAAATTTAAAGGAGGCAGGTATGAATATTGAAAAGTTTACTCAAAAGAGCGCCGAAGCAATAAGAGAAGCCGAGACTTTGGCGTGGGAATTCAAAAATCCTACGGTTGATACTCTTCATATAATCACCGCGCTTTTCTCGGATAAGGAGGGCTTAATCCCGGAGCTTGCAAATGCGGCGGGAGCTGACTGTGAAAAAATCCTAACTGAGCTAAAAGGCCTTGTCGAAGCTTTACCGAGAATAAGCGGCGGCGGTCAGATTTATTTTTCAAGAGAAGCCGTCGCACTCCTTGAAAAAGCCGAAGAGGAAAAAGACAAAATGGGTGACGAATTTACGTCAACCGAGCATATAATGCTTGCGCACTTCGCATCCGACGACCAAAAAATCAAGGATGCTCTTGCGGCAAACGGATTTGAAAAGCGCGCGTTTCTCGACGCTTTGAAGAAAATACGAGGTAATAAAAAAGTGACTAACCAAAATCCCGAAAATTCATATAACGCACTCGAAAAATACGGTCAGGACCTTGTTGCGCTCGCAAGAGAGCATAAGCTAGACCCTGTTATAGGCCGAGACGAAGAGATACGAAACGTTATAAGAATACTATCAAGAAAATCAAAGAATAACCCTTGCCTTATCGGTGAGCCGGGTGTCGGAAAAACCGCGATAGCCGAAGGGCTTGCACAAAGAATCGTCAAGGGTGACGTACCCGACGGACTCAAGGACAGAAGTATTTTCTCTCTTGATATGGGTGCTCTTATTGCGGGTGCAAAATACCGCGGCGAGTTCGAGGAAAGGCTTAAGGCTGTTCTCGGAGAAATCAAGGAAGCAGAAGGTAAAATCATACTCTTTATTGACGAGCTTCACACGATTGTCGGTGCAGGAAAGGCCGAAGGCGCTATGGATGCAGGTAATATTTTAAAGCCTATGCTTGCACGCGGAGAGCTTCATTGTATCGGTGCGACAACCCTTAACGAATATAGACTGTATATTGAAAAGGACCAGGCGCTTGAAAGAAGATTCCAACCCGTTACCGTTCCCGAGCCAACGGTTGAGGACACTATAACTATTCTTCGCGGACTTAAAGAGCGCTACGAAGTTTTCCACGGAGTTAAAATTCACGACTCGGCGCTTATTTCCGCCGCAGTTCTCTCAAACAGATACATCTCCGACAGATTCTTGCCCGACAAGGCGATAGACCTTGTTGACGAGGCGGCGGCTCTTATAAAAACGGAAATGAATTCAATGCCCACCGAGATGGACGGAATTTCAAGAAAAATTATGCAGCTTGAAATCGAGGAAGCGGCGCTTAAAAAGGAAAAGGATAAGCTCTCGCGGGAAAGACTGGAAAAGCTCCGTGTAGAAATTTCCGAGCTTCGCTCCAAATTTAATGAAATGAAAGCAAGGTGGGAAAATGAAAAGAATAAAATCGGCAAGGTTCAAAAGCTTCGCGAGGAGATAGAAAAGATAGGCGAGGAAATAGAGAAAGCCGAAAGTGAATATAATCTTTCCCGTGCGGCAGAGCTCAAATACGGCAAGCTTCCAGAGCTTAAGGGAAAGCTGCTTGAAGCCGAAAAGGAAAGCGAGGAAATCAAGCGAACAAGCCTTCTTCGCAACTCGATAAATGAAGAGGAAATTGCGAAAATCGTCGCCAGATGGACGGGCATTCCAGTTGCAAAGCTTATAGAAAGCGAGCGCCATAAGCTTCTTTCAATGGACGAAATTTTACATCGCCGCGTTATAGGTCAAGACGAAGGTGTCACCAAGGTTTGCAATGCAATTCTTCGCTCTCGCGCAGGCATCAGGGACCCTCGCCGCCCCATAGGCTCGTTTATGTTCTTGGGCCCGACCGGCGTCGGTAAAACAGAACTTGCAAAGGCTCTTGCCGCATCGCTCTTTGACGACGACAAGAATATCGTCAGAATTGATATGTCCGAGTATATGGAAAAATACTCAACGTCGCGTCTTATAGGAGCGCCTCCCGGCTACGTTGGATACGACGAGGGCGGACAACTAACAGAGGCGGTAAGAAGAAAACCTTATTCCGTCGTACTCTTTGACGAAATCGAAAAGGCTCACCCCGACGTTTTCAACGTGCTTTTACAGGTGCTTGACGACGGAAGAATTACGGACAGTCACGGAAGAGTGGTGGATTTTAAGAACACCATAATCATTATGACGAGCAACCTCGGCTCAGATATAATTCTCGACGGTATAGAAAACGGGGAAATAAGCAATGCCGCGCAAAATGCCGTCGGTGAGCTTCTCCGCCGTTCATTCAGACCTGAATTTTTAAACAGACTTGACGAAATTATATACTTTAAGCCCCTGACACGCGAAAACATAAGCGCAATAGTCGAGCTTTCGCTCGCTTCGCTCTCCGAAAGACTTAACGAAAAACAGCTTTCGCTCGAGCTTACGGAAAACGCAAAGTCTTACGTTATAGAAAAGGGCTACGACCCCATTTACGGTGCAAGACCGCTTAAGCGTTTTATCGGTGCTAATGTCGAAACACTCATTGCAAAACTGATAATTGCCGAGGATATAGCTCCAGGAGCAAAAATCGTGGTTGACTACGACAGAGAGCTGACGGCAAAAATCAAATAAAAAAACTATTAACATTTTAACCCCCTTATCGCAGTTTCAAATCTGCGTCAAGGGGGTTATCAGTCTTTACGCTTGCTTCTTTAAGATAATTTATAAGTATTCTCTTATATCAACAGCAAGCTTTTCTTCAAGATTTATAAGGCGCTTCGCAATATCCTTCGACCTTTCGTCTGCCGCCTTATATTCGTTGAGATATTTATTAAGCGATTTTACACCCATATTGCAGCCGTCTGTCATAAGATCTGCAATAACTCCGTCACTGTGGTCAAGCGCCATTTTAACGTTGGTTTTAACCCAAGACATACCCTTTGCAAACGGGTTTGGGTTCTTCCCGTCGTCGCCGTATCTGTCAAGCTCGGTTTGAATTTGCGAGTCTAGCTTATCGTGCTCGCTTTTACAGGTGGAAAGACTGCTTTTGAAATCCTCGTTTTTAACGTAATCAATTACGTCATTTATGGAGCTTACGCCCATTTTTACACCCGCATCACACTCGCGCAAAAGCCTTACGGTATCTTTTTCTATCATACAAAAACTCCTTTTTTAAGAAGCTTTTGCGAAAAAAGCAATTTTTATTCGTTAGCCAAGCAAAACGTCAAAAAAGAGCATAAGACAAAAGCCGAAAAGAAGTGCGTAGGTTGCGCCGCGCTCGTGTCCGTGCGCGTGCGTTTCGGGTATCATTTCATCGCTTATAACGTAGAGCATAGTGCCTCCTGCAAACGCGAGCGCAAACGGAAGAATTGCCGACGCAACGCTTACTGCAAGATATCCTATAAATGTTCCAACGACCTCAACAAGTCCTGTGAGAAGCGCGAAAAAGAAGGTTTTTCGCGGTTTTACCCCAGCCGCAAGCATAGGCCCGATAATTACCATACCCTCGGGGATATTCTGAAGTGCGATGCCGCCCGCTATCAAAATAGCCTCGGTTGTGTTTCCCGAGCCAAAGCCGACACCCGCCGCTATTCCCTCGGGCAAATTATGTATGCCTATTGCCATAACGAAAAGAAAGACCTTATCCAAATTGGTTTTCTTATGTGCCTCTTCGTCCGTGTTATCCGCCATTTTATGCAAGTGCGGAACAAGCTTGTCTATAAGGTTAAGCAAAATAGCGCCCGAAAATATACCCGCAACAGTTATGATTATGCCGTACTCGCCGCCGTATTCAAGAGAGGGAAGCACAAGCCCGAAAACCGCCGCTGCAAGCATAACTCCTGCCGCAAACGATAAAACTATATCGGAAAACTTATGAGTTATATTCTTAAATAAAAAGCCTATAACCGCGCCTATAACGGTCGCGCCTCCGACGCCCAACGCGGTAATTATTACTAATTCCATAACAAAACTCCTATTAAAACAGGGGGGCGCAAAACGCGCCCCCGTTATCGCAAGATTATACTTCGCTGAAAAGCTCCTTGCCTACTCCGCACAGGGGACATTCAAAATCTTCGGGAAGGTCCTCGAACTTCGTTCCGGGAGCAATGCCTGCTTCAGGCAAGCCCTTTTCTTCGTCGTATTCCCAAGCGCAAGCGTCACATACGTATTTTTTCATTTCTGTTCTCCTTTTAATTAAAGCACCAAAGAGGGTGCCGAATAAACTCTTCCCGCAAGCTCCTGATTAAGCATATAGAGACTCTTGGGATCGGAGCCGAAAAGCTCCATTTTGGAAATCATATCGTTGGCGTTGGTTTCCTCCTCGCCCTGCTCCTTGACGAACCAGTCAAGAAACTGCATAGTGCGGAAATCTCTTACGTCATAAGCGGCAGCATAGATATCGTTGATAAGCGAGGTTACGTATTCTTCGTGCTCAAGACCTGCCTTGAGGACCGCCATATCACTATCAAAAACCTTGTCAGGCTTTGCGATAGCATCAAGAGCAACGGTCATATTCTCTTTCTGAAGATAAGTATAGAAGAGCATTGCGTGGTCTCTTTCTTCCTGCGCTTGAATCATATACCAGTTAGCAAATCCGTCAAGACCTCTTCTTTTGAAATAATTTGAAAAATCAAGATAAAGATAAGCGGAATAAAATTCTTTGTTTATCTGCTGATTTAAAAGCTCGTGTACTCTTTTATTTAACATAAGTATTCTCCCTTAAATTTCTGCTTTCCAAAGGCCGTGAAGATTGCAATAAGCGTACACGGCTACGGGCTTCTCATCGGAAAGAGCGAAGCTTACGCAAGGCTCGTCACCCGGCTTAAGATTCTTTCTTTGTCCGCCCTTGTCTGTTTCAAGATAAACCCAAGAGATATTGTGCTCTTCTGCCATAGGGTGAAGAACAGAGCCTACAACAACCTCGACGGAATTTTCCTTTACCGTTACCACAGGAATGTGCTTTTCGCGGCTTGCTTCAACAACTCCTGCTTCAAGCTTTGTCATTTTCTGCCCGCAGCATATAAGCGGCACGCCCGAATCGTGAATTTTCCCTACAATGTTTCCGCATTTTTCGCAAATGTAAAATTTAGTTGACATAATTTGTCCTCCTTGAAAGTTAAGTTTTAATTGTTCAAAAGCTCATTTGCAAGAGCCTTGATTTCATTTTTATTTTCCTCTTTGAGAGCCGAAAGAATTTTAACGGAGCTTTCTGCAAAACTGAGATTCTTTGAAGCTTCAAGCATTCCACGCACGACCTTTGCCGCCATAGGCGCCCAGCTGCCGTTTTCGATAATACCCACTTTTCTGTTTGAGTAATTTCTCTCCGTAAGATTGTGAATAAACTCGCGCATCGGGGGGAACACGTCGGCATTGTAAGTAATCGAGGCAAGAACAAGCTTTGAATACTTAAATGCGTCCGATACCGCTGTCGCCATATCACAGCGTGTTAAATTATGAAGCACAACCTTAGTTTTCCCACGCAGCTCTTCGGCAAGCATTTTCGCCGCCTTTTCGGTGTTTCCATATACCGATGCATACGCAATAACCACTCCGTCTTCCTCAGAAGTGTAGCTAGACCATTTATCGTAAAGATTTACGTAATAGCCTATGTTTTCTTTTAACACGGGTCCGTGTAGAGGGCAAATTATTTCAATATCAAGAGCAGCCGCTTTTTTTAGAAGATTTTGCACCTGTGCGCCGTATTTTCCAACTATTCCTATATAATATCTTCTCGCTTCATCTGCCCACTCCTCGTCGGCATCGTAAGCGCCGAATTTTCCGAAACCGTCGGCAGAGAAGAGTATTTTATCGAAGCTATCGTAAGTTACTATAACCTCTGGCCAATGCACCATAGGCGCCATTACAAACATCAGAGTGTGCTTTCCGAGTGCGAGCATTGCGCCCTCGCCGACGGTGATTTCCTTTTCACCGAAGCTGCTTCCGAAAAAATTTTTCATCATTGTAAATGATTTTGCGGATGAAACTATTTTCGCCTCGGGAAAGCTTTCCATAAATCTGATTATATTTGCCGAGTGGTCGGGCTCCATATGCTGAACCACGAGATAATCGGGCTTTCTTTCACCGAGGACAGATTTTATATTGCTTATCCACTCCTCGCCAAAGCCTATATCCACGCTATCCATAACAGCAATTTTTTCGTCAATTATAACGTAAGAGTTATAAGCCATACCAAAAGGAACCTGATACTGTCCTTCAAACAAGTCGATTTTTTTGTCGCTAACACCTACGTAAACGACGTCTTTTGTGATATTCATTTTCTTTTACCTTCCCCAAATATGTATTACGACGCTAAAATTTTTCCGTCGGTTGAAATAGTTATTATATGCCATGGGATAAATTTTCCGCTTGCCTTAAGCACCCTCTTTACCGCATTTTCAATTCCTCCGCAGCAAGGCACCTCCATACGCAAGACCTTTACGCTTTTTATATTATTGTCAGAAATTATCGCAGTAAGCTTTTCGGCATAATCAACGGTGTCAAGCTTCGGGCAACCGATAAGCGTTATATGATTTCTCATAAATTCGTTGTGGAAATTACCGTATGCATATGCGGTACAGTCGGCGGCTATCAAAAGATTTGCTCCGTCAAAGTACGGCGCATTCGTCGGAACGAGCTTTATCTGGCAGGGCCATTGAATAAGATGACTCGTAACATCTGCCGCGTCACGCGGGTTTGCTTCGCGCTTAAAGCTCTTGCTCGCGGTACCCGGGCATCCGCATGGAAGCTTTATTCCGTGTTTTTTCATTTTCGCCTCTTTGACTGCCTCCTCGTCATAGGAGGGAGCTTCGCACTCTTTAAAGCTTATAGCGCCGGTAGGGCAGGCGGGCAAGCAATCTCCAAGACCGTCACAGTAATCCTCTCTCATAAGGCGCGCCTTTCCGTTTACCATTTCTATTGCGCCCTCGTGACAAGCGGTAGCGCACGCTCCGCAGCCGTTACATTTTTCTTCGTCTATTTTTATAATTTTTCTTATCATTATCATACCACTCATTTTTAAGATTAGCAATGTTTTTAAAATTTATTCGTTTCCTCATTTGATGCTTCCGTTAAGCTTTATGCATCAAAAATACGATTTTCATAAAATCCTTCTTGCTTTTCTAAAACAATTATACTATAATATTTGGAGTATGTATGTTGAAATTTCAACAAAAGGAGAAGATTTTGAAAAAATATTTAGAAATTTTAAAAAAATGTCCACTTTTTGAAAATATAAATGAAGAAAGCATTGTTAAAATGCTCTATTGCCTTGGAGCAAAGGTTTCCGTTTTTGATAAAAAATATACCGTTTTCAACGAGGGAGCTCCCGCGAAATATATAGGAATCGTGCTTTCAGGCTCCGTTCAAATTTCTCAAACGGATTACTTCGGAAACAGATGCATACTCGGAAATATTTGGGGCGGCGATGTCTTTGCCGAGGCCTTTGCTTGCGCGGAGCTTGATTCAATGCCGGTTTCCGCCGTTGCAATAGAGGAGAGCGAAGTTATGTTTATAAAGGCCCTGCATATTCTTCACACCTGTGAAAGTAATTGCGGACACCACCAGCAGCTTATATTCAATTTAATGAAGGACCTTGCCAAGAAAACCATAATGTTTCACAAGAGAATTGAGGTCACCTCAAAGCGCACGACGCGCGAAAAGCTGCTCGCCTATCTCGCAATGGAAGCAAAAGAAAAGGGAAGCAGCAGCTTCGATATTCCTTTTGACAGACAAGAGCTTGCCGACTATCTTGAGGTTGAAAGAAGCGGTCTTTCAAATGAAATCAGTAAGCTTCGTGAAGAGGGAATTATTGAAAACAGGAAAAATCATTTTACTTTGCTTTAATATTTGATAACAAATAAACAAGTCCGTTATTGGAACGGGTTGGCGATCAATTCTCAAATTTATTCGTATCTCTGCCGTTTTTGAAGAGAAAAGCCTCAAAGGCCTTAAATGGCGCTTCCGTCGTAATACCGTTGACGTTCCTTTACCGATGTTTTTAATTACGTCGTGAGAGTAATTTGACTTATTTATCGCAACAACAATTCTTTTAAATAGCTTAAAAACGATTCATATTGATCTATATAACATATTTTTTCAAAAAACGGCAAAAATAGAAAAAAGGTATTGACAAACCACGTTTTATGTGCTAAAATAGTCAAGCACAAAATCGAAGCGCCTATAGCGGAATTGTGTAAAGGTAGCACAGCAGACTCTGACTCTGTATGTCTGGGTTCGAATCCTAGTTCCGCTGCCAAGATTGCCGACCGAAATAGATGACGTCGGCGAAATCCCAGAGCCCACAAGGGTTTCTGGGATTTTTTATTGCAAAAATCACTGTGCAAACAAATAGATGACATTAGGTGAAAATGAGGGTTTACAAGGATTTGAACCCCTGCACACGCTTGTAAAGGGCGGAATTTGCGAAATTTAGTCGCAAGTTCCGCCCTTTTTTCGTTGATTTTTGAAAATAAGTTTGTTAATTTAATATGTCCAAAAGTGGTTTGTTAGTATGAAATGTACCAAACCACTTTTTTATAAAGAAAGGAAATTTAATGCGGAACTCAAGTTGTTTTCACCCAAGAGATTCTCCCCTTTATTATAAGTTTTTGTTGCCCGATTCTCTTTCCAAGAGGGTCGGGCATTTTTTATTTTCACAGAAAGGAAAAAAACATGATAGCAATTATTTCAAATGGCAATTACACCGCCCACGTTCAACTCCCTGCAAGCCGAATACAATTGGCAGGTGCTCTCTCGTATTTGGGAGCAAATCATGCGAGTGCTTATGAGATTGAATATAACCAAGTCTCAAACGAAGGACTGTCCTTCACACTTGACTGCCGTGGAGTTGTCGAAAACGCTATTGCTAAAGCAATCCCCACTGGGCTTCGCTTTCACACGTTGAATGACACTATTGCTTTGATGCACAATCTCCCTTATGAAAACAAGCGAGAGTTTGAGAACACCGTGAAAGTAGAAGGTCTTACTTCCTATGAGCAGCTCAACAGAGTGCTTACCGAAGCCTACCCGCAATCGATCACCACAAAATACTATTGCCCACTCACTGTTCAGGTACACGGTACAAACAGTTGGGGCGAAGAAGATGAGGATGGATATGAGGAAGATGCAGCGTTCGCAGCTCGTCACGAAGATGTAATCCGTCAACGAATGATCGAGTATAATGACTGCGATGAGAACAACATGGCAGAATACTTCCATGGACACAACGGAGTCTCGGAGAAACTTCGTTCTGCTGATTGGGATTTTGAGCGTCGGAATGGAGAACTCTATGGATGCATAACTGTTCAGACCGCAGGCCCGCTCACTGAAGACGAAGAACAGGCACTCAAAGAGTGGATTACCGGTCAAAACTCTGACGGTCTCGGCGAAGGTTTTGAGCAGCGAGAAATATACTTCGAAGGTGGACACCGTGGCGCATTTATGTACGTGAGCCTTTGGAACTCTGGTGACGATTATTATATCGACAATGAAGACGAGTTTGAGGATCGCCTCGCCAATCAAGGCATAACGATGGGTGGAATGTAATGGCACTTCTATTCTCCCATGTTCAGGTATCAACTCCCGACGGAAACGAAGCTGAATTCCTCGTCTGCGGTATTCCGAGAGAGTTTGATGACTTTGAATATTACACAGCTTTCGAAGACTTCCTTGATAGCATCGAGGAAGAAACAGAAATTAGCGTACACGCCGAAGCATATCTCTATGGTGAGGGTGAAACGTTCAAAGCCTCGATTGAGGAGGTTGCCTACTTCCATCTTCGGATGCTACAGGACGAAAACTTCCTGTCAGGTCATTGCGATAACATTGAATCCGTAGACTTCACCTGCAATTATTCTCCCAATGAGTTATTCGGGATGGATTGGGGGTGAAAGATTATAACCGCATGCCAGACTATAAGCTTACACCGTTAGAACGAGAAACAATCATATTGTGGAATGAAGCAGAAGACGTTGTATACATCGACACCTGCAATCCCAATTTGATCAAGCGCCTTAATAGCGCAAAGAAAAAGCACCCCACCAAATTCAAGGTTGAGCCACCGGATAATTACGGAGCTGTCAGCGCCATCGTAAGCAAAGACGTGATTCGTATTTCGTTACACGCACCAATGACGGAAGAAAAGCGAGAAAGGCTTTCGACACAGGCGAAGGAATGGCAAGAGAAAAATGGGGTTTGAACCCCCTTTTTGAAGACTTCAACTATGAGGTAAGGCAAACATACCACCCCGCCCATTTAAGTCGATGAAATAGGGGTTTGAACCCCCATTTCAGCACCCCAGAAGCCGTTTCTGCGCCCTTATATTACCCACTCTAAACACAAGAAAGGAGAGCGATAATTTGACTTTTTTTGAACAGGAATTGCACAGGCTCTTTGATGATTCGGGACGAATCTCTGCCGACGCTGTCTTCGCTGGCAAAACAATGATTGCGCCTATCGGCGAAGATTTGAGAGCTAAAGTGCAATTCATTTACACAAATACTCACGCAAAGTATGATGCCTTGCGGTTAACCATCATCAACCGACACGAAGGAACTGTGGATAGCGAAACCTTCAAGTTTAAGGATATCATCGGAATGAAGGGTGAGCGAGATCCGCATATATGGGAAGACGGTCAGAGAGTCGATTGGTATATCTACCACCCAACTGCCTATGATTACAATCTCATCTCCGATGCTATTGAGGACTATATCTCTATGTACGCAGACCAAGGCTATCGCTTTGATAACGGCATGGAAATGGGAGGTATGTGATGGAATACTCTTTTAGCCAGTTAAGCAACATCGCAAAGAGTTTGCGAGAACGATATCCCGCTGGCACTCGCATCAAACTCATAAGTATGGGCGATGATCCTCGCCCGATTCCGCCCGGAACGAAAGGTACGGTAGAAGGTATCGACGATATCGCTACCGTTTTCTGCCGATTCGATAACGGCAGAAGCCTCGGCTTGGCATATGGCGAAGACCACTACCGAGCATTGACACAGCACGAGCTTCTCGAAGAAAAATGCGCTCGGAATTACGACAAGTTTTACGATGCCGTTCACCGAGATATCTTCGCAGACGTAGACCTTGACCGCTTCGCCGAGGAAATCGAGAATGCAAATGACAACTACACCACCGAGATTCTCAAGCAGCTTCACGATAAGTTCGTCGAGATTTATGACACAGACAGTGTCGACGGTCTCGTTGGCTTCATCCAAGTACCTGCTATCGTCGAATCCTTGCAGACCGGTGACTACTATCCTGCACTTGTAACCCTTGATTTGGACTCCTCCGGAGAACATTGGGGTACGTGCGTTATGACACCGACAGGGGTGATTGACCACGGCGTAACGGAAGAAACCGAAGCAGAAAAAGCCTTCATGCAGAATCTGGTACCGTATCGATACTGGTACACAGTAAATTGCGAGAGCGACATCCATGTGGATATGGCAGAGTGTCCCGAAGATATATGGGATATCATCTCCTCCGCTACCGGACAGTCGTTTGAGCAGAACGGAGGTATGAGCCTCTGAACAATCAAATCAAATATTTGGACATGTTCGCCGGAATTGGTGGGTTCAGATCAGGACTCGCTAAGTTCGGCGATTTTTTTGTCCCCGTAGGTTTTTGCGAGATAGATCCATATGCTCGGAGAGCCTACGAAGCAATCTATGACACGAAAGGAGAACTTTTCTTTGAAGATGCAAGACAGATCGATCCCGAAGAATTACCGGATATCGACCTTATTTGCGGCGGATTTCCTTGTCAAAGCTTTTCAATCGCTGGAAAACGAGGTGGATTTGAAGATGCCAGAGGAACTCTGTTCTTTGAGATCGCTCGGATTGCCCGAGTTAAAAGACCTAAGTATCTGCTCCTTGAAAACGTTCCCGGACTCCTATCGCATGACGGCGGCAGGACGTTTGCGACCATCCTCAATGCGCTTTCAGAATTGGGGTACAATGTCGCATGGCAGGTGCTTAACAGCGCGAATTTCGGAGTTCCCCAAGCCCGAAAAAGAGTGTTTCTTATCTGCTATCTTGGAGAAGAATGCCCCGGAGAGATACTATCTTTCACCGACGCAAATCCAAAAACTATTGTTCAAAAGCTCGGTGGCAGACAAGGCGACCGAGTCTATGACCAAGACGGACTAAGCTGTACACTCACGAGCAACGGCGGCGGTTTCGCCGGAAACACAGGTCTCTACTCCGTAGGACAGCTTCCCATCAAATCCTTGACCAAATCGGGCTTTCAAATT
>JAZQRU010000028.1:0-33383 GCA_045629745.1 Eubacteriales bacterium
AGCGAAGGACATAACTCTCTGATATCTTGCTTTGAAAATCTACCAATCTTATTCATCGTTGCACGGCGAACAGTTTCAAGTGCCGGCAGTTTTGTTTCTACGAGCGCAAACCTATCTTCGAAATCCTTGTAAGCTGCAAGTATCGTGCCAAGCAGATATTTGATAAACGGAACAGCATCTGCGTTTCCTTCGTGCCAACCATTCTGCGCTTCGCCGAGTGCATCATAGTACAAATCTTTGTTCTTAGCAATTTTAGCTTCGAGCGATATATATTTTCCAACATAGAAGCCGCTTCTGTAAAGGAGCAAAGTTGTGAGCAATCTGCTCATTCTTCCATTCCCGTCATTGAATGGGTGTATGCAAAGGAAGTCATGAATAAATATCGGAATCGCAATTAATGGTTCTAATTCATTGTTACCGATTACTCGATTGAATTCGTTACATATGCTCTCGAGTGCGGTGGGTGTTTCAAACGGATCAAGTGGGATAAATAGTGTTTTTGTACTGCCGTCGGGATAAGTTGCACTGATATAATTTTGCACCGTCTTTGTTCTACCTGCCGCATGGTTGTTCATATGGCTATACAGTATTTTATGAAGCCGCAAAATGTAGTTAGGTGTAATTGGAATGGCATCAAAGCTCTCGTGAATAATATTTAACACGTCACGGTAGCCTGCTATTTCTTGCTCGTCTCTGTTTTTAGGCGTGGTTTTATCCTCTACGATCTGCCTGATTCTCGTATTCGTCGTAACGATACCTTCAATAGCATTGGAACTTTCGGTGCTTTGCACCTTTGCAATCTCCACGAGTTTTTCAAGCTCTTCCGGGCGTTGCTTGAGATACATCTCTTGCTTGCCGGCTTCTTTGTATATAGCAGCTATCAATCCGAGAAGTTCAGAATCCCATTTTTGTTCATTAATTTTAGAGTAGTTAAATGTTCTCATAACCTTAACCTCGCTTTCATTCCATTAAATAATATCATATTATGAGGGATTTGTCAATATTTTAAGGGAATATTTCCTTAATATTGTTTCGAAAATGAGGGAATTTTAATCACCTTAATGTGATTCGATGCTTACTTGGTTAAGGTTTCGATGGCTATTCGCATTCTTATTCTCTTTTTTACTTTCACTATGACGATTTTTCAAAAATATATTACAAATTTTATCATTTTGGTGAGCTTTTCCTCAAATTCCTGATAAAAAAGCGCTAAGGCTTCACTAATCTTAACAAAGCACTTGATTTTATCCGCAAAAAATGTATAATTATTTATATAAGTAAGGTTTAATACGGGTAAAACTATGTTATACATAAAATTATTCTACGATAATTTCACAAAAGAAGATATTGCGGGATTATTTTCATTTTGGCATTTTTTCTTTGTTTTTATCTTCTTCGCATCGCTCGCTCTTGCCTTGTGGACGGCAAAATCCGTAACGCACGCTCAGCTTGAGAAAATCATTTGGTGGTCTTCTATTGCCGTAAGCATCGTGGAAGTTATCAAAATTTCCTTGCGTATAGCAAAGGGCGGTGGCGTTGACAGCTGGATTCCGCTTTATTATTGCAGCCTTTTCATATACGCCGTATGGATGACGAGAAGCAAATGGGAATGGCTCTCGCGTATGGGCTACTCGTTTATAACAATGGGCGGAATTTTAGCAGCGTGCTTATTCACGCTTTATCCCACTACGAGTCTTGCAATTTACCCGGCACTCCATCCCGCGAGCCTGCACAGTCTTATCTATCACTTGCTGATGGCTTTCGTCGGACTTTTAATTCTCATAAAAAGGGTATACGTACCAAAGGCGCGCGATGCTATATATTATGGAATTTTCGTGTTGCTTGCGTGCGCCATAGGCTATTTTATAAATGAACGCTTCGGAAGCAACTGTATGTTCTTACACAACGCATTCAAGCTTCCGGTGCTTGACGATTTGCTAGTCTTCTCACATCCTTTATATATGCTCGTCGTAGCTCTTGCTCAGGCATCTTTAATGTATTGGTTTAATTACGGTTTATACATTTTATTTGAAAAACACAGGAGAATGCAATGAAGGATTTAAGTTATCTTATTGAAAATTTTTTCACCCACAAGGACAAGCTTGCGCCAGCGACGGAGCTCCCCGGTACAATGTTTACTCCCTTGCATTTCGCAGTGTCGGCAATTATTCTTGCCATAGTTATTGCGAGTGCCGTTCTCATACGCAAGAAAGAAAAGCTCATAAAGCCCGTTTTCATTGCTTTATGGGTAACGGTATCAGTGCTTGAGGTTGTAAAAATCGTTTGGGAAAGCACGACGGGAAATACGGTTCGCCTTGAGGTTACGGGAATTTTACCCTTATACCCTTGCAGTATTTTTATGTACGCAATGCCATTTGCTATCTTTGGAAAGGGTAAGGTGAAGTGGTCGGCTTGCGCTTACGTTTGCACTCTCGGATTGCTCGGCGGCTCCGTAAACTTTTTCTATCCTATGACGGTGCTTTACCGCTATTCCATAATATCGTTTTCAGCAATGCACTCAATGCTGTATCACGGGGTAATGCTTTTCACCTGTCTTACGATGCTCTTATCGGGCTACCACAAATATACGGAGGTCGGCTCTCCCTTACAGCTCGTCTTGCCCTTTGTTCCGACTCTTATCGTTTCAATTCCCGCGAATATAATTAATTACACCTGCAATGCAGACTATATGTTTTTCAGAGGAACTACGGCATTTTTGCCCGCAATTTTCGGCGATATGAAAAAGTCCCTCATTACCGCAATTATTTACGCTTTGTATATCGTAGTGCCCGCGCTCTTCTATTTACCCTCGTTCATTTCGTGCAAAATGAAGCGAAATGCTGTGGCAGGATAACACTCACGGCTGAAAATCAATTCAATTATAAAAATAAACGTCATAAAAAGAGGTGCAAATTATGGACAGATGGAATCTTGATATACTCTATCGCGGCTTTGACGACGAAGCGTTCGCCAAGGACCTTAAAGCTCTTTCGTCGGCAATTGCCGAATTTTCGAAAAAGGCAAAGAATGCGGAGAACATGCCCGCACGCGAGATTCTTTTAGCTTATATAGAGAGCAATATGAAAATTTCCGAGCTTGCAAGCAAGCTCATTATATTCGCAAATCTTCGTTATTCGGCAAACACCGCAGATACCGAAGCGGCATCAAATCTTGGTCGCCTTATGGGAATGCTCTCCGAAACGGCAGCGCCCTCGGCAAAGCTTTCAAAAATAATTGCGGGGCTTGATAATCTTGAAGAGCTTATCGCATCCTCACCGCTTCTTTCGGAGCACGCGTATATTATCCGCAACGTAAAGCGCGACAGTAAATATCTTCTCGAAGACGGAGAGGAAACCGTTTTCGCAAAAATGAGCATCTCGGGCGCTACCGCTTGGTCTGACCTGCAAAGCAGCCTTACGAGCAGTCTTAAGGTAAATCTTAACGGTGAGGATATAACCCTCTCGAGCGCGAGAAATCTCGCTTACGACGCTTCGGCGGAAGTCAGAAAAAGCGCTTATGAAGCAGAGCTTAAGGCTTACGAGCCTGTAAAGGATGCCGTGGCTTTTGCGCTTAACAGTATTAAGCTTCAGGTTCTTTCCGAATGCGAGCTTCGCGGATACTCCTCGCCCCTTGAAAAAACGCTTTACACCTCACGTATGAAGCGCGAAACGCTTGACGCGCTTATTTCCGCAATGGAAGAGTATCTTCCCGCATTCCGCAAATACTTAAAGGCTAAGGCTAAAGCTCTCGGCCACGAGGGCGGACTCCCGTTTTACGACCTTTTCGCTCCCATGGGCAAGTGCGACAAGACTTATACCGCAAGTGACGCAAAGGATTACCTGCTCGGTATTTTCAAAGGCTTCGATATGGAGCTTCACGATATGGTTAAGGGCGCGTTTGAAAACGACTGGATAGACTTTTACCCCCGCGAAAACAAGGTTGGCGGCGCATTTGACTGCGGCGTTCCCTCTGCAAAGGAGAGCCGCGTGCTTACCAATTTTGACGGCTCGTTCAGCGACGTCGTTACCCTGGCGCACGAGCTTGGACACTCCTTCCACGACAGACAAGTATTCAAAAACTCAATTCTTAATCAGGACTACTCAATGCCCGTTGCGGAAACGGCTTCAACCTTTAACGAGGTTCTCGTTATGAATACGGCAATAAAGAACGCTGCCGACAAGGACGAAAAGCTTGCTTTGATTGAAAGTCAGCTTATGGACGCGTGCCAAATTATAGTTGATATTTATTCAAGATATACATTTGAGGCATCGGTTTTTGAAAACCGCCCGACAGAATTTATGAGCGCCGACAAAATGTGCGAGTTGATGCTCGCGGCGCAGAAAAAGGCGTACGGCGACGGACTTGACGAAAATGCAATGCACCCATATATGTGGCTCTGCAAGGGACATTACTATAGCGGCGGCTTAAGCTTCTATAACTTCCCTTACGCATTCGGCGGCCTCTTTGCCCGCGGACTTTACGCAAAGTATCAGAATGAGGGCGACTCATTCGTCGCAACCTACAAGGAAATGCTCCGCAAAACCGCAACCTCGGATATCGAGGAATGCGCGGCTATCGCGGGCGTCGACCTCACGAAGCGCGAATTCTGGTGCGCAGGCCTACAGTCGATAGCAGACGAAATCGACGAATTCTGCAAGCTTGTTGGTTATACGGAATAAAAATAAAAGATTAAAGGGTAGCTCAAACCGAGCTACCCTCTTCTTATGAAAAAGGAATTTCGCCTTTAACACGAAATTCCCTTTTTATTTTAATTACAATGATTTAAGCGTTTCCATCACGTAATCGCCGAACTCGCGGCAGCTTGCGCCGCCCTCGCGGCCTGTGATTACGAGCTTTTTCTCTTCAAAGGAGCAGATGTCGAGCGCGCGCTCGAGCTTATCGGCTTTATCCTGATAGCCTATGTGCGAGAGGAGCATTACGCAGGCGCGGAGCATTGAGCAGGGGTCCGCAAACTTTGCTCTGCCCTCGTTTACCATTCTTGGTGCGGAGCCGTGAATTGCCTCGAACATTGCGTATTTTTTACCGATATTCGCGCAGCCCGCAGTGCCGACGCCGCCCTGGAATTCAGCCGCCTCGTCGGAAATTATATCACCGTAGAGGTTGGGAAGAAGAAGCACCTTAAAATCGCGGCGGCGCTTCTTGTCGATAAGCTTTGCCGTCATAATATCGGCATACCATTCGTCAGTCGTGATTTCGGGGTAGTTTTCCGCAACCTTGTGGCAGTCCTCAAGGAAGTTTCCGTCAGTTGTTTTGATAACGTTTGCTTTAGTTACGAGTGAAACTCTGTCAAGTCCGTTCTTTCTTGCATAGTCGTAAGCGAGCTTCGCAATTCTGTCGGAGCCCTGCTTGGTCGTTACGGTGAAGTCTACGGCAAGATCCTCGGTTACGTTGAAGCCCGAAGAGCCAACGGCATAGCCACCCTCGGTGTTTTCTCTGAATATAGTCCAGTTTATGCCCTCCTCGGGAACCTTTACGGGACGGATATTCGCAAAAAGGTCGAGCGCCTTACGCATTGCAACGTTTGCAGACTCGATATTAGGCATACCGCTTCCCTTTTGTGGAGTGGTCGTCGGGCCTTTAAGGATAATGTCGCAGGATTTGAGCTGCGCCATAACGTCGTCGGGAATAGCTTTATTTTTGGCAATTCTGTTTTCAATGGTAAGTCCGTCTATATCAATGAACTCAACCTTGCCGCTTTCAACAAGGTCGGCAAGCATAAATTCAAGCACGCGTCTTGCTTCCGCGGTAATTGTCGGGCCTATGCCGTCGCCGCCGCAAACGCCGATGCGTATAGTTTTAAGGCTCGCATAGTCAACGAAGTCGCCTTGGGCTTTCATATTTTCAACACGGGTTAGCTGGTCTTCAAGAATTTTTCTGAATTTCGCGCAAGCCTCGTCAAGATTTTTTTCATAGTTCTGCATAAGTTTTTCCGTCCTTAAGAATTTTTTTTAGTATAGTTTAAAAGTCCGCCTGCCGAGAGAATTTTTCTCTGGCGCTCGGTGAGTGAGAGCTTAAGTGCGATATTTGCGCCCGTCGTTTTGTCAACTAAAGTGAGCGTATCGCTTGATAAAACGCCGTTTGCAAAGCCATCGATATAAAGCTCGTCGCCCTCGTTTATCTTTTCATAGTCGTCGGGGTTTTGAAGCGTCATAGGAACGATACCGAAGTTTATGAGGTTTGCAACGTGAATTCTTGCAAAGCTCTTTGCGATAACCGCCTTTACGCCGAGGTAAAGAGGAACGAGAGCCGCGTGCTCACGCGATGAGCCCTGGCCGTAGTTTTCACCGCCGAGAATTACTCCGCCGCCCTTTGCCTTTGCTCTTTCGGGGAAGTCCTTATCGCATACTGTGAAGCAGAATTCGGAGAGCTTCGGAACGTTTGAGCGGTACGGAAGTATTTTCGTGCCAGCCGGCATAATGTGGTCCGTCGTTATATTGTCGCCAACCTTTAAAATAAGCTCGCAGGAAAGATTTTCGTCGGGAGCTTTGCCCTTGGGAATGGGCTTGATATTAGGTCCGCGTTCAACCTCAACCGAGGGCGCTTCCGCTTCGCTCGCGGGAAGCTCTATAAGGTTATCGTTTATCACAAACGACTTCGGAATTTTAACACGGGGTGCCTTGCCGAGTGTTGTGGGATCAACGAGAACACCCGCTATCGCGCTTGCTGCGGCAAGCTCGGGAGATACGAGATAAACCTCTGCGTCCGCAGTGCCGCTTCTCGCAAGGAAGTTGCGGTTAAAGGTTCTGAGGCTCACGCCCGCAGATTTCGGTGAGAAGCCCATACCTATGCAAGGACCGCACGCGCACTCGAGTATTCTTGCGCCAGCGGAAATCAGGTCGGCAAGAGCGCCGCACTCAGCAAGCATCGTATAAACCTGCTTTGAGCCGGGGGAAATTGAAAGGCTTACGTTGGGATGCACGGTTTTGCCCTTAAGCATTGCAGCAACCGTAAGCATATCCAGCATTGAGGAATTCGTGCAAGAGCCGATACATACCTGGTTAATTTTCGTGCCCGCAAGCTCCTTTGCCGTTTTGATATTATCGGGACTGTGCGGACACGCGGCAAGGGGTGAGAGCTCCGAAAGATTTACGGTATATTCCGCGTCGTACTTTGCGTCGTCGTCGGGTGCAAGAGGCACGAAGCAGTCCGCGCGTCCCTCTGCCTTAAGGAATGTAAGAGTATTTTCGTCGGAGGGGAAAAGCGAGCTCGTTGCACCAAGCTCCGCACCCATATTGGTTATAGTCGCTCTTTGAGGCACGGAAAGCGTTTTAACACCCTCGCCTGCGTATTCGATTATAGCTCCGACACCGCCTTTAACTCCGAGAAGCCTTAAAACCTCAAGGATAATATCCTTTGCGCTCACGTAATCGCGAAGCTTGCCCAAAAGATTTATCTTGATTATTTTCGGCATACTGATATAGTATGTTCCGCCGCCCATTGCAACCGCAACGTCAAGACCTCCAGCGCCCATACCGAGCATTCCTATACCGCCCGCGGTGGGAGTGTGGCTGTCCGAGCCTATAAGAGTTTTGCCGGGAACGCCGAATCTTTCAAGGTGAACCTGGTGGCAAATTCCGTTACCGGGGCGCGAAAATCTTATTCCGTGCTTTTTCGTTACGGTTTGTATGTATCTGTGGTCGTCGGCATTTTCAAAGCCTGCCTGAAGCGTGTTATGGTCTATATAGGCAACGGAAAGCTCCGTTTTAACCCTCTCACAGCCCATAGCCTCAAACTGAAGATAAGCCATCGTGCCCGTCGCGTCCTGCGTCAAGGTCTGGTCAATTTTAAGTCCTATCTCCGCGCCGGGTATCATTTCACCCGAAACGATATGGTTTTTAATTATTTTTTGTGCTATAGTGTATCCCATTTTTTCTCCTAGCCGAGCGCAATTACAAGATTTTCAAGCGCTCTTTCTATATGTCGTGAGGTAAGCGTATCCGCAAGGCTCGCATCTCCCTTTTCAATTGCCTCGAGTATTTCTCTGTGCTCCTTTATGGATTTTTCAACTCTTCCCGAAACGGAGAGAGAAAGCTTCCTGTAGGTTTTGATTTTTCTGTGAAGCTCGGTGAGTATGCCCTCAAGCTGGCGGTTTCCCGATTCCTTGTATATCAAAAGGTGGAAAGCCGTATCAAGCTCCTTTACCTTTTCGGTATCACCGCGGTTTATGTAAAACTCCGAAAGCTCAACGCTCTCGCGAAGCTTGGTTAAAGCCTCTTTAGAAATGCTCTTCGCGGCGCTTGCGGAAGCAAGTCCTTCAAGTCTGTTTCTCACCTTGTATATATCCACAAGGTCGTCTTTATCTATTCCGAGAACAAAGGCGCCCCTATTGGGCGTGATTTCCACGAGTCCGTCTTCCTTTAGCCTGTGAAGTGCGCCTCTTATCGGAGTTCTGCTCACACCGAGCCTTTTTGAGAGGGCAATTTCCGTAAGCGACTCGCCCTTTTTAAGCTCGCCTGCAAGAATTTCCTCTTCAAGAGTTGAAAAAACCTTTTCTTCAAGAGATGCCGAAAGATTATCAACTATCATCTTGCCATGCCGAACCTTTCAACGAATTCAGGCGAAACGCTTTTGACTATTTTTCCAAGCTCCTCGTCACTCATAAGCGTGGTTCTGCCGTCGGCATAAGCCTCGTCGATTTTCGCTTTCGTGAGTATTACGACTTCGTCGTGCTTATTAACCTTAAGTTCCTCAGGAATTTCAAAATGCTTGTTTATCCAATAAGCAACACCTGCAAGGCCCGAGGTGTTGGAAATCGCAACCTCTGAAGGTCTGTTTAAAATCTTTTCGGTGTTGAAGATGTTGTATATTTCGGTATCCTTCATAAGACCGTCCGCGTGAATACCTGCGCGCGTTACGTTGAAGTTATCACCAACGAACGGCGTCATAGGCGGAATATTGTATTCCATATTGCGCTTGAAATATTCCGCAATTTCGGTAATTGCCGTAGGGTCCATTCCGTCAAACGAGCCGCGAAGCGCCGCATACTCGATTACCATAGCCTCAAGAGGAATATTTCCCGTTCTCTCACCTATGCCGAGCATTGAACAGTTAACACCCGACGCGCCATAGAGCCACGCGGAAACCGCATTTGTAACACCATGATAGAAATCGTTGTGTCCGTGCCATTCAAGCATTGACGATGGAACTCCTGCATAATGGTGAAGTCCGTAAACTATGCCGGGAACGCTTCGGGGAAGCGCAACACCTGGGTACGAAACTCCGTAGCCCATAGTATCGCACATACGGATTTTAACGGGTATATTCGCTTCCTTTGAAAGATTATTAAGCTCATTTACAAAGGGTACAACGAAGCCGTAGAAATCGGCTCTCGTTATGTCTTCAAGGTGGCATCGCGGACGGATTCCCGCATCAAATGCGTTCTTAACGACACCGAGATAATGATCTAGAGCCTTACGTCTTGAAAGTCCGAGCTTCTTGAAAATGTGATAGTCCGAGCAGGAAACGAGTATACCCGTTTCCTTGATACCGAGGTCGGCAACAAGGTCGAAATCCTCTTTCTTAGCCCTTATCCAAGTCGTGATTTCAGGGAACTCGTAGCCGAGTGCCATACATTTTTCAAGAGCGAGTCTATCCTTTTTTGTGTATACGAAGAATTCGCTCTGACGGATTATTCCGTTTTTTCCGCCGAGGCGGTGAAGAAGCTTATATATATCAACTATATTTTCGGTGGTATAAGGAGCGCGCGACTGTTGTCCATCTCTAAATGTCGTATCCGTAATCCATATATCCTCGGGCATATCGAGAGGAACGTGTCGGTGATTAAACGCAACCTTCGGTATTTCGTCGTAGGGGTAAATATCTCTGTATAGATTTGGCTCCTCTACATCCTGAAGCGAGTATTTATACTGCGACTGCTCGATTAGGTTTGTGTGCGGACTTTTGATAATCATAAATACCTTCCCGCAAGCAAATTTCGCTTGCTCTCTCTAGTTTTTTAAACAATTGTATTCTTGTATACAATTTTGTTTTATGGGTGTTATTATACTATATGGATTTCATTTTGTCAATAGATTTTTATTAAAATATCTGTAAAATTTATCTTCTATAACGCAAATATCGACTTTTAATAGCTACAGCTTGTATTTTAATCTGTAAATACCGACTTTTAAAGCCGTAAATTATATTAATGGTAATATAACAAGCGATGGATTTTATTACATATAAAAAGCCCACCGAGCAAAAAGCCGAGCAAGCTTTATTTTTTTATTTTCTGATTTCGCACTTATAGCCTGCGTCGATTACCGCCTTTACCAAATCCTCAGGCGAAATTCCCTCGGGTAAATTAAGCTTTGCCGCGCCTTTTTTGTGACTTACCTCTGCTGAAACACCAGGGAAAGCTTCAAGCACGGATTTTACTCTCGCCTCGCAATGCGGACACATCATTCCTCGGATTTTAAGCTCTAACACATCTACATTCTCCTTTTTATCGTTAGTGTTTTTAAAGAATCTTTTTAAATTAAGCCTTAGCGCATTAACAACTACAGAGAAGCTTGAAAGGCTCATAGCAAGGGCGGCAAACATAGGATTAAGTTCCCAATCGAGAACGGAAATAAATGCGCCCGCGGCAAGAGGAATTCCCAAAAAGTTATAGAAAAATGCCCAGAATAAATTTTGCTTGATGGAGAGAAGCGCACCTCTTCCAAGCTTGAAAGCACCCAGTGCCGTCGAAAGTCTTTCATTCATTAAAACTACGTCGGCACTCTCGATAGCTATATCCGTTCCCGAGCCGACAGCAATTCCAACGTCTGCCGCGGCAAGCGCGGGTGCGTCGTTTATTCCGTCGCCAACCATAGCCGTAATGCCCTCGCCCGAAAGCTTTTTAACAAGCTCGGACTTTTCTGTGGGGAGCATTTCTGCATAATATTCCTCAATACCGATTTTATTTGCAATAGCTCCTACGCATCTTTCGTTGTCGCCGCTTAACATAACTGCACGTATGCCCATCTTACGAAGCCCGCGAACAAGCTCCGCACTATCATCGCGCACACTGTCCTCGCACGCGATAAGTCCTGTGACCGTATTTTCTACTATAAGGAAAACCGCAGTTTTTCCCTCACCCGAAAGGCGCGAATATTCACTCTCAAGTCGCGGTGAAATTTCGGCAATCTCCTTTGTGAATTTATAGCTTCCCGAGCGCACTCTCGCGCCGTTGATTACAGCCTCAACTCCGTGACCTACAAGGGCGCGGAAATTCTCCGCATAGTAGCTCTCGTGTCCCAACTCTTGCGCATATTTCACTATAGCCTTTGCGATAGGATGCTCACTTTTCTCTTCAAGAGTTGCGAAAAAAGCTATAAATTCACTCTCGGGCATATTTTCGGAAATAACGTCGGTAACGGAAAGCTCGCCGCGTGTTAAAGTACCCGTTTTATCGAAAATTGCGATTTTCGTCTTGCCAGTAAGCTCTATTGCGCTTGCGGTTTTGAAAAGCACTCCGCCTCGCGCGCCTATACCGCTTGAAACCATTATCGCAACGGGTGTTGCAAGACCTAGGGCGCAAGGGCAGCTTATGACGAGAACGGATATGCCGCGCGCAAGCGCGTAACCTAAACTATTGTTTACAAAAATCCATATTAAAGTTGTCAGTAAAGCAAGCCCTAGAACCAAAGGAACGAAAATTCCTGCGACACGGTCTGAAAGCTTTGCTATCGGAGCCTTACTTGCGGCGGCGTCAGACACGGTTTTAACAACCTCGCCGAGAAGAGTATCGTCACCAACCATTAAGGCGCGGCATTCGAGATATCCCGAAATGTTAATCGTACCCTGAAAAACCTTGGAGCCAAGCGTTTTTTCAACAGGCAAGCTCTCACCCGTAAGGCTTGCTTCGTTTGCAAGGCTTTCACCGAGTATAATCTCACCGTCAACGGCAAAGCTCTCACCCGGTCGCACTATAAACACGTCGCCGACAACGACGTCTTTTGAGGGAATAACGATTTCTCCGCCATCACGTATAACGTGCGCAAGCTTCGGCGTCAATTCAATAAGGCTCTTAATTGCGCTTGTGGTTTTGCCCTTTGCTATTGCCTCAAGAAGCTTTCCGAGGGTTATAAATCCGACTATCATAGCCGCAGATTCAAAGTATAGCTCGTGTAAATATCCGTGCGCGCCTGCTTTATCAAAGCCCATTTTAAAGATTATATACGTGCTCCAGCCAAACGAGGCAAGCGAGCCTAAGGCTACTAAGGTATCCATATTCGGAGCGCCCTTAATAACTCCGCGGAAGCCGTTTATATAAAAGCTTTTGTTTATAATCATAACCGCTGCGGCAAGTATGAGCTGTATCACGGCTATAATTATGGGATTTTCTACAAAAACCGAGGGAAGCGGAAAATTCCACATCACGTGTCCCATTGAAACGTACATCAGAAAAGCAAGAATGACAAGTGAAGAAACAAGCCTTCTGATAAGCTTTTTTCGCTCCCCGTCTATCGCGTTTTGCGTTGTTTCTCTATTGTTTTCGCCACAGTCACGCTCTGCTCCGTAGCCTGCGCGAGTCACCGTAGCTATAATGCTTTTTTCGTCAGAGCCTTCAACCGTCATTGAATTAGTCAAAAGATTAACCGAGCACGACGTAACGCCATCAAGCGATTTAACCGCCTTTTCAATCCTTGCCGAGCAAGCTGCGCAGGACATACCCGTTATTTTGTATTTATCCATTTTTTCTCCCAAAATTTTATTTCATTAGCTTATGAAGAAGCCCCATAAGCTCGTCAATGCTTTCCGTGTTATCTGCCTTGATATCCTCTATGACACAGCCTTTGATATGTTGCTTGAGAAGCTCCTTATTAAACGACGAAACCGCAGAAGATATTGCCGCGGTTTGCGTGAGAATATCCACGCAATATGCATCTTCTTGGAGCATTCCTATAACGCCCCTTATCTGACCTTCTATTCGCTTCAATCTGTTAACAAGACTGCTAAGCTCTGATTCCTCGCGGTGCTTTGTCTTGCAGTATAGACAAGTTTTTTCTTCCGTTTTCATAATAAAGCCTCCGTTTTTATATTATGATTATATACCCCTTAGGGGTATTTGTCAAGGCTTTGCGATATTTTTAAACACGAATTTCTCTATTAGCTTGGAGAAACGGCTTCGCTTTTTGAAAAGAATCTTGAAAATGCCAAAAATCTGAAAATCCGTAATGCTCGGCTATATCCGTAATGCTAAGCCTTGTGCTTTTTAGCATAATCTCGGCTCTGGCAAGCTTGAGTGCAGATAAATATTTTTTCGGAGATATTCCCTCGCATTTTATGAAAATATTGTATAGATATCTGTCGTTAATTCAAAAGGTTAAAACCCATTTCTATCTCGTAGACGCGGCAAGCCAGATGCTCGAATTCTTCGGCAACAAGGAGAGGGCAGATAAGCTTGTCAAATAATCGAGCGGCTACTCGTTTAAAAGAAAACTCTCACACCCGACCTCAGTAGCAAAGCAACAACGAAGGAGGTCGGCCACGCGGTTTTCGAAAAGCTTTTTAAATAAAATTAAGCAAGGCGCCAATGCTACGAAACTCAAAAAACAAGTTTATTTTGTAAAAATCAAAAATAATAACAAAAAAAAGCACACGGGGTGCTTCTTTTTTGTTTTGCAAGTAAAAACTATTACGGTTTATTAAATCATAAGAAGTACGTCTTCCTTAGGTCTGTATCCAAGACTTCTTCTTACTTCCTTTCCGTCTTGCATTACAACTAGGGTGGGGATTGAGGTGATGCCGAACTCTCTTGCAAGCTCACCCTCCTCGTCGACGTTTATTTTACCGATTTTAAATTCGTCGGTTTCGGCAGCGATTTCCTCAAGCACGGGAGCAAGCATTTTGCAAGGGCCGCACCAGTTTGCGAAAAAATCGAGAAGCACGGGCTTTTTAAAATTTTTAACCTCTGCTTCAAAATTCGCGCTTGTAATTTTTACGATTTCCATTTTAAGTTTCCTTTCTTATAATAATACCATAAGCAATACCATAAGTGGCAAGCTTACAATTGACAAAATAGTGGATAAAAGTATCGCGCCCGAGGCGGACTCCTGCCCGCTTTCAAGCATTTCCGCAAAGGCAAGAACCACCGATGCGGTGGGGCAAGCCGCAAGAATGTAAAGACAGGCTTTAAGGCCCGTATCAAGCGGAATGAATAAAACGAGCAATAATGCGACAAGCGGCATTGCAAATTGCTTTATAAGTGTTAAAAAATAAAGCTTTTTATCAAGAAAGACTGATTTCAAGTCAATAGATGCCAGTCGCATTCCTAGCACGAGCATAGAAAGCGGCGTTGCCATTTTCCCCATAACCGTTATTGAGGAAAGCAGGGCTTCGGGTATATTTATCCCTAAGAGGAAAATCAAAAAAGCAACACCAGTGCTTATCGTTGCGGGGTTTATAAACACTTTTTTTAGTGATATATACTTCACGTTTCCCGAGATAAGAGCAGCTCCCACGGTCCAACCTATAATGTTCATTATAAGCGAATATATCGAGGCGTAAGCTATAAGCCCCGAGGCAACTTCGGGAAGGAGCGCCTCTATTATCGGGATTCCGAAGAAGGTGCAGTTGGCAAAGCTTGAAGAAACCGTTATAATGCCCCAGACGGCTCTTTTTCTTTTACCGCCAAAGGCAAAATACGCGCCTACGAGAATTACCAAGTGAAGCACTATGACAAGGAGCGAAAACACGCCCATTTTCTTAAGACTGTCAAAAGAAAATTCAAGATTTGCAAAGCTGTATATCGCTATTGCGGGTTGGCATATATATACGAGTATTTTCGATACTCCGGGTATGAAATCCTCCTTTACCAGCTTACATTTTATAAAAATGTAGCCGGGTACTGCAGATAGAAGAAGGATTCCTACGGAAAAAAGCGTGATTAAAAAGGTAGACATTACATCCTCGGTATAAAAAGATAATTCAACTGGGGAAGCTCGATAAGATCAAGCGCTTCGTAAGCTTCGCGAAGCTCAACCTGCTCGGTTAATTCCACGACCGTATCTTCAAATTCATTCTGGATAACGCCCTCGTAAAAATCGAGGAAGCAGGAATCGGAGCTTGCGTCAAGATAAGCCGTATCTGACGTATTGATGGGCATTTTGTAAATAAAGCATACGCCCATATCGGTTTTCACTTCCTTATATTCGCCCGCCATCATATAAATCGCCTCATTTACAACCGAGCTCTGCTCGTTTCCAAGCCACGCAGTGTAGGAAGAATTTTCGTGAAGATAATAGCCGTTTTTATCCTTTGTGCCGTATGGCGAGGGATATTTTGCGATATATGTGTCGAGCATAGATTCGCTTATCTGCAAATCTCCGTCTGTATTAAAACCCTCTATCGCTTCGCGGATTAGGCTTGCGACTTGTTCTCTTTTTGCTTTTTCTTCGTCGCTGAGCTCTGTGTAAACAAATTTATTGTTCTCTACCACGCGTTTTCCTTCGCTATCAAGCTTGTAATCCTTTTCGGTGTTGATAAAAAGAAGCTTTACCTTTGAATACTCGGCGTAATAATCAACAACCGCCTTTTCGTCTTTGGTTATTTTATCGGCGTTCGCGCCGTAAAACGCCTGATAAGCCTTATTATACTTATAAATCTTGGTTACTATACCGTAATAATCGGAATAAGTAAATCCGTTTACTTGCGACTCCTCGTTGAATTTGGCCTCGTCGCCGCCCATACGGTAAACGAAGATTTCATTTACCGCCTTCTCTATTTCTTTCTTGTCCGCTGAAGTAAGACGGGAATACTTGTCAAAAAGATAATTCATAACTACCATTTGCGAAACGTAGCGCTTCGTGTTGTATTTGAGAAGCTCGCCGTAGTTTTTCGCAACGGGGCATTTTGACTCCCAAAAGGCAGTCGTATCCTCAGCACCCGAACCTTTATACCTTGTGAGCAGGTCGTACTTACAGTATCCCGCAAAGAAGGAAAGCTCCGCCTCACTAAGCGTTGCACCGCTGTATTTAACCGTCGCATTTTTGTTTTTCATCGCGCTGATTACACCGACAACAATGCCCACAATAAGCAAAATTGCAAAGAAAACGCAAACAAAACTTATCAAAAATCGCTTTCCGTTGGCTTTTTTTGCATTTTTTTCGGTAGCAAAGCTAATTTTATAATTACTGTTTTTTCTCTTGTTTTTCATTGCACCACCGTTATTCTATATCATTATTCTTTTGTTTCTTCGTTTATCTCGCGGTAAAGCTCATAATAATCGGAAACTATTTTTAGAGCCGTGTCAATCGCGTCCGCGCCCGATCGAAGCTTTATGGATACCTCTTTCGTAGACGAGCGCACAAAGCCAAGCCCCACGTGCTTCACAAAAAGCTCTCCAAGAGCTTCAAGCAGGAATCTCTCGCTCGTGAATACAAGCGCGCCATCTCTTTCCGAAACCCTTGAAATAAGCGATTTTGACGCAAGCGTACGAAGATTTACAACGTCAATAAGCTTTAAGACAGAGCGAGGCGGCTCTCCGAATCTGTCAATAAGCTCGTCAATTACGTCGGATTTATCCTCTTCGGTTTCAATATGGGAAATTTTCTTATACATCTCAATGCGTCCGCTTGAGGAGCGAACGTAGCTTTCGGGTATATACGCGTCTGCCTTAATATCTATCGTCGCATCAACGGTTTCGGGCTTCTTTTCTCCGCGCTCCTCTATTATTGCCTCGTTAAGAAGCTTAAGATAAAGGTCGTAGCCGACGCTTTCAATATATCCGTGTTGCTCAGGACCGAGAAGATTTCCCGCGCCTCTTATTTCAAGGTCGCAAAGCGCAACCTTAAAGCCCGCGCCGAATTCCGCATACTCACGTATAGCCTTAAGTCTTTTAGTGGCGACCTCGGAAAGAGCCTTTCCGTATCTATAGGTAAAGTAAGCATAAGCCTGTCTTTCGCTTCTTCCCACGCGTCCTCTCAGCTGGTGAAGCTGAGAAAGTCCCATACGGTCCGCGTTTTCGATTATAAGTGTATTTGCGTTAGGCAAATCAACACCCGTTTCTATGATACTTGTGCAAACGAGAATATCAATATCTCCCCTAACAAGAAGCTGCCATATATCCTCAAGCTCGTCTTTTTCCATCTGCCCGTGCGCATATGCAACTCTTGCATTTTGGAATGCGGTTTGAATTCTTCCCGCGACAAAGGCTATGTCGGAAACCTTGTTATAAAGATACAAAACCTGACCACCGCGCAAAAGCTCCTTATTTATCGCGTCAAAGATAATTCCATCGTCGTATTCGAGAACGTAGGTCTGAACCGGGTGTCTGTCACCGGGGGCTTCGTCAAGCACCGACATATCGCTGATACCGCTCATAGCCATATTGAGCGTTCGGGGAATAGGAGTTGCGGATAGGGTTAAAACGTCAACGTTGCCCGCAATTTCCTTAAGCCGCTCCTTTTGGGCAACACCGAATCTTTGCTCCTCGTCAACTATGAGAAGCCCAAGGTCGCGAAATTCGAGTTGCTTTGAGAGAAGCTTATGCGTTCCGATAAGTATATCTATCGAGCCGCGCTTCGTTCTCTTTAAAATATCTGCCTGCTGCTTCGGTGTTCTGAAGCGTGAAATCATTTCAACGGCAACGGGGTAATTTCTCATTCTTGCCGTTGCGGTTTCAAAATGCTGAAGCGCAAGTATCGTCGTCGGAACGAGTATCGCGACTT
Source organism: Eubacteriales bacterium (assembly GCA_045629745.1). Taxonomy (GTDB): domain Bacteria; phylum Bacillota; class Clostridia; order Oscillospirales; family CAG-272; genus UBA1740. Next base: position 17,676 of record JAZQRU010000028.1, read on the forward strand.
GTTTTCCGCCCATAATTGCCTTGAATGCGGCTCTCAGCGCAACCTCCGTTTTTCCGTAACCAACGTCACCGCAGAGAAGTCGGTTCATTGGCACGGGATGCATCATATCACCCTTTATCTCCTCTATTGCGATAAGCTGAGATGCGGTTTCTTCATAAGGGAAGCTTGCAGCAAACTCGTCTTCAAGCTCCGTGTCGGCAGGGAATGCAAAGCCGGGTTTTCTTTGGCGCTCTGCGTAAAGTTTTATTAACTTTTCGGCAATATCCTGAGCCGATTTTTTAGCACGGGCCTTGACTCGCGCAAAATCTCCGCCCATTTTGGAAAGCTTAACCTTTCCGTCGGAATCGCGCTCTCCTATATATTTTCCTATATAATCTAGCCTGTCACAAGGAACGAAAAGCTTATCCGTGCCTGCGTATCTTATAGTTATATAGTCGCGGCTTGCGCCGTCAACTCTTATCGTTTCCATTCCTTCGAAAAGGCCGATACCGTAGTTTGCGTGAACGACGTAGTCGCCGACAGTAAGGTCGGCATAGCTCATAATGCGCTCGCCCGCGCCGCCTGCTTTTTTAAGTATTCTTTGACGGCGTCGGTTTGCCATTACCACCTTGCCCTCGTCAACCGCTAAGGAAAGAACTGCAATTTTCGGCATGATAAGCTCATAGCCGTCGGGAGTTCCGACGTCGACGAAAATGCCACCCGGGTGCGCTTTTTCAATATCAAAATCATCACTGTCGTATATAGCCGTTGCCGAAATATCCTCGGATATAAGGCTTTCGATAAGGCTTTCCGCGCCCTGCTTATTGGGTGCGAAAATTAAGGTTTTATAAAGAGATTTTCTGTAATTTTTCAAATCCTCGAAGAGCATTGACGGATTTCCGCCGTAGGAAACGCATCTTCTTGAACGAAAGCCGAAAAGGCCCGCAAGCTTATCGAAGCTCATACCGCCCGAAAAAGGATTTATATGAATGCTGGGCAGGGAAGCCATAAAGCTCTCAAAGCTCGTGTAGGGAGCTATATATTCGGCGTCCTTTTCCGAAATAAGCCTTTGGTCAACAATCGCCTGTCTTTGATGTTCGATAAGCTCGGTGACCCTTTTATGCTCCTCGCGCACCTCGTTAGTTCCAAGAACGAAAAGGGCGCTTTTCTTTTCAAAATATGAAAGAAGAGTTGCCTTTTCGGGATAAATAAGCTTTATATATTTATCTCTGAAATCACCCTGAAGCCCTGAAGAAAGTATGGCAAGCTCCTCGGAAAGTTTTGACTCCGATTCTGCCGTTTTGTACCTTTTCTTCTGTGCTTCTATTGCTTTTTTTATGCGTACCCCCGCATCCGTGTCAATTATTACTTCGGTTGCAGGTATAAGCTCAAGGATTTCGCAGCTATCGCTTGAGCGTTGAGTTATGGGATTAAAGTAAACCATTCGGTCTATTTCGTCACCGAAGAACTCTATTCTAACGGGGTGACTTTCCGACTTGTGCCAAACGTCGATTATTCCGCCGCGCCTTGAAAACTGTCCCGCGCCGTCAACAAGCTCCACGTTCTTGAAGCCAAGAGCGCAAAGACGCGTCGAAAGCTCCTCGGGAGCAATAATATCGCCCACCGAAAAAATTGCCGAAAGTGAAGAAAGAAAGCTTTTCGGCATAGTGTAGATAAGAGCTGCGGAAAGCGTCGTTACAACGGCATCGCACAAGGAATAAATTATATCGGAAAGCACCGAAAGCCTCTCACGCTCGGAGTCGTGGGAGGCAGAAATATTATAGAAAACCAAATCTCTTGGCTTGTACTGCCGCGCATTTATACCGCCCGACGAAAGAAGCGCGAAAACGTGCTCGCGCTCCGCGTCGGAGCTGCATATAACAAGCGGCGGAGTACCCGATATCCGCCTCGCCTCAAGCACCGCTTCAACAAGATACGCGCTCGAAGCACCGCTCGAAAGTCCGTTTATAACTATAGGCAGGGGCTCTTTTTTCAAAAACTCCGCCGAAAGCGCTTCCATTGAAGCCGAAAACTCACGGTCAAGGCGAATAAGACTTGTAAGTCTTTTCATATAGATTCCTTTAGGCAAGAGCAAATAATCCAAACTCGTTTTAGAGAGGTAAATTTTCCAAATTGCTTCAGTAAAATTCTTATAATATCCTCATATTATCTCGAATTTTCACCTCGTTCTTCGAAAAATTTGCTCTCTCGAAAATTCGTAGAACTCTGTGCCTTAATTTTGAGTTGATTTTGGTGCCAGGCTTAGCATCCAAGTGAGAAACTTTGAAAGAGAGATAAGTGCCGAAAGCGCTGAAAATTAAGGTTTCAGAGCGGGCACGGATTATTTACTCTTGCCTATCGTCGCAAGGCTTGTTAGTTCGATTCTATTACGGCTATTTAGAATATTTGCACATTGCTTCCTCTATCTTGCCCTCGAGCATAAGCGCAACCGAATCCTTGATTCGTGGAAGCTCCTCTTTTAAGCCTTGAAGGTCTTTCTCGGGAAATTTACCGAGAACCCAGGAAACGAGGTCATAATCGGGGCGCGGCTTCATACCGACGCCGATTTTAATACGGGGAAAATTATCACTCCCAAGATGCTCGATAATGCTCTTAAGTCCGTTGTGGCCGCCTGCGGAGCCCTTGCGTCTTATTCTCATAATACCGACGTCGAAGCTTATTTCGTCGTGCAATATAATAATATTTTCCGGCGGTATTTTATAGAACGAAGCCGCCTCGCCGATGGCTTCGCCCGAGCTGTTCATAAAAGTCTCGGGCTTCATTAAAAGCACACGCGCGCCACCTATCGTAGCTTCTGCGGTAAGAGCGCGGAATTTAAGGCGCGAAATTTTAACACCCGCATCCTCCGCAATTTTATCTATCGCGATAAATCCTGCATTATGGCGCGTTTTTTCATACTCCGCCCCGGGATTTCCGAGTCCTGCAACGATATGCGTTATCTTTGCGCCCGAGGAGCTCTCGCTCTCTATTTTTTTAAATAAATCGAAGATAGATGCCATTTTATTCCTTATCGCCCTTTACAAGTATGAGCTTATCCGCGTAAGGAAGCTTCTCAATAGCCTCGCAAAGCACGTGCCACTCCGCAAGCTTATGATAGCGTCTTGCGTAGTAAATATTGATAAGCACCTCGTAATTCATACTCACGGTTCTCATTTGATTAAACGAAGAGGGAAGAAGCTGAATCATATTGTGCCAATGGCGTTTTTCCTTGGTTTCAACGAATTTAACTCTCTCGCCCACAAGATATTCTATCATAGAGTCAAGCACGGAAAGGGCATCCTCTGTGAGTCTATCGCACGAAAAATCCTCGCGCGAAAATTCCTTAGCCTGAATTTTATGCATAGTCGAGGTTGAGTTTGCAACCGTTCCGACCTTATACGTGTCAAATTCCTTCCACCAATAAAGCGGCGCGGTTATATCCATACTTACGATAATCTGACGCAAAAACTTTCTGTGGTCGCTTCCGGCTACCGCAAGCTTTGACGCAAGCGCAAGGTCGTTTTCACCAAGCACGTACTCGCCCTTCTCATTATAATAGCTATCCATTCTCGCCCAGCTGTTCATAGGGTTTCTTGCGCCCCTTATGGCGTTTTCCATATTAGCAACACTGATTCTTTCAACTTTTAACATAAGCTTCTCTCTTTCAAGACATACTTTTACTTATATAGTTTACCACAAGTCACGCAACTTGTCAACAAATCTTTTTTAAGCAAGAGTTCCAAATTAACACAAATATAAATTTAGAGCGAAGCCACCGTTTTTTACGATAACTCCGCTCTCTTCTTATGCCTTTAAATAAAGCACTAAAAATACGATAGAAACGATAAGAAATGCAAGTCCTGTGAAAAACAGGAACGAGTAGCCCGTAATTCTATCCTCGGATTTTCTGACTTTGTAGTCGTAGAACGTTTCGTCGGAGCGCTTGGAGAAGGGAATTAAGGTTTTGACTGCCTTTCCTATCGCAAACGAAAACATATCGAAAAATCCGTCGGTGGATACCCATACCAAAGCGCCGATTAAAATAAATACGACACCGGGTATTGTAAAGGCATCCGCCAAAATCTTATATCTTTCCGCGAGCGCCATTTCCGAGGAATATTCGCGAAGGCTTATGCAAGCGAAAACGAAAATTGCTCCTATTACTAAGGCTATAAGATATCTTGGAAGTAATTTCTTAAATTTTTCCACTGTCAAGCTCTCCCTTATACTTCAACTCTTCTTCGTCGTTGCAGTATACGAAATGTCCGGGACGAATTTCTCTTAACAAGGGCTTGTTGACTGAATAGTCGTGAGATTCAAGAGGATTATACTTAATTCTCGTGCGTTCCTTCTCCGATTTGGGATCGGGCAGGGGAATTGCAGAAAGAAGTGAGCGAGTGTAAGGATGCACGGGGTGAGCGAAGAGCTCGTCGGAATCCGCAAGCTCAACAAGCTTACCGAAGTACATCACGCCTATTCTGTCCGAGAAATATTTAACTACGGAAAGGTCGTGCGCTATGAAGAGAATGGTAAGACCGAGCTGCTCCTTAAGCTCGTTAAGAAGGTTGATAACCTGAGCCTGAACGGAAACGTCAAGCGCCGAAACAGGCTCGTCTGCAATTATCATTTCAGGCTTCATAATTACCGAGCGCGCAATACCTATACGCTGGCGCTGGCCGCCCGAGAATTCGTGAGGATATCTTCCTGCGTGCTCGCGCACAAGACCAACAAGCTCAAGCATTTCGTATACCTTTTCGTCGATATACGCCTTGTCCTTGATGCCGTTGATAACAAGGCCCTCGGAGATAATTTCCTTAACCGTCATACGAGGGTTAATGGACGCTATGGGATCCTGGAAAATCATCTGAATCTGAGTTACGAGTCTTGTTCTTTTTGCTATGTGGCGCTTTTTTCTGTATTCGCTCTTTAAGCTCTTATACTCTTCGGGATTGCCCTCTGCGGCTTTGAGCTTCGGAAGAAATTCCTCGTCAAGCTCTTTAACTAGCTTTGCCGCATACTCGCGGTCAACGTGCTTCTGGTCGTGCTTTGCAGAAGCAATCTTAGCGCGGTTTTCGGAAATCGTTTCCTGAAGCTTTTTCTTTTTATCGAGAAGCTTCGCGGCTACAGCCTCGACGCGCTCGGGATTTGCTTTTGCTTCCGCACGAAGTGCAGAGGATTCTAAGTGATAAGCCTTTTTAGCTGCCTTGATAGCGTCAACGTAGCTTCTCGTTCCTGCGCAAATTCTCTGTCCCTTGAAGTAAATATCACCGCCCGTGATATCGTAAATCTTGATTATCGAGCGTCCCGTGGTAGTTTTTCCGCATCCGGATTCACCAACAAGACCGAAAACCTCGCCCTTTTTGATGTCAAAGGAAACGTTGTCAACTGCGTGAAGCTCTTTTTTGCCCATCTTGAAGTACTGGCAAAGGTTTTCAACTCTAAGCAAGACTTCTTTATTTTCATTACTTGCCATTGTCAGAACCTCCGTTTTCCTTCTCCGCCTTTGCTTTCATTCTTGCAATTCTGTCGGAGATTATTTTGGGCATTTCAACCTTGGGTGCATCGGGATGCAAAAGCCAGGTTGATGCGGTGTGAGTAGGTGAAACCTCGAATTCAAGGGGCTGCTCCTCGAAATCTATCTTAAGCGCGTACTTGTTACGTGCCGCAAAGGCATCGCCCTTCGGAGGATAAATCATATTGGGGGGAGTGCCCGGTATTGCATCGAGCTTTTCGTTAGTGTCAAGGTCGGGCATTGAGGAAAGAAGAGCCCAGGTGTAAGGATGGCGAGGATCGTAGAAGATATCGTCTGCCGTTCCCGCTTCAACTATCTTACCTGCGTACATAACCGCAATTCTGTCCGCCATATTAGCAACGACACCGAGGTCGTGCGTAATGAATATAACCGAAAGATTTCTCTCGCGCTTAAGCTTATTGATAAGCTCAAGTATCTGAGCCTGAATCGTAACGTCAAGAGCCGTCGTGGGCTCGTCGCAAATGAGAATGTCGGGGTCTGCCGCAAGAGCTATAGCGATAACTATTCTCTGACGCATACCGCCCGAAAATTCAAAGGGATACTGGTTGTAACGGATACGTGATTCGGGAATACCAACCTCGTCCATAAGCTTGATAGCCTTTTCGCGAGCTATAGCTTTCGTTACACGGTATACTACTTGTGAAGCTTTTTCCTTAAGATAGTCAACAAGCGCAACCGCCTTTTCCGAAAAATCAACGTCGGAAACCAAAAGGTCCTTTTCGTACTTTTCGGCAAGTCTATCTATAACGAGAAGAATGTTTCCGCGAAGCATATCCATATCGTAAACAATCTTGGGAATGACCTTCCAGTCAACGTACTTGCCCTTGGCAATAAGAGCCTCGCGCTTTTGCGACTGCTTTTCATAGCGGCGCTCTTCCTTGGGGTTGTTCTTCTCATAGAAGAAGTATTTGTTTACGGCATTCGTCAAGCTCGAAGCAAACGAGCCCGCAACGCTGTCCTTAACGAACTGAAGCTTATCAATAGAATCCGCAACGAGCGCGGAAAGCTCTTTTACTCGGGCAGCCGCCTCTGGCTTCAAAAGCGCGCTTTCTGCGAAATAGCTTCTTGCTGCGGCAAGAGCCGAGATAACCTCGCGCTTTTTCGCAAGCGATTTCTCATAAGAATTCTTTACGCCTATAGTTTCCATTTCAAGAAATTTCGTCATAAAGTTCTTGTTGAGATACTCAAGAGCCATAGCGTTAAGCTCGTCAACGTCCATTGACGTAAGATCTGCCTCGGGATTCTTGTACTTATAATATCCTATACGGAAGAAGTTAGGACGGTGAGCCGAGATAAGCGATACCATAAACTCTCTCATATCGGAGAGAAGAGAGATAATATTTTCAGGAAGACCGACAAACGCGTCACCCTTCTTGGCGTTTTGAGCAAAGTCAACGCGCGCGCTGTCAACTCTCGCGGAATAATCCGCTATCGCTTCGTCTTTACCCTTGGTTAAAAATGCGTCTTTTACGAAGCTGAGCTTCTTTTTAACGTCGGAAAGCGTGCCCTTAACGTCAATTTTCTGCTTTTTCTCCGCGCGGAAAAGAACGTCATCAATTTCTGCGATAAGCTCTTCTGCGTGAGTATAAGCCACGTTGTAGCTGTTCTCAAGCTCAATTGCCGCAATGTTGAATTTATCAAAGGTTTCAATACATTCGGAAATTTCCTGTATTTTAGCTTCGTCGGAGGTACCGTACGCCTCTATCATATTCTCCTTGAGAACCTCAAGAAGATAATTGAATTCACGTCTGCCCATCTTTCTGTTAAGCTTGTTTTTAAGAAGCATAGCCTCCGTGATCTGCTTACCGATTTTTACGATGGGATCAAGGCTTGAGAGGGGATCCTGGAATATCATAGAGATTTTATCGCCTCTGATATCGCACATATCCTCTTCTGAAATTTTAAGAAGGTCCTTACCGTCGAAGAGGATTTCTCCGCTTTCAACGATGGAGTTTCCTGCAAGAATACCGAGAATAGCCTTAGACGTTACGGATTTACCCGAGCCGGATTCTCCAACTATCGCAAGCGTTTCACCGCGATTCAAATTAAAGGAAATATCGCGAACCGCCTTTACGGTACCGGAATTGGTGCGGAAGGATATTCTTAGATTTTTAACTTCAAGTATATTACTCATATCTTAATCCTCCACTCCGCGAAGTGACGGGTTGAACGCGTCACGAAGTCCGTTTCCGAAAAGGTTAAAGCTTACCATAAGCAAAGAAATGATAATAGCCGGGAACAGCATAAGGTGCGGGAAATTAGTCCAGATAGACGACGCGTCGGAAAGAAGCGTTCCGAGAGAGGTCGTCTTAGAACCGCCAAGGTTTACTATACCAAGGAAGGAGAGCATACTTTCCGTAAAGATAACACCGGGAATTGCAAGAACGGAGCCCGTAATGATAGTTCCGAGGGTGTTAGGGAATATATGCTTCCAGATTATACGTCTGTCGCGAGCGCCGAGAGTACGTGCCGCCATAACGTATTCCTGGTTTTTAAATCTGTAGAACTGAGTTCTTACACGGCTGGACATTCCTATCCAACCCGTCAGAACGAATGCGAAGAGAAGCGAAGGTATTACGCCCACCTTCTGCGCAAAGTGAATCTGGAAAAGCGACATAACAACGATACCGGGAATACCCGCAAGTATATCGGTTATACGCTCCATAGTAAGGTCTATAGCGCCGCCGTAATAGCCTGCAACAGCGCCCCAGATAGCGCCGATAACGAAGTTAACCGCGGAAACAAGCACGGAAATGATAAGCGAAAGACGGATGCCGTCTGCCATTCTGAGCGCAAGGTCGTAACCCTGAGAGTCGGTTCCGAAAATATAGCTCGGCTCAAAGCCGTTCTTATAAACGTAATAATTGTGATAGAGAACTCTTATACGTCTTGCCGAGGTTTCTGCGTCACCGCCGCCCGTAGCAACGGAATATACGAGATTTCCGTTTTCGTCGCGAAGATAGTTATCCTCAAGAACAACGTCGTCGCTAAGCTTTAAGGTCTTTTCCTTAACTTCACCGTAATTATCGGTAACGAGCGTAATGGGGTCTCCTCTTTGGTTGGTCTTGTACCAATAGTTAGCGTCGTCAACCTTAATAGGATGGTAGGTGTATTCGTTGTCTGCAATAAGAGGATAGATAACCTGAATGCCGTTTTCGGTCTGCCAAGCCTCGATTTTTGCAAGCTCGGACTGAGAAACCTGAACGTAACGGAAGCCTACCTCGTTATATACGTCTACCTTAAGTGAGAAGCGGTCCTTTCCGTCGGGGCCGACCTTCCAGAACTTATACTTATGAATAGGCGAAAACTCGTTTTCCATACCCTCCGCTATGGTAACACTTTCGCCCGAAGCGACAACGTCCTTGGTGTGAGCCGCGCCGACACCCGTTGCAGCAAGCCAGAAAACACCTCTTGCGCTTGCATCTCTCGAGGTCGTTCCGTTGACTATTCCGAGGTTTTCGGAAAGCCAGGGAGATTTAGGCGCTTTTTTTGCGTAATACGGATCAAGGAAGGTTGAATCGTAGCGCGAATTGAAAACAGGCACGAAAATCGAGAAGAGAACTATAAGAATAATGATAAAGGCAGCAATTATAGACGCCTTATTCTTCTTAAATCTGAGCCACGCATCCTTGAAGTAGCCTATGGGCTTATCCTCAAATTTTGCGTCGTGGATTTTATCGCCGGTATTGGCGAATGCAAACTTTTCCTTTGGGATACTCATGTAATTCGTGTCTTTCATATTACTTTTCTCCCATTCTGATACGAGGATCTATAAAGCCATAGCTTATGTCAACGACAATACCTGCCGTAAGGCTTATAAGAGTATAGAAAATCGTATCTATCATAAATACGTCGTAGTCGCGCAGATTTATCGCTTTGATAAAGAGCTGTCCGACACCGGGTACCGAGAATATCTGCTCGATAATCATAGAACCGCCGAGAATTCCGATAAAGCTTGCTATGATAGAGGGTAAGATAGGTACCATTGCGTTTTTAAGCGCGTGGCGCGTCGTTGCCTGAGAGCGCGTCAAGCCCTTAGTTCTTGCAAGAAGCATATAATCCGAGGTAAGCGTTTCCGTAAGCTCTGCTCTCGTGAAACGGCAAAGTCCCGCAATTTCACCAAAGGAAAGAGCCATAACGGGAAGCACCATACTTAGTATCATTTTTCCCGTAAACCAAGAGCCTCCCGCATCCGCAAGCGAATAAACGGTAAGGGGGAACCAGTTAAGAAGATAAGAGAATACGAACTGAACGAGGAATGCGTAAACGTAGCTTGGTATTGATACGAATAGCATAACCATCGTGCTTATCGTATGGTCCTGCCACTTATTCTTTTTGATAGCGGCGTAAATGCCGAGTAAAATTCCTATAGGAGTTGAGATAAGAAGCGAATAGAAATTTACAAGAACCGTAGGCAAGAGTCTCGATGAAATTACCTCAAAGGCGGGAACTCTGTACTGAACGTACCAGCTCGTACCGAAGTCCCATTTCGTAAATATGTTCTTAAGATAGATTCCGTACTGAACGAGAAGCGGCTTATTATATCCGAGCGCCTCCCAACGAGCTTCTATCATTTCCTGCTGTGCAACGTTCGTCGGCTTTGTCATCGGCAACATTCTGATAAGCATAAAGCATATCGTTACGATGCAGAACAAAACGAAGAGCATAAGCAAGAGTCGTTTTATTACGTATTTTGTCATAAAATGTTTTTCCTTTCCAAGAAAAGCGAAAAAGCTTTCTCTTTCGTCTCTTCTCTGTGATGGATAAAAACTCTATCCGCCACGGAGAAGAGACGAATAAATCACAAGTAATGGGAGAGTCGAGCTCTCCCATTACCGTGATGTATTTCGTTAACCTTTAGGTCAGAAATAATTATTCGTAGCTGAGCTTACCGTCGTTATCCTTAACGAACTTAGCCCATTCAGCGTCGTCATAGTTGAACTTCATAAGACGAGAGCCACCGAAGCCGTAAGCAAAGTTGTATTCCTGAGTATAGTAGTCAAGCTGATAAGAAAGCATCGAGCAGATGGTAGTACCTGCAAGAGGAATTCTGTAGTACTTCTCAAGATACTTGGTTTCAAGCAATGCGGTGATAGTAAGCTTGGTCTCATTGTCAGCCTCAGCATACTTGCCGGTACCGATCATAGAGTTAGACCATGCCTGCCAAGTCATAGTAACTTCTTCACCGTTGATGTTAAGAGTAAGGGTTTCAGTCTTGGGATCCCAGCATCCAGCCTCGTTGATATCGGTGTTATCGGGGTCCATGTAAACCTGGAAGTTACGGAAGGGATAGAGAGCAGCTCCGCCCCATGCGCCGTAACCGATAGCATACTTACCTGCGGGAACGTCGCCGTATCTGTCTTCAATGTTACCAATACCTTCAAGGGTAATCTTGCCGAAGCCGGAGTCAACGATAGCGGCATTGATAAAGTTGTTCATAAGAGTGATCTGCTGGTTGTCTGCAGAGGTAAGAGCACCCTTAGCCCAACCAATCTTGATCTTGATTTCCTGACCGGAGGTGTAAAGACCTGCAGCAACGAGCTCGTCGTGAGCCTGCTTCATAAGCTGCTTAGCAAGGTCAAGGTTGTAACCCGTTACGGAGTTAACTGCCTCGTCAAGAGTCTTATAGGTTTCGTTCTCGCCCCACTTTACACCGTAGAGGTCGCAGATAGCCTGCTTAGCTTGGTCGGTGTTTCTGTAAGAGGAAGAAGGATCGTTGTAGAAGTCATAGTAGTAGAGGCTGTTCATAATTGCGAACGCGGGCTTGTAACCCTCGGTAGCAGTTACGTACTCAGCTCTGTTAATAGCATAGCTGAATGCCTTACGGAAGTTGGTGTTAGAAAGAACAACGGAGTTTACGTTGCCTTCGTTAGCGTCCATATTCTTAAGAGCTTCAACACCAGTGTTGAAGAAGAAGGACATAGTGTAGGTTTCGTCAACCTTGTAAAGTCTTTCGGATGCAGAGTAGGTAAGAAGCTCAGTTGCATCAGGAGCCCAGTCGGAAAGGTCGCCCTTAAGGAATGCCTGCTTAGCAGCTGCTTCGTCCATAACGTCGATAACAACCTTGGTGATCTGGTGCTGGCGGTGAGCCTCGCCGTCTACCTTGAATTCTTCACCGTCAAGGTTCTTGTGGTAAGAGGTGTAGGAGATAAGGTTGCCCTCTTCGTCCTTCTTATTGTTGCCCTCTTCGTCCTTTTCCCAACCGTACCAGTTCTCGTTCTGAACGAATACGATCTGCTTGTCAGCCTGCATGGATTCCATCTTATATACGCCGTAGGACATAGAGGTTTCCTTGGAAGTACCGTAGTTGGTAGTTACAAGCTCGCCGGTGGTGTCCTTACCTGCTTCATAGAGATCCTTGTAAACAAGCCAGGTAGAAGTGCAGGAGGTGAGGAAGTAGTAGTAGTCAATAGCGGTCTGGCATACGTAACGGATGGTGTAGTCGTCAACCTTGTAGCATCCAACTGCATCGTATTCAACCTTTTCGCCGAATGTGCCGGTGTTGTAGAAGAGCATTTCCTTATAGAACTCTTCGTTAACGGTAGTTTTAGCTTCGTCAGTGTAGATAGAAAGACCGAATGCGGAGCAGTACTCATCCATAAGAGCGAGGAGCTTATCCTTGTTAGCATCGGTAATTTCAACGTAGCCGTAAGCGTTAGCTTCAGAAGCAAGTGCCTTATAAGCATCTGCGCTGATATACTTGTTGTTAGCCATCCAAGCGAAAGAGTAGGACGCAAAAGTCATACCTTCGGAGGTGGGGTTCCAGTATACCTTGTTGGCAGAAAGGTCAAAGGAATAATCGGGAGTTTCGCCCTGGCCGTAAGCAGGAACAACAACTGCATAGATGGGAGCTTCAGAGTTGTAGTAAGCTTTACCGCCTGCAACTGCAGACTCGCCGGACCAGTAAAGGTTAGCTCTGTAGTTTCTCATCTTGGAGTCAAGAAGCTGCTGCATGGAGTAGATGTAGTCATCAGCAGTTATCTTTACGCCGTTTTCCCATTTAGCGTCGGGATTAAGCTTGATCTCGAATACGTAGCCGGAGGTAACTTCTTCAGCGGTCTTGCCGGTGGGAAGGTCAACCTTGTACTTAGTGAGATCGCCCTGGTTCTGAGCAGTTACGTCAGTGATAGACGTTGCCATTTCATAAACCCACTGGTAAACACCGTTTTCGGTGTCCTTAGCTTCCATGGTTATGAAGGGTGAGGAAAGGTAACCAAGGATAGAATCGTCAGCACTTGTTTCCCAAGTGTGAGGGTTCCAGTTGTTACCGAGAGCAGTTGAATAGGACTTGTATGTATACTGGCCTTCGCCTTCAGTACCGCAGCTGGTAAGCGCGATAGAAAGGGAGAATACCATGCAAACAACAAGAATCAAACAAACTACTCTTTTGAATGTCTTGTTCATAATTATGAACCTCCAAAAATTTTTTTATATAATGCGGATATGTCCGCGCTATATCAAGTTAAAGCTCTATGAGGGCGCAATTCCCGGAATTGCGCCAAAACAGCCGCGGCTGTTTTCGGCATTTTTGAAAATAAAAAAGCCTCAGGGTGCGAGTTTCATTAGGTAAAAACGGTTTGAAATTCTATCCCAAAGGAAGAGCGCAGATGTTCGTAGATATTTATATTATATACACTTGGGACAAGTTTGTCAAGTAAAAAGATATGACATTTTCTCATACCCTTATTAAAAAACCGAAAATTATATGTTTTTTTCAGAAGCAAATACGAAATTTAGCTACAATAATATATTAGTAAAAATTGTTTTTTGTTGATTCTTTTAACAAAAAGTAAGAGTGTCACAATTTTTTTGAAAGTTTTTTTGAAAAATGACTTGACAAACCCGTTTCCCTTTGATATAATATTAGGGCGCGTTGAATAGCGCTTCGGAAGGTTAGCTCAGTTGGGAGAGCATCTGCCTTACAAGCAGAGGGTCACAGGTTCGAGCCCTGTACTTTCCACCAAAGAAAATATAGAGGCTCAAACTTCGTCTTTGTACAAACGGGCTCGAAGGGGAAACGGTACAGAGCGAACTTCCGGTGGACGTTCGCGACCGTGGAAGACCGAGCGCGTAGTTCGCGCGAGACCGAGCCCTGTACTTTCCACCAAAGGAAAAATTGAGGCTAAAAGCTTTCAAAGTTTCCCCAAAGTATAAGAATGGCTTGGTAGCTCAGTTGGTTAGAGCGCTAGCCTGTCACGCTAGAGGTCGTGGGTTCGAGCCCCATCCGAGTCGCCATTCTTATGCCTCTGTAGCTCAGTTGGTAGAGCAGAGGACTGAAAATCCTCGTGTCGTTGGTTCGATTCCGACCGGAGGCACCATTCGCGGATTTAGCTCATTTGGTAGAGCGCCACCTTGCCAAGGTGGAGGTGGCGGGTTCGAGCCCCGTAATCCGCTCCAAACAAAAAGCAGAGTGATTATCTCTGCTTTTTTCTTTTTCTTAATTTTGCATTATTTCTTGAAAACGGAGCTGCAAAATCAAGTATTAAATTTCCACTCGTTTCCCTTGAAAAACTCATAATACGTCTTGACTGTGTCAAGCTCAAACCATGACTTCCTTTCGGGCGGAGTTGCGTCAATGTCGTAAACGCTCGCGTGCTCTAAAGAGAGCAAAAACGGTGAGTGTGTGGATATAATAAACTGACAGCCGTGATTTCTAACGCAGTCTTCTATGAAATATTTGAGTTGCAATTGATTTGCCGCCGACAAGCTGTTTTCGGGCTCGTCTAAAAGATAGAGCGTATCGTCTTTTATGGAATCAACGAAGTACGCAAGCGCGCTTTCTCCGTTAGAGCGCTCTCGGACGTTTCTTATAAGATTTTTGCGTATAAACGAGGACTGCGATTTATTTGGGTTTCTTATATCGCTCGCTCTTTTCCATCTCGCGAAATCGTCAATTCCGCGCAAGTGATTTGGCGTTTCGTTTGAAACCTCTGCGATATATTCCTGTACTATTTTTTCTCTTTTCTCGTCAATTCCGTCATTCAGGCGGCGTATATCAAGTACTCTTTCAAAGACACCGTCGCTTGTGATTATTTCACTGTGCTTCGGAATGGCCTTTTCAAGCACGTAATCGCAAAGCTCTACGTAATCGACAAAGAAATCCGTTTTATTATAAGGCGTGCTTCGCTTCAAGCCAAGCTTTTCCGCGATAACGTTTAAAAGCGTGCTTTTTCCACTTCCGTTATTTCCGTAGAAAACGGTAATATCGTCAAAAAACAATTCGGGGAATTCACGGTAACGAAAAAGCCCAAACGGATATTTGGAATCATAGCAGGTTCTTCTTGCTTTCTGGCTATGCATAAAAAATTCGTGCTCCCCGTCTTCCGTGGGCAACGTAAAGGTTTGAAGATAAATCACCGCGCCACCGCCTTTCTGAATTTAGTATATCATAAAACTGTATGGGTGTCAATGCGCGGCACGGAGCACAACATCTTTCATTTGTGTTTGCAAGCAGAGAATGATTATTGTTTTGCGCTATGATATTAGCTATCAAATAGGTTTCGGTTGCGGTGTAATAACATTATAGTGAATTTGCGCACATAAACAGAAATTCTTTCATAAACTGAAATAAAACACTGAAGTATTTTGAATTTTTTATCAAAACTTTAAAATACCCTTGACAAACGAAAAAAGCTTTGCTATAATAATAAAGCATTTAAAGGAAGGTTAGCTCAGTTGGGAGAGCATCTGCCTTACAAGCAGAGGGTCACAGGTTCGAGCCCTGTACTTTCCACCAGAGAAAAAATGAGGCAAAAAGCTTTATTATTTTCACAAGAGAAAATCCTCAAAGAAGAAGTTGATTCGGCTTGGTAGCTCAGTTGGTTAGAGCGCTAGCCTGTCACGCTAGAGGTCGTGGGTTCGAGCCCCATCCGAGTCGCCACACTTCTCTAAAATGTTTTAACTTAATACGCGGATTTAGCTCATTTGGTAGAGCGCCACCTTGCCAAGGTGGAGGTGGCGGGTTCGAGCCCCGTAATCCGCTCCATACAAAAAACAATTTGGTGACGTAGCCAAGTGGTAAGGCCCCGGTCTGCAACACCGTTATCCGCCGGTTCAAATCCGGCCGTCACCTCCAAATAAAAATCCCAGCCCTTGCGGTTGGGATTTTTATTTGGAAGTTATGGTTTCGCTTTGTAGCGGCTTTCCGAGCACAAAGTGCAAGGAATCCGGTGCACATTCTCACCGCAGAGTGCGTC
>JAZQRU010000029.1:0-18047 GCA_045629745.1 Eubacteriales bacterium
TCTCTTTTGGAAATTTGACCTCTTCTAGGCACTGTACTTCCCTCCTTCATTAGAATATGATATCATAGGTACTCGAATTTTTAATTCGTAAGTGCTCCGTTTGCGATTTATAGAATAGAAATTCATACCATCAGCACGTGAGCATATTGAGTCCGAATTGTACCTTACTTCTTCGGACGCTTAGCTCCGTACTTGGAGCGGCCCTGTTTACGGTTTGCAACACCCTGAGTATCAAGAGTACCGCGAATTACGTGGTAACGTACACCGGGCAAGTCACGAACACGTCCACCACGGATAAGAACAACGCTGTGCTCCTGAAGATTGTGACCGATACCGGGAATGTAGGAAGTAGCTTCCATTCCGTTGGTAAGTCTTACTCTGGCGATCTTACGAAGAGCCGAGTTAGGCTTCTTAGGTGTTACGGTTGTAACCTTGGTGCAAACGCCTCTCTTCTGAGGTGCGCTAAGGTCGGTTTCTTTGTTCTTGAGAGCGTTAAAGCCCTTCTGGAGAACGGGAGACTTAGACTTGTAAGCCTTGTCCTGACGACCTTTTTTAACGAGCTGGTTAAAGGTTGGCATGATTTTCCTCCTTCTTCAAAATTTTAAGCAATCTACAAATGGGCATAGCTCACCCTTTTATAAACTTGCCATATAATTGTATCACTTCACCGAGCATTTGTCAATAGCTTTGATGCAAATTCCTCGCTTTTTTTGATATTTATATAGTTATTTTTTCAAAAAATTCCTTCTTATTCCCAATTTTTAAAAAATTTCAAGAAAGAAATAACGCAGCCGCACACAAATCTTGCAACTGCGTCATTTATTCTTTTTCTTGAAAAAGCCGAAAAGAAAATTTTTGATTTTCCTACGAGCCTTAAAGCTCTTAAGCGACTGACTGGTTTTCTCAGCCTGCTCTTCTATTCCGCGCTGAAGGCGACGTCTGTACTGATCGTGAGTATACATCTCGGTATTTGCCACGAATGAATAAAGCTCCTCGCTCTCAAAATCCCGAAGCTCTCTTCCCGACCATCCAAGCTCCTCGTTGATCCCATCGTGCAGAAGGTTCCAAAGGTCCTCCCTTGCATCCTTCGGAAGCGCTTTATAAAGCTTATAGCAGCGCGTTACAGAAAGATTCAAAAACGAGGTGAAAAGCGGAGCGTACATTCCGCGCTTCATAAGAAATTCCTTGATTTTAACGAAAACCGCCGGAATCTGATTGAAGTTTTTACGCAAAACCTTGCTTCTCGCCTGCTCGGAGTGTATTCTGTGGTGAATGAGAATTTCGGGAATTCGCGCAACTCTTTCCGCAAGAGAAAGCGCGCTTACAGTGAAATAAACGTCCTCGTAGGTTTTAACTTCGGGAAGGAATTTAAGCTCCTTGTCAATTATAAATGAACGGCGGAACATCTTGTTCCACGCAGAGCCCGTGGTTGACAAAAGGATTTCGTTGGGGTTCTGACTTTTCGAGGTTATCGCGCCGCCGTCAAAAATTTCAACGCGCTCCGCCTCTTCGGTTCTTGTGAAAATCGCGCGCTGGCTGTTGTAAATATCATAGCCCGCAATTGCTATGTCAAGATTATCCTTGACTGCCCTCTCGTAAAGAAGTTCAAGGAAATTAGGCTCGTAAAAATCGTCGGCATCGAGAAAGGCAACGTAATCGCCGCGCGCCCTACCGAGTCCGTTGTTACGGGCAAGTCCCGGACCTGCGTTGGCTTCCGTTACGATGCGCACTCTGTCGTCGTTTTTTTGATATTCTTTTAATATTTCAAGCGAACGGTCCGTAGATCCATCGTCAATGCAGATTATCTCAATGTCCCTGAGCGTCTGATAAACGACGCTGTCAAGCGCAGGGCGCAGATAATCGTAGGCATTGTATATTGGAATTATGACCGATACTTTTATATCACAATTCATAAAAAATACCCGTTTCAAAATTTTTGTTGGGGATTATAGCTTTAATATATAAGTAACGAATAGGCATACTTCTAACTTTAATTTCTATTGTACCACTATTTTATTCAAATGTCAAGGCGGGGAATACAATATATCGGCAAAAACTCGTTAAAAGGTGTTGGCTTGGTGTTTTTTTGAGCCGTATCTCTCAAAAAAACAGCGAGGACACAAGCCTTTGCCTGAATCCTCGCCGTTTTTATTGAATTTTAACCGATATAGAGTTACTCTGCTATATATACGGTTTTATTCTCTTCGATTGCCTCGGGATAGTAAGAGCCCTCGTCTGCCTCTTCGGCTTTAGCCTCGGTATCCTCTATCTCAACGGCACGGTATTTGCCTATACCCGTACCTGCGGGAATAAGCTTACCGATAATAACGTTTTCCTTAAGGCCGAGAAGCTTATCCTGCTTGCCCTTGATAGCCGCCTCGGTAAGAACCTTGGTGGTTTCCTGGAAGGAAGCTGCGGAAAGGAAGGACTCGGTCATAAGAGACGCCTTGGTTATACCGAGAAGCATAGGAGCTGCTTCCGCGTGGCGAAGAGAAATCTCGCCTGCCGCACGGCGCGCGTCGATCTTCTCGTTTTCCTCGCGAAGCTCAAGAATATCAACGGTTGTACCAAGAAGAAGGTCGGTATCTCCGGGGTCCTCAATCTTAACCTTACGAGTCATCTGACGGGTGATACACTCAACGTGCTTGTCGTTGATTTCAACGTCTTCACCGCGGTACACCTTTTGTACCTCGCGGATAATGTAATCGTAAACCGCATCAATACCGCTCATGTGAAGAACGTCTGCGGGGTTAAGGAAGCCCTCGGTGAGCTGCTGTCCGCGAACGACGGGCTGGCCGTCTTCAATGCAAAGACGCATACCGAAAGGAATTTCGTATACGACGGTATCCTCGCAGGGCTCAACGGGATTTTCTATGACAACCTTTGAAAGCTTCTTATCGGACTGAATACGAGCAGTACCTGTAAATTCGGTAACAATTGCGGTCTTCTTGGGCTTACGCGCCTCGAAGAGCTCTTCAACTCTGGGAAGACCTTGAGTAATATCCGAGCCTGCGACACCACCCGTGTGGAAGGTTCTCATCGTAAGCTGAGTACCGGGCTCACCGATAGACTGAGCCGCAATAACACCAACGGATTCACCGATTTCAACGGGAGTTCCGTGTGCAAGGTCTGCACCGTAGCAATGAACGCAAACGCCGCGCTTAGCAAGACAGCGAAGTATCGTACGAACCTCAACCTGAGTAATGCCTGCCGCGATAATATCGTTTGCCATATTCTCGTCAATCATAGTGTTGGCGGGAACGATAAGCTCGCCCGTTTCCTCGTTTACCACGTCGTTAACGGTATATCTGCCGACAAGACGGTCGAAGAGTCCTTCAACAACGTTGTTGCCGCTTACTATATCGGAAACTACGATACCGCTGGTTGCGCCGCAGTCCTCTTCTCTTACGATAACGTCCTGCGAAACGTCAACAAGACGTCTGGTAAGGTAACCCGAGTCTGCGGTACGGAGAGCCGTATCCGAAAGGGATTTACGCGAACCCTTAGCACCCATAAAGTACTCGAGCATCGTAAGTCCTTCACGGAAGTTTGATTTAATGGGAATTTCGGTAGTCTTACCGTTGGTCGCAAACATAAGTCCGCGCATTCCGGCAAGCTGACGCATCTGCTTCATTGAACCGCGGGCTCCCGAGGTACAAATCATATTGATGGAGTTGTACTTATCGAGGTTCTTTATAAGAGCGTTGGTAACGTCGTCGGTGGTCTTTTCCCAAACCGAGATAACCTGCTTATAACGCTCCTCGTCGGAAAGCTCGCCCCACTCGTAAAGCTCGGTGATTTCGTCAACCTTCTTAGCCGCCTCCTCAAGAAGCTGCTTCTTTGCGGGGGGAATTGTCATATCGTAAACCGATATGGAAAGAGCAGAACGCGTGGAATATTTATAACCCATAGCCTTGATATTGTCAAGAACCTCTGCCGCCTCTGCAAAGCCGTGGTATTTGATAGTAAGGTCTACTATCTCCTTAAGCTTTTTCGAGGTCGTTACGAAGTTGATTTCAAGACCGAAGGGATCTTTCGTGCGGTCAACGTAGCCAAGGTCCTGAGGAATCTTGGAGTTGAAGATAAGACGTCCGTAGGTTGCGTCAATAAGCGCGCTTCTTTCAACGCCGTCAATAACCTTTGTTACACGCACCTTAATAGCCGCGTGCATCTCAAGCTCTTTGTTCTCATAAGCCATTTCAACCTCGTTGAAATCGCGGAATACCTTACCCTCGCCCTTTTCTCCGGGGTGATCAATGGTAAGATAGTAAGAGCCGAGAACCATATCCTGAGAAGGAACGGTTACAGCCTTACCCGAAACAGGCTTCAAAAGGTTGTTTGCGGAGAGCATAAGGAATCTTGCTTCCGCCTGAGCCTCGCTTGAGAGGGGAACGTGAACGGGCATCTGGTCGCCGTCGAAATCCGCGTTAAATGCAGGACAAACGAGGGGATGAAGCTTAATTGCACGGCCCTCAACGAGTATCGGCTCAAACGCCTGAATCGAAAGACGGTGAAGTGTCGGAGCACGGTTAAGAAGCACGGGGTGCTCCTTAATTACGTATTCAAGTGCGTCCCAAACCTCAGGCGCAACCTTATCAACCTTCTTCTTAGCGTCTTTAATCGAGTTTGCCTTCTGCGTTTCGATAAGGCGCTTCATAACGAAGGGGCGGAAAAGCTCGAGAGCCATTTCCTTAGGAAGACCGCACTGGAAAATCTTAAGGTCGGGGCCTACGACGATAACGGAACGTCCCGAATAGTCAACTCGTTTACCGAGAAGGTTCTGACGGAATCTACCCTGCTTACCGCGAAGCATCTCCGAAAGAGATTTGAGAGGTCTGTTGGAAGCTCCCGTAACCGGCTTTCCGCGGCGTCCGTTATCGATAAGAGCGTCGATAAACTCCTGGAGCATTCTCTTTTCGTTTCTTATAATGATGTCGGGAGAGTTCATTTCAATGAATCTCTTAAGACGGTCATTTCTGTTTATAACTCTTCTGTAAAGCTCGTTAAGGTCAGAGGTTGCAAATCTTCCGCCGTCAAGCTGAACCATAGGTCTTATCTCAGGGGGAAGCACGGGGATAGTGTCAAGAATCATCCACTCGGGGCGGTTGCCGCTCTTTCTGAACGACTCAACAACCTCAAGACGCTTGATTATCTTAAACTTTTTCTGTCCCGATGCCTTTGCAAGACTGTCCTTAAGCTCGCGAGAAAGCTCTTCAAGGTCAATTTCACGAAGAAGCTCTCTTATGGCCTCAGCTCCCATACCTGCCTTGAAGGTATCACCGTATATTGCCTTTGCGTCGTGATATTCCGTATCGGTAAGAAGCTGTTTCTTTTCGTACTTACCTTCCGCAACAGGACCGGGATCGATAACTACGTATCTTACGAAATAAAGCACCTTTTCAAGAAGACGGGGAGGCATATCAAGGATAAGTCCCATTCTTGAAGGAATAGCTTTAAAGTACCAAATATGCGACACGGGTGCGGCGAGCTGAATGTGTCCCATACGCTCACGGCGTACCTTTTTGGTGGTTACCTCAACTCCGCATCTTTCGCAGGTCTTACCCTTATAGCGAACTCTCTTGTATCTTCCGCAGAAGCATTCCCAGTCCTTCGTCGGGCCAAAAATCTTCTCGCAGAACAAACCGTCTTTTTCCGCTTTAAGAGTACGATAATTGATAGTCTCTGCCTTAGTTACCTCTCCTTTAGACCAGGAAAGTATCTTTTCGGGAGATGCAAGACCTATCTTTATCGAATCAAATGCATTTCTTTCCATAAATTTTATATATACCGCGGCTCTCGGTGTGAGAGCGCGTCCCTTCTCTTAAAATTAGTCCTCGTTTTCGTCAGAATCGCTGTCGTAGCTATCGTCGTACACGGACTCGCCGAAGCCAAAGTCCTCTTCGTCATCCTCATCGGAATAGTCGGAATCGTCGCTGAAATCGTCTTCACCGAAGCCCTCAAGGTCTCCGTCGCCGATTTCTCCGTCTTCCTCGCCAAGCGCTTCATCCGCTTCTGTGCCGCGGCTAATATCGCGATAAGGAGGCGTGTCTTCCTCGTAAACCTCGGAAAGCTCGATTTCCTTGCCGTTCTCGTCAAGCACCTTTATATCAAGGCAGAGAGCCTGAAGCTCCTTAACAAGAACCTTGAAGGATTCGGGAATACCGGGTGTCGGGATGTTCTGGCCTTTAATAATTGCTTCAAAGGTCTTTGTACGTCCGGTAACGTCGTCTGACTTAACCGTAATAATCTCCTGAAGAGTGTAAGCTGCGCCGTAAGCCTCAAGCGCCCAAACTTCCATTTCTCCGAAACGCTGTCCGCCAAACTGAGCTTTACCGCCTAGAGGCTGCTGCGTTACGAGAGAGTAAGGACCTATGGAACGTGCGTGAATCTTATCGTCAACGAGATGGTGAAGCTTTAAGTAGTACATTATACCAACGGTTACGGGGTTGTCGAAAGGATCGCCCGTGCGTCCGTCGTAAAGCGTTACCTTACCGTCAATAACCTTGAGAGTTTCGGTTTCCATAAGCTTATGAAGCTTCTCGTCGTCGTCAACTATCTCCTGGTCTATTCTCTGAAGATCGAGCTTACCGTCCTCGCGGATAACCTCCTTGAATACCGCCTTGCCTCTTACGCTCTCGTCGCCGCGGATATCGCGGGTGTAGCGCGCAAGCTCAAGGAGCTCAAGTATGTCGGATTCCTTAGCGCCGTCAAATACGGGTGTCATAATCTTGATACCGAGCTTGCGGCAAGCGATACCGAGATGTACCTCAAGCACCTGACCGATGTTCATACGCGAAGGAACGCCAAGGGGGTTAAGAACTATATCAAGGGGAGTACCGTCTGCTAAGAAAGGCATATCCTCGGGAGGAAGAATTCTCGAAACAACGCCCTTGTTACCGTGACGGCCTGCCATCTTATCTCCTACGGAGATTTTTCTCTTCTGAGCAATATATACGTGAACTACCTTGTTAACGCCGGGAGCAAGGTCGTCGGAGTTGGTTCTGTCGTAAACCTTAACGTCAACGACTACGCCGTATTCACCGTGACGCATTCTCAAGGAGGAGTCTTTAACCTCGCGAGCCTTTTCACCGAAAATTGCTCTGAGAAGGCGCTCTTCGGGAGTAAGCTCGGTTTCTCCCTTGGGAGTAACCTTACCAACGAGAATATCGCCTGCTCTTACTTCCGTACCTATTCTTATAATACCGTCGTTATCAAGGTCCTTAAGCGCATCTTCGCCTACGTTTGGAACCTCACGGGTGATTTCCTGAGTTCCGAGCTTGGTGTCGCGCGCTTCGATAGTGTATTCCTCAATGTGAATAGAGGTATACATATCCTCTCTTACGAGCTTTTCGTTAAGAAGAACCGCGTCCTCGTAGTTATAACCCTCCCAGGTCATAAATCCGATAAGCGCATTCTTACCGAGTGAGATTTCACCGCCGCTGGTTGCAGGTCCGTCTGCAATTACCTGGCCCGCTTCAACACGGCTTCCCTCCTCAACGATGGGACGCTGGTTTACGCAAGTGCCCTGGTTAGATCTCTTAAATTTAATTAAATGGTAGGTATCCTTACGGCCCGATTCGGTAACTATTACGATTTCCGAGCCCGAAGCGCGCTCTACAATACCGCCCTCTTTTGCAACTACAACAGCGCCCGAGTCAACGGCTGCCTTGTATTCCATACCCGTTGCAACTATGGGTGAATCCGTTACCATAAGCGGAACTGCCTGCTTCTGCATGTTCGAGCCCATAAGCGCACGGGTGTTGTCGTCGTTTTCAAGGAAGGGTATGCAGCCCGCAGCAACGGAAACGGCCATCTGAGGACAAGCGTCCATAAGGTCAACCTGCGTGGGTTCAACCTCAATAAACTCAGTTTTATATCTTGCAATAACCTTCTTGTTTATGAAGTTTCCGTTCTCGTCAAGGCGCTCGTTAGCCTGAGCTACTATGTTGTTGTCTTCCTCATCTGCGGTGAGATAAAGAACCTCGTCGGTTACGCGGCCCGTCGTTTTATCAACTACTCTATAGGGCGCTTTGAGGAAGCCGTATTCACTGATTCTTGCGTAAGATGCAAGATATGAAATAAGACCGATGTTGGGACCTTCGGGAGTTTCAACGGGACAAATTCTTCCGTAGTGAGTATAGTGAACGTCACGAACCTCGAAGGAAGCTCTGTCTCTTGAAAGACCGCCGGGACCGAGAGCTGAAAGACGGCGCTTGTGAGTAAGCTCTGCCAAGGGGTTGTTCTGGTCCATAAAGAGAGAGAGGGGCGAGGAGCCAAAGAACTCTCTTATAGCGGTTGCCACGGGGCGAGTATTGATTATAGCCTCGGGGCGAAGATCCTCCGTATCGTGAACGGACATTCTTTCCTTGACAATCTTGTCCATTCTTGACATACCGATTCTCATCTGGTTCTGAAGAAGCTCGCCTACGCAGCGAAGACGTCTGTTACCGAGATGGTCGATATCGTCGGTTGAGCCAACCTCGTGAGTGAGGTTGAAAAGATAGTTTACGGATGCGAAAATATCGTCAACCGTTATATGCTTGGGCGAAAGCTCTGCAATTCTTTCGCGAGCAAGATTCTTAATGAATATAACTCTTTCGTCGCCCGAAAGATTTTCTGCGTCAGCTGCCTCGATTATTGCAAAAAGAGGTGCGGAGCAAACCTTTTCACCTGCTCTTACGCCGCAGTCGGAAAGGTCGAAGCCGAGAACGAGCTCGGGACGAACGGTGTTGTTCGAGAATACCTTAACAACCTTGCCGCCGACGCTTATGTCAACGGAGTTTACAAGGCTGTCTTCAATCGCCGTTGCCAATTCCTTGGTGATGACAGCGCCCTCTTCGGCAACCATCTCACCCGTCAAGGGATTTATAACGGGAGCTGCAAGTGTTCTGCCCTCGCCGAAAATTCTTGCGGCAAGAGAGAGCTTTCTGTTGTACTTATATCTTCCAACGGGAGCAAGGTCGTATCTCTTCGGATCAAAGAAGAGATTTCCGATAAGAGTTATTGCGCTTTCAACGAGAGGAGGCTCGCCGGGACGGAGCTTCTTATAGATTTCCTTAAGAGCCTCGTCACGATAAGAAGTGCCGTTTTCCTCTGCAAGCATAACGCACTCGTCCTTTGCAAGCGTCACCGTAAGCATTTCCTCGTCACCGAACATAGCCACGATATCGTCGTTTGACGACGCGTGCTCGGGAAGAAGAGCTCTTACGAGTACGGTTACGGGAACTTTTCTCGTCTTATCAATTTTTACGTAGAAAACACCCATAGCGTCGGTTTCGTACTCAAGCCACGCGCCTCTGTACGGAATTACCGTCGCGGTAAAGTTGTGCTTTCCCTGCTTATCTACTTCGTCTCCGTAGTATATACCGGGGGAACGGACAAGCTGCGAAACTATTACTCTTTCAGCTCCGTTGATAACGAAAGTGCCGTTGTCGGTCATAAGCGGAAAATCGCACATATAAACCTGGGCAGTCTTAAGCTCTCCCGTAGCTTTATTGACAAGGCGTACGCCAACCTTCATATGAGCGTCGTAGGTTACCGTTCTGTTCTTGCACTCCTCAACCGAGTATCTCGGGTTGGGATCAATGGTGTAGTCGGTAAATTCGATGGAAAGGTTACCCGTATAGTCCTTGATCGGAGAAACGTCGCGAAGAACCTCGTTAAGTCCCTCTTCGAGGAACCATTTGTAAGAGTCCTTCTGCACCTCAATAAGATTTGGCATTTCCGTAGCCGCTTCAATCTTTGAAAAGCTCTGTCTTACCGTCGTGCCAAGCTTTTGGGGTTTAAGCATAAATAGAATCACTCCATTCCTGAAAATTTACAAAATCATTCACGCTGAGGATGCGATTTTCTGAAAAATCTACCTTTCGCGTTAAAACCGTCATTTTTTATGAAGATTTTTGTGCTATTTTACTAAGTTTTTCAAGGGTTTTCCCGAAAAAAGCGCAAAATACCCCCTATAATAATAGCGATTATAATGCAGTATACTATTATATCATAAATTTTCAAGATGTCAAGGGGTTTTTCAAAAAAAGTTGAAATTTTTTCGAGGGCTTCCAAAAAATACAAAAAGCGTTTTATTGACATATTTCTCGCTTCGTGGTATATTAAAGGCAATAAATAGGAGTATACTATGAAAGCAAAAACGAAAAACCGACTTAAAATTACGGCACTAGTGCTTTTTTCGATAGCGTCAATCTGGATAATTCTCGCCCTCTTTCCAAGACAGGAAAATTTTAAGGGCGAAAACCCTATGCAAAAAGACGGGGAGCTGCCCATACTTATCGCTCACGGCGGCGGAAACCGTGAATTTCCCGACAACACGCTCGAAGCTTTTTACAATGCGTACAGCGTCGACGAAAACGTTATGATGGAAGCCGACGTCAGCATAACGAAGGACGGCATCGTAATTCTCTCACACGATACGACGCTTGACAGAAAAACGAACGTGACGGGAAATATCGCAGACTGGAATTACACGGACCTCATTGCACAACAGGTTAATTTTGCCTACACCAACGAAACCGAAAATCAAAGGCTTGTTCCAGGCACTGAAAGAGTTATCTTTAAAAACGAAAACGGCAAAGAGGTGCTTCCAACCGACGTTACGTATCCCGAGGGAATCTTGCCGCGCCGCGAGAGCGTATTTTTGGCAACCACACTTGAGGAGCTTTTAATCGCTTTTCCCGAAAATAGAATAAACGTTGAGATAAAGCAAGAGGGCGAGCTTGGCAAGAGGGCGCTCAACGAGGTCTTGAGGCTTCTCGAAAAGCACGACGCATTTGAGAGAGTGGTTCTCGCAAGCTTCCACTCCGAGATATACGACGAGTTTCTTCGCCTCAAAGAAGAGGGACTCGTTCCCGCGTCGTTTATGTTCTCCCCCGCGACAAGCGGAGTTGCGAAATATTTTATACTTAAAACCTTAGGGCTCGACCTTTTCTTTAACGACGGAATTTGCGTCTTCCAGCTTCCCTCCGAGGAATACGGGCTTAAGCTTTCAACGAGGTCCTTGATTGACAATGTCCACAAACACAATCTTGCGGTGCATTATTGGACAATAAACGACAGTGACGAAATGAGATACTTAATTGAAATCGGAGCAGACGGAATTATGACGGACTATCCGCACAGACTAGCAGAGGTCTACGAGGAAATGAAAAACGGCAGGTAACGTATTAAATAAAGAAATAAATACAAGAGTTACTTATAAATATACGAAGTAAGAACGGCTAAGCGACAGAAAAGGTGAGAGGTGTGGATTTTATTCCGCACCTCTCACCTTTTTCTTGAGTATTGGATAAAGAATTAAGCTTGAAAGCCTCTTTTTTTACCTTAGCTTTACTGATTCTTAACGAGACACCCGCCTTTTGCTTTGCTTATTATTTAAGGAAAAAGCGGCGAAGTTTATGGGAAAAGCCATATTTTAAAACCTTATGAATTCGGTTCTCTTACTGCTATTTATCACTCTTTTTCGAGTGGCACTCTGCGCTCATAGGACAGGAGCCGCAGCCACAGGAGCAAGAGGATTTCCCGCGTTTTTTATCTCTTATAAGCTTAAATGCCACAATGCCTATGATTAAAACGACTATTGCAAGCACGGCAAAAGAGCCTATATTTTCCGAAAAAACAGATAGCATAAAATCCTCCTAACTTTGATTTGATTTACTTTATTTTTACTGTTTTCTCAAGCTTCGTCGCTTCCTTATAAGGACGGGCAAGCATATACACAAGACCTGCGAGAATAAGGAACGCAAGCATAGGTCCGACAGGGCCCCAAAGCGTGTTGTCCGCTTTGGAGAAGAGTGAGCCTATCTGATAAATCACTGTAGCCACCGCGTATGCAAAAAGTGTTTGATAGCCTATTGCAAACCAAGTCCATTTTGCGTTGTTCATTTCCCTTTTTATAGCGCCGATAGCCGCAAAGCAAGGAGCGCAAAGCAGGTTAAATACAAGGAACGTGAACGCCATAAGGGCTGTGAAGTCCTGCGCCATAAGTCCCCAGACTTCGCTTCCGTTTTCCGATGCCTCGGCGATTCCGTAAAGGATACCGAACGTTGCAACGATATTTTCCTTAGCTATAAGTCCCGTCACGGTAGCGACAGCCGCCTGCCAGATACCGAAGCCGAGGGGAACAAAGAGGAATGCAAAGGGCTTACCGACGAATGCGAGGAGCGAGTTTGCGGCATCCTCTACTGCGCCAAACGAGCCGCCCTCAAAGCCGAAGCCCTGAAAGAACCAGAGAACCACCGTTGAAAGAAGGATAACCGTTCCGGCTTTCTTGATAAACGACCATCCGCGCTCCCACATAGAGCGAAGAAGATTCGTGAGGGTGGGCATATGGTAAGCAGGAAGCTCCATAACGAAGGGCGCGGGATCGCCTGCAAATATCTTCGTTTTCTTAAGCATAATTCCCGAAATAACGACTGCCGCCATTCCGATAAAGAACGCGCCCGTTGCGACAAGGGCGTTTTCCTTGCCAAACATAACGCCTGAGATAAGCGCGATTACGGGAAGCTTTGCTCCGCAGGGGATAAAGCTCGTAGTTATAATAGTCATACGGCGGTCGCGCTCGTTTTCAATAGTACGGCTCGCCATAATACCGGGAACGGAGCAGCCCGTGCCGATAAGCATGGGAATAAAAGATTTACCGGAAAGACCGAACTTGCGGAAGAGCTTATCCATAACGAATGCTATTCTCGACATATAGCCGCATGCCTCAAGGAAAGCCAAGAGGAAGAAAAGAACGAGCATCTGCGGAACGAAGCCGAGCACCGCGCCGACGCCGCTTATTATACCGTCAACGAGAAGTCCTCTGAGCCATTCCCAACAGTTAATGGCCTCAAGCCAGGAGGAAACGGTAGGAATTATCCACTCGCCGAAAAGCACGTCGTTCGTGAAATCGGTTAATATAGTTCCTACGGTGGTTACGGAGATAAAATAAACCACGAACATTACGAGAGCGAAGATAGGAATCGCCGCCCATCTGTTAGTTACGACCTTGTCGATTTTATCGGAGGTGGTGAGCTCCCCTTCCTTTTTTCTTCTGTAAACGCCCTTTAAGGCATTCGTTACGTAATTATATCTTTCGTTGGTGATTATGCTTTCCGCGTCGTCGTCAAAGAGCTTTTCAACGTATGTAATATCACTTTCGATATGAGAAAGCACGTCTTCCTTGACGGAAAGCTTTTCAATAACCTTTTCGTCGCGCTCGAAAATCTTGATAGCATACCATCTTTGCATTTCCGCAGGCAAGTCGTGAAGAGTTGCCTCTTCGATATGAGCAAGCGCGTGCTCTACCTCTCCTGAGAATATGTGAGATATCTTGTGAGGATTTTCCGCAGCAAGAACAGCCGCCTCTGCCGCCTCGAAAACTCCGTCGCCCTTAAGCGCGGATATTTCAACAACGGGGCATTCGAAAACGCGGGAAAGCTCCTTTATATCTATAACGTCACCCTGCCTTCTCACAATATCCATCATATTGATGGCTATAACAACGGGAATACCAAGCTCGGAGAGCTGAGTCGTTAGATAGAGGTTACGCTCGATATTAGTTCCGTCAACAATATTGAGTATTGCGTCAGGTCTTTCCTCAACGAGATAATTTCTCGCAACCACCTCTTCAAGCGTATAAGGCGAGAGGGAGTAAATTCCCGGAAGGTCGGTTATTATGACGTCACTATGTTTTTTAAGCTTGCCCTCTTTCTTCTCTACCGTAACGCCGGGCCAGTTACCAACCAATTGGTTTGAGCCTGTGAGCGCGTTGAAAAGAGTCGTCTTACCGCAGTTAGGATTGCCGGCAAGCGCAATTTTTAATTCCATTTAGTTAACCTTTCTGGTAAGAGGCAAAACTCTTACCGTAAATTTAGTTGATTCGTACTTGGATTTTAAGCCAAGTTAGTCTATGCTAACCGATAAGCAAAAAAATTATTCTACCTCAATCATTTCAGCATCTTCCTTACGCAAGGAAAGCTCGTAGCCTCTGACAGTAAGCTCCATAGGATCGCCGAAGGGAGCGTATTTTCTAACGGTTACCGTGACGCCCTTGGTAATACCCATATCCATAATGCGACGCTTTATCGCGCCCTCACCGTGAAGCTTAACAACCTTGCAGGATTTTCCGATTTTCACGTCTTTTAACGTTTTCACCTTGAATACTCCTAACAAAACTTATTCAAAATTCGAGTTAGCCGTTGCTAACTACAGTAATATAATACTAAATCAGCAACAAAAAGTCAATAGAAATTTCAAAAAAATTTCCGCCTTTTTAATTTTTTGGAAGTTTTACACAAAATTCTATGGCCGCCAAAATTTTTTTAGCTAAAATACTTTGCAAAAAAGAAAAGTACCGAAAACACTGAAAATCAATGCTTTAAAGCAGGTTCGGATTACTAAAATAAGAAAGCTGAAATTTCATTCCGATTTGAATTAAAACAACACCTTATTAAGCTTAAGTTTTGAGAGAAGCCCGTCTTTTACAGTATAAATTTGGCAAAATCTTTGCAAAATCAAGGCGATAAATTGCAAATCTTTCACTTTTCATATTTATTTTTAAACTTAACTTGATTTGTCGTTTAAAATATGGTAAAATGATTAAAAACAACGAAGGAGGAGCTTGTATGAATCTTAAGGAATCGGGCGAAATGTATCTTGAATCGATACTCGTGCTTTCCAAAAAAGGACACGTGCGCTCTATAGATATATGCGAATATATGGGCTTCTCGAAGCCGAGCGTAAGCCGCGCCGTCGGACTTCTTAAATCGGGCGGATATATTACGGTTGACAAGGACGGCTACATCACCCTCACAAACGCAGGACTCGAAAAGGCAAACACCATTTACGAGCGCCACGAAATGCTCGCCGCCTTTCTTATAGCCATCGGCGTTTCAAAGGACGTCGCGGACAACGACGCCTGCAAAATCGAGCACGCCATCTCCGACGAAACCTTCCAAGCAATGAAAACCCACGTTGAAGAGATAAATAAGTGACTTTCCACCAGGCTACAATAAAGCAAATCAAGAGAAAAGGAAGAGGCATTAGATATTAGTGCCTCTTCCTAAAATTTTACAAGCTTTAGAAAGTGTTATTGTTGAACATTGTGTTTCTTCTTTTTTATTGTTTTTCCGTTTGTTATTCCCCTTTCCTTGCTCATAGTACGCGCATATTTAAGAAAAATTTGGCGAAGAAAATGGAAAAATATATATTTTAAAACCTTATGAGTTCGGCTCTCTTCGGCTATAACGACTCTTCACCGCCTCGATTCTCGTCAACGTATAAAATTAACTTCCATAAAACCTCACTTATTTTCAAGAATTTCGGCGCGGCGCGCTTTAAGCTCCTCGATTAAAGCGTCGTTATCCTTAACGCTCACACAGGTTACGTCAAAGGAATTATACTTAATATTCACGTGCTCCATTGAATTTTTCATGGAAAGCATTGTTTCGGAATACCACTTCCGCACCTTTGCAACACTGCGGATTTTAGAATACGGAATTTCCTTTTTTAATATAAATCCGTACTTTATAAAAAGCGACTTCTCTCGAAGCTCAACGTAGCCAACGAGCGACGACACTAAAAAATACGCAACGAACAAATCTGTCGGCAATGTCCAGAACAAAGTCACAGGCTCAAAAACCGCCGGTACAACCGTCACCGCGAGCATAATAGCCACAATCGGCAGCCATATTATATAAAAAAGCTTGTCAATTTTCGGTCTGTATCTTTTCGTTTGCATATTAGCTCCTTTATCTGAAAGAAAGGTCTATTTCTTCATAATTTTCAGCCTCTTTGGCTTCTTCGTCAATCTCTGCATAAACCTTTTCTTTTATTTGCTCTTCACTGTTCTTTTCATACGCACTTATATAAAATGCTGAAAAAAGATTAGCAATAGAATCTATAGCAAACAGAATACCAAGAACATACACGGTTATAGTATTTTCAATAGTAAGCCACTCTATAGTAATATATCCGCCAGCTATAAGAATAGTAGATAATACTAATAGAAGCACCCAGCACCAAAGCTTAAATCTTTTTGACATTGCCGCGGTATGAAATTTAAATGAGCCGTCAATTATCATTGCTAATGCAAAAATTCCAACCATTACGTTTATTGTCGCAGTTCTTGCTATAATTACAACTATTCCCGCTATAAGCATTAGTACGGAAAAACACATTTTAACGCCGAAAGAAAAGCCACGCGCAGTCGATGCCAACGTCAAAAATGCCAATACAATCGCACCTATAATAACAATAACGCCTATCGAAATAGCTAATGCATTCAAAGAAGCATTGTTAAAAGAAAAAAGGAAGATTGATATTATTGCGTTTATAAAAAATACGAAAACGTAACCCCATTTAAAGTTTTTTATTTTTTCTAACAGTTTCATTTCAATTCCTCTTAAAGCGCAAAGAGCATTTCGTCAAAATTTGCGCTTCATTTTTAAAATCAAACTAATTATATCACAAATCGACACTAAAAGCAAGTTTCTTACTTAATAATTTAAATATATAAAATAAAGCGCCCTTGTGATTTAGGGCGCTTTTCATTGCGTTAATTTATTCCGCGCTGTGCGCGTCGCAAACAGGGCATTTATCGGATATAAGTATATACGTTCCCTCAGAGGCGAAAATTGAGCCAAGCTCCTTTGTTTTTACCTCTATTCCGCTTTCGCTTTCATACCATTTTTCTACCGTGTAGCAGCCCGAAAAGTGATACGTGTCAATATGTATCGTAGCCGTAAGAGAACCGAACTCATAAGGTTTTAGAAGATAGCTTTTCCCATATACTTCGCCGCTTTTTTCTTGAATATCGTATATCCTGCTAAAAAACCGACTCGTCTATGAAAAAATCTATTCTTTTAAAACTGCATTCGCACCTTACGGCAAATAAATTTTTTGTGGATTTTGTTGTAATGAGCCGCAGTAAAGTAAAACTTTACAAGGATTAGTACGACGAAAGACGCTAAAATTTATCGTCGTAAGGCTTGTTAGTTCGGTTCTCTTACGGCTAAGGTATAATTACCCAAGCCCCGCGCTGTAATTACCGCACGAGCCAAGCGCCATAACGGCAATTGTCAAAACCAAAAACAAACATATCTTTTTCATAGTAGATACCTGCCTTAGAGTTATTTGTCTATATTATAACATAGATTTTCATAAGTTTCAACAAAAGCTTCAAACAAAATCAAGCGATTAGAACTTTGGCACACCAAGCCTGCGGCTTGGATAAAAATAACGGCTTCCGAAGAAGCCGTTATTTTTGGTGGAGCAAGCTTAACGAAAGTTGAGCCAAGGTTACCCTTAATCAACAATAACATAACCGCTGACAGATACAACTTCGTAGCCTATCCCTTTAATATCGTGGAGAGTGTTGGAGTAACGTGTTACCGTATCTTCTTTAGCACTTCCTGTTCCCCCTAAACTTAAACTCATCTTAAGTTCTGCAGTAGTGTTTTTTGTATCACTACCATACTCATACTGTCCTGTTATTTTAATTGTTATACTGCAATTATAAAACTTAACAAGGGGGCTGGTTGAGGAAACGCTCGCAGAACTAATGATTTTATTATAATAATAGTCTTTTCCCAAAGAATTCCAAACTCCATCTTCTCCGTAATATTTTGCGCTGACATTAAGATATTGCTCATAGTTCTCTAATGTTAAATAAATTTTATTATCCTCGTCCTTTGAATCGCTCCCAGAACCGCACGAAGCGAGAGTAAGCATAGACGATAATACCAAAAGCATAGCCAACAATAAACTAAGTGTTTTTTTCATTATTTTTTCTCCTTTAATCATCACTTTTTTCGCATTGACAATTCGCGCACAAATCATTTGTGACGAATTTTGAATATTTACCGCATCGGGTACATGCGCAATATCCTTCCTTTGAAATACAGTCCTCACAAATCGCTTCTCCGTTTACAGTGAAGTAATCTGCTTCCTTTTTGCAAAAGTCGCATTCCATATTTAGCCTCCTTTCAAAGTAAATATAAAATAAAAAGGTGCACACAACCGAAGTTGTGTACACCGAAAAACGCAAACTCCGATTG
>JAZQRU010000030.1:0-17309 GCA_045629745.1 Eubacteriales bacterium
CTCTTCTTTCAGTAACTCTTAAAGCTTTCATTGATCCCCCAAAAGCAAAAAAATATAGCGACGGCATAAACCATCGCTATATCTTATTAAATATTTCGCTTTTTTATGAGAGATATTTATTATTTTCCTTCAAAGCTTGAAGGAAGCTCGTTGTTAACGTCGCTTGTTTCGGGCTCAACTGCGAGAGGAGCCTTGGAATGAATGTTTTTGCCTGAAAAAACACCGAAGGAAAGAACCAAAGAGCAAACTACAACGGCGGAAAGCAAAGCGGAAGCCGTGGTTCTTAAAGGGAATTTTTTAATAGTTCTGTCTTTGTTCGGAGGATTTTTTACAGTAAGCTTTTCCTTAATATATGAAAACGACTTTAAAACAATGTTATTGCCGGTATTCGCATTTCTTTCGGCGGGAAGATTTTTATTTCCGGCTTTCATAAGCATATACTCGCCGAGTGAATACTGTTTGTCGTTTTTAACTATGGTGAAGCTTGCTTTTGTATCAGCATAAAGTTTTTCGTATACGTTATATGAATTCATTGTTTTTTCTCCTTATATTTTTTCTGCGACTCTGAGCTTCGCGCTTCTTGAACGTGGATTTGCGTTCAATTCTTCTTCGCTTGGCAGAATCGGCTTTCTGTTCGTTTCTTTTATTATGGGCTTTTTCCCGCAAACACATACAGGGAAATCTCTTGGGCAAGTGCAACCTGAAGAAAGATTGCGAAAGCTTTGCTTGACTATTCTGTCCTCGAGCGAGTGGAAGGATATGATAGCAATTTTACCACCGGGAACAAGATTGTAAGCAGCCGTTTTAATAAGCGGCTCTATTGCATCAAGCTCTCCATTGACTTCTATCCGTATTGCTTGGAAGGTTCTTTTTGCGGGGTGAGGTCCGTCAAGTCTTTTTGCCGCGGGTATTGCGGATTTGATTATATCCGAAAGCTGAAACGTGGTTTCTATCGGATTTTCTTCACGTTTTCTTACTATGGTGTGGGCGATTTTTCCCGCAAAGTGTTCCTCTCCGTAATCAAAAATGATTTTTCGGAGTCTTTCTTCCGAATATTCGTTAACGACCTCGTATGCCGAAAAGCGAGAGTCTGTGTCCATTCGCATATCAAGTCTTGCGTCGTGCATATAGCCGAATCCGCGCTCGGGAGTGTCAAACTGATGTGAACTGCAACCAAGGTCTGCAAGAACTCCGCCGAGATTATTTATATCAAAATCTTTTATGACGTTTTCTATATTAGAGAAATTATCGTTTACAAAAGTTACTCTGTCTAAATAATCCGAAAGTCTTTCTTGAGCCGCTTTAATTGCGTTTTTATCTCTGTCAAAGCAAATAAGACGGGAATTTTTACCCATTCT
Source organism: Eubacteriales bacterium (assembly GCA_045629745.1). Lineage (GTDB taxonomy): Bacteria > Bacillota > Clostridia > Oscillospirales > CAG-272 > UBA1740. The sequence continues at coordinate 1,359 of JAZQRU010000030.1, forward strand.
TTTTGCAATCTCGAGGGAATGACCGCCGCCGCCCGCAGTACAGTCAACGTATGTGTAACCGTCTCGGATGTTCAAGGCCTCGATGCATTCGTAGAGAAGAACAGAGGTGTGAGAAAATTTAATATCGGACATTTTAAGCTCCTATCAGAGTCCGTATTGAAGCATAAGCTCGCGAATCTCTTCGTAATTGCGATTCTTTTCGCGCTCGTTCCAAATCTCTTCTGCCCAGATTTTTATCTGTTTTCCTGAACCCACGAACACCATTGATTTTTCAATTTTCGCGTGCTCAAGAAGCTTTTCGTCAAGTATGATTCTTCCGTTTGAGTCGGGAGAGCATTTCTGTGCACGGCTAAGGAGCAATTCCTGAAGCTGTGCTGCCTGAACCTCGGGTAGCTTTGAAATTTTATCAACGTAGGCTTCCCAGTCCTCTGCGGTGTAAACGGAAAGGTATGCGTCAAGTTTACGGGTTATGTAAAATTCTTCACCAAGCTCTTCGCGGAACTTCGCAGGAATGAAAACACGCTTCTTTGCGTCCATAGAATGAGTGTAAGAACCCACAAAGGACATATTTATACCCCCTTTTTCACCATTTTTGTGGGATTGAATGTAACTTTGCTTCACAGCGCCCCACTTTTACCCACGCATATATTATATTACACGGATACCTATTTGTCAAGTCCTTTTTAGAAAAATTTTCAAAAAAAATATTTTAAGAAAAAAGTCGAAAAGCTCTTCCAATTTCAAGCAATTTGTGTTAAAATATCTGTGATATAGCTGAACTCATAAGGTCTTGAAGCGTATGTTTCCCATCTTTTTTGCTATAACACACGATTTCAGAAGAGTTTTTGCGATAGAAGACACTAAGATTTGTTATCGCAAAACTTTGTTGGTTCGACGCTCTTCGGCTATATGCGAACAATAAGTTTCAGGGAGAAAATATGTCGTTATTTGCTAAGCTTTTCGGTAAATCAAAGGACCCCGACAGTTATGCTTTCAGGCTTGAAAAAGCAAAATCTTTACACGGCCAGCCGGTAAAGTACGTCACAGAAAACCGCGACGGCAACGAAGACGTAGTGGGGCGAGGTGGGGCTCTTGCTTTACACGGTGATGAATTTATAGTGGATTCCTCGGGAGACCGCCTATTTGTTTGCAAGGTGCGAGAGCTTGAAGCGGCAACTCTTATGAGTGGTGACGGCGTTGTTATCAAGGGCCCTAATTTGCTCGAAGATGGAAAAGTAAGAACTATTACCGTTCATTTTGTGTACTACCGGAAATAAAAACGGAGAATTTATATGAATAAGCCTTACGTAACGGCGGCGGTTTTGGCCGCAGGTCTCGGCTCTCGTCTATCTTTGGAGCAAACGAAACAAAAAATAGACTTGCTTGGAAAAAGCATTGTAAGACGTGCCGTTGAAATTTTTGACAAGTCTTTGCTCGTTGACGATATTATAGTCGTTGTAAGACAGGAGGAAGAGGACTTTATAAAAAATGAGCTTTCAGGAATAAGAAAGCCGCATAAACTTGTTATCGGCGGCGATTTTAGAGCGCAGTCGGCAAAAAACGCTTTTTTAGCACTAAATCCTGAGGCAGAATTTATAGCTATTCACGATGCGGCTAGATGCATCACGGACTTATCCGATATAGAAAATGTAATTAAAGATGCTTTTCTTTACGGTGCGGCAAGTGCCTCGCGAGAGGTTATTGATACTGTAAAAGAAATTGACGGGGGCTTTATCAGGCTCACTCTTTCCCGTGACGCTTTGCGTTTTGTCGAAACACCTCAGGTCTTTTCGCGTGAAATTTATAAAAAGGCTCTTGACGCGGCAGGGGAGCTTGATGCTTCCATAACCGACGATAATATGCTCTTAGAAAAAATCGGTGCAAGGGTTTTTCTCACTAAAATGCAAAAAGAAAATATTAAGATAACGACAAAATCCGACGTTTCTTATGCAGAATTTTTATTGAAAGGACGGCTTTCAGATGAGTAAGTTGAGAATTGGACACGGATATGACGTGCATAAGCTTGTGCAAGGACGCCGCTTAATTATAGGCGGTGTTGATATTCCGCACACTCTTGGACTTTTAGGCCACTCAGATGCAGACGTTTTGCTCCACGCGATAATTGATGCTTTAATAGGAGCTTTGGGACTTGGCGATATAGGGTGTCACTTTCCCGATAATTCGGAGGAATTCTTAGATATATCAAGTATGAATTTGCTTATAAGAGTAAAAAAAATACTTGACGAAAATAATGCGCGCGTTGTAAACGTTGATTCAACGGTTGTCATTCAAAAGCCGAAGATTCTGCCGCACATAGAAAAAATGCGTGAAAATATAGCATTTGCCTTGTCGGTTGATAAAAATAGAATAAACGTAAAGGCAACCACGGAAGAAAAACTCGGCTTTACCGGAAGCGAAGAGGGCGCTGCGGCACACGCGGTAGCTATTATAGAAATAAATTAAGGGGCAAAGCAAAAATGCTTGCCCCAATCAAAAGACAGAGCTTTCGGCACAAATCTTAAACGTCCTTCGCTTTATTGTCGTTACCTTATGCTCTGTCAAGACTTTTTGTCTCTTTATATTTTATGGAATAAAAATAGTTCTGCCACAGCAGAAAAAACGAGGTTAATATGATAAAAATTTCACCTTCGATACTTGCTTGCGATTTCAACGTTCTCGGCCGTGAGCTTGAAAACATTAAAAATGCAGGTGCAGATATGGCGCATCTTGACGTTATGGACGGAATGTTCGTTCCTAATATTTCATTTGGTATGCCTGTTGTTGAAAGCATAAGAAAAAACAGTGATATGGTGTTTGACGTGCATCTTATGATTGAAGCTCCCGAGCGCTATATCGAAAATTTTTTGGATGCAGGCGCGGATATTGTCACTTTTCATATAGAAGCGACGAATTGCCCCGAAAAATGCATTGAAATTATCAAAGCGCGCGGTAAAAAGGCGGCAATTTCCATAAAGCCTAAAACTAAACCCGAGGCTATTTATCCCTTTCTTGAAAAGTGCGATATGATTCTTGTTATGACTGTAGAGCCTGGCTTTGGCGGTCAGTCCTTGATTCCTGAAATGCTCGACAAGGTAAGAGAAATCAAAAATAAAGTAAATGAGCTCGGTTTATCCGTTGATATACAGGTTGACGGTGGAATAAACGAAAAAAATGCGCCGCTTGCTATAGCAGCGGGCGCAAACGTACTTGTTGCGGGAAGCTCCGTATTCAAGGCTTATGATAGACGCATGGCAATAAGCGCCTTAAGAGGCGATAATGGACAATAAAACCGGTGCTTTTCTTTTCATAATCTCGATTCTCGTTCTATGTCTTATCTTTGCTTCCTGCGAAAAAGCTAAAGAACATGAAAATTTTGAAGAAAACCTAAAGCCTGAAGCATCAGACACTACTCCGGGCGAAGAAAATAATACAGAAGAAGATGGAACTGACATTTCGATGCCATCGCAAACTCCCGAACCAACACCGGAGCCGTATCCGACTCCGACACCGTCTCCCGAACCACCACCGGAACCACCACCGGAACCACCAACGGAGCCAATTCCGGAGCCAATTCCGGAGCAAATTCCGGAGCAAATTCCGGAGCCAACTCCAATACCTGAGCCCGAACCCGAACTTGAGCAACCGCCTCTATATACGGTTATATTTGAGTTTGGCTATGATAATCTTCAAAACGTTCAGGAAACTACGGGTGAACTGAGTGCTCAGCAATCCCCGATTCGCTACGGATATGAATTTTTGGGATGGTTTTGCGAAGACAGTCCGTGGAATTTTGCAAATTCGGTTTCAGCTGATATGACTCTTACTGCAAAATGGGAAATTGTAAATTACACGATTAACTATGTTCTTGGAGAAGGCGTGAACAATGCCGCAAATCCAAGTGCTTACACTGTTGAAACTCTTGCGGTTGAGCTTTTAAATCCGCATAACCCCTCTGCTTTCTTTGCGGGATGGTATCTTGATGAAAATTTTACAGTACCTTTTGAAATTAAACACCCCATAACCAATTTGACCGTTTATGCAAGGTTTATATATCCGAGTGAAAGCCTTACGTATGAAAAAATCAACGATGCTTACTATGTGAGCGCCGCGCCTGATACTGATATAATCTTTATACCGAATTCACATCAAGACCTTCCTGTTGTAGGTATTCTTGAAAATGCGTTTTCGCGCGATAAGATTAAAAACGTTATTTTGCCTGATAGCTTAAAGTATATTGCAAAAGATGCGTTTTCGTCTTGTACGAATTTATCATATAACGAATACGACGGAGCAAAGTATCTCGGAACGCTCGATAATCCATATTTCGCATTGATTTCTTTGAGTGGCAAAAATACTCCGGAGAATATTGAAATCAATAATGAATGTGAGATGGTTTCCGATTTTTCATTGAGTATACATAGCTTAAAGACCGTAACGGGCGGTGACTCTTTGAAATACATAGGAAAATCCGCTTTTGAAAACGCAAAATTACTTACGAACGTCAATGTTTTTGATACCGTTGTTGAAATTGGCGAAAAAGCATTTTACTCATGCGTAAATCTTACAAGTATAGTTTTAGGTGAAAATCTTTCACGTATTGGAAAGAGCGCGTTTGCTTATTGCGAGAGGATTAGCTATTTAAAGCTGCCGTCGGGAATTGTTGAAATACCCGAGCGTGCCTTCGCTTCGTGTTTATCCCTAAGAACAGTGATAATTGAAAAAGGCGTGAAGGTAATAGCTCGAAATGCCTTTTTAGAGCTTTCGGACGTTACGAATATTTATTATACGGGGACGGAGCTTGAGTGGAGCGAAATCATCCTTAACTCCAATTTTGAGATGAACACGGATTTTATTGTTTTTAACTATAAGTAGTAGTAAAAAACAGAAAACAGCACTTATTTTATAGCAGAACTTAAATTTTCGTTAAAACAAAAGAAGCGAGGTTTTGATGCCGCGCTTCTTTTTTATGTGTCAGTTATTAAAATCAAGCTTTCCCTGAGATACGTAAGGGATGCCGAGATGCTCGTATGCAAGACGTGTCGCGCATCTTCCTCTCGGTGTTCTTGAAAGGAATCCTATCTGCATAAGATAAGGCTCGTAAACGTCTTCTATCGTTATAGCCTCTTCGCCAATAGTTGCCGCAAGGGTTTCAAGTCCAACAGGGCCGCCGTCGTAGAATTTTATGATTGCTTCAAGCATTGATCTGTCTACACTGTCAAGTCCAAGCTCGTCGATTTCGAGTGCGTCAAGCGCGTATTTTGTAATTTCCGAGCTTATAACACCGTCGCCCTTAATAAGAGCGAAGTCACGAACTCTTTTTAAAAGTCTGTTTGCGATACGCGGCGTTCCTCTTGAACGTGAAGCGAGTGCCATAGCGCCGTCTTCGGTTATTTCTATTCCCAAAATTTCCGCAGAGCGCTTAACTATTGAAGCAAGCTCGTCTTTAGTGTAAAGCTCAAGCTTTAAAATGACACCGAATCTGTCGCGTAAGGGTGTTGTAAGCTGGCCTGCTCTCGTTGTTGCGCCTATAAGCGTAAATTTCGGTATGGAAAGGTGAACGGAGCTTGCGCTCGGACCTTGTCCTATGATAATATCTATCGCATAGTCTTCCATTGCGGGATAAAGAATTTCTTCCGCATTTCGTGAAAGTCTGTGTATTTCGTCGATAAATAATACGTCGCCGTCTTGAAGATTTGTGAGAAGGGAAACGAGGTCACCGGGCTTTTCTATAGCAGGACCTGAGGTCGTGCGGATGTTAACTCCCATTTCATTGGCAATTATTGCAGAAAGCGTGGTTTTACCAAGACCGGGAGGGCCGTATAACAACACGTGGTCGAGAGGCTCGCCGCGCAGCTTTGCGCTTTCAATATATACCTTCAGATTGCCTTTCGCCTTTTTCTGTCCCACGTATTCTTCGAGGGTTTTAGGCCTCAGCGAAAGCTCAACGTCGGAATCCTGAACGGAATTATATTCGGTTGATACAATTCTGTTCTCAAAATCAAATTCATTTGTTTGTTCCAGCATTTCTCGTAATGTCCTTTCGCTTATTTCTGATTAAGCTTTTTTAGCGCAGCTTTTACAATTTCTCCGCTATCAAGCCCCGTTGCGTCAATGCCTTTTAAGGTGTTGAGGGCCGTGTTCTTATCAAGTCCAAGAACGAGAAGCGCCTGTAAAGCATCGTTAAGCTTTCCGCTGAGAGCAACGTTTTGTGATGCGGCAGCCATAACGGGTATATCGAATTTATTAGCTCCGCCCATCATATCCTTGGATATTTTATCTTTTAACTCAAGCACAATTCTTGCAGCGGTTTTTGCACCGATACCGGATGCCTTTGATATAGATTTTATATCTTCGGTGCAAACTGCGAGAGAAAATTTATCCGGCGTCATAATAGAAAGTATACTCATAGCCGCCTTGGGACCGACACCGCTAACGCTTATTAACTGGTTAAAGCAAAGCCTTTCTTCGTTACTGCTGAAGCCGAAAAGCTCAATTTCGTTTTCTCTTATCGCAAGATAAGTGAAAAGCTTTATCTTTTGTCCAATTTTTGCCGCGCAAAGCTCGGAGGTGATAAGGCTTACCGTGAGCTTGTAGCCAACGCCGCCGCAATCTATAACGCAGGTGTTTATATCTCTGTATTCAAGCGTTCCGTTTAGGTAGTAATACATATCAGTTTTCCTTTTTGCTTTCTATAATAACTTTTTTTATCATTTTTTCCAAGGCAGTGCGCTCTATCGTCATATCTCTGCCGCATCCTTGACACACCACGCGAACGTCGGTGCCCCCGCGCATTACTTTAAACTTATCCGAGGAGCAAGGGTGCTTTTTTTTCATAGAAAGAACGTCGCCAACGTTAAAAATAATTCGTTCCATAATTGCTCTTTTCATACAAAAAAATCGTATTATTAATTATACCATACTTTTTTAGAAAAGTAAAGTAAATATTTTAAATTAAGTATTTTAAATTTATTGACATAAGCGATATTTTGTGATAAAATAAAATGAATACGTATGAAATTTTCAATTTGGAGATTTTATGATAATTTTAGGAATAGACCCCGGGTTTGCGATTGTCGGTTGGTCTGTCATAGAAAGCGAGCGAGGAAACGTGCGTCCGATAGCATTTGGCTCTATAACGACTCCGGCGCATACGGACATTGAAGCAAGGCTTCTTATGATAGAACGGGATTTAACCGAGATTATTGAAAAATATAAGCCCGACGAAATGGCTATTGAAGAGTTGTTTTTTAATACGAACATCACTACGGCAATTGCGGTTGCAGAGGCTCGCGGAGTCATAATTTGCACGGCGCACAGACTTGGCGTAAAAATAAGCGAATACACTCCGCTTCAGGTAAAGCAGGCGGTAGTTGGATATGGCAGAGCGGAGAAAAAACAGGTAATCGCAATGGTAACATCGCTTTTAAAGCTTGAAAAGCCACCGAAGCCCGACGATACGGCAGATGCTGTGGCTATAGCAATATGTCACGCAAGAAGCTCCGGTTCAAGACTTAAGCAGTATTTTAATAAACGGTAAGGATTTTTATATGTGGCTTGCAGATAATTGGAAGGATTACAAAATAATAGATACATCCGATGGAGAAAAGCTGGAATATTGGGGAAAATACAGTCTGATAAGACCTGATCCGCAAATAATTTGGAAAACCGAAAAGAAGAATCCTCTTTGGCGGCACGCTGATGCGAGCTATAAAAGAAGCCGCTCGGGCGGAGGCGCTTGGAGCGAGAATAAGCTTCCGGAAAAATGGACAGTAAGCTACCGCGACCTTACGTTTCAGATAAAGCCTATGGGATTTAAGCACACGGGACTTTTTCCTGAGCAAGCAGCGAATTGGGATTGGTTCTCGGAGCTTATAAAAAAAGCGGGAAGACCGATAAGCGTTCTTAATCTTTTTGCGTATACGGGCGGAGCAACCGTTGCAGCGGCAAAGGCGGGAGCTTCCGTTTGTCACGTAGATGCGGCGCGAGGAATGGTTGCGGCGGCTAAAGAAAATGCAAGACTTTCCGGCCTTGAAGACGCGCCTATCAGATATATAGTTGACGACTGTAAGAAGTTTATCGAGCGAGAAATCAGGCGCGGAAGAAGATACGACGCAATAATTATGGACCCACCTTCATACGGCAGAGGACCTACAGGAGAGATTTGGAAAATAGAGGACAGCATTGACGAGTTCGTTAAGCTTGCAAAAGAAGTTTTGTCCGAAAAGCCACTCTTTTTCCTTCTCAATTCCTATACGACGGGACTTGCGCCCTCGGCTATGAAGTACATAACTGACGTAAGGCTTTTAAATAGCTGGCGCGGCAAAAGCGAAGCGGACGAGCTGGGCTTGCCCGTTGGTGACTCGGGACTTGCTTTGCCTTGCGGCTCAAGCGTAAGAGTTATATTTGAATGATAAAAAGAAACGGATAAAAAATGGAACCTATTATAAAAATTGAAAATCTCAGCTTTTCTTACGATTTATACGAAGATAATCAAAATGGAACATCGAAATTTAAGCTGCCAATCCCTGCGCTTCGTAACGTAAATCTTTCGTTTTCTGAGGGTGAATACGTTGCAATTCTCGGACATAACGGCTCGGGAAAATCGACTCTTGCAAAGCTTCTTAATATGATTTTAACCCCCACTGAGGGAAAAATTTATATAGACGGAAAAGACATAACCGCTAACGATTTGACAGACGACGACGTCTTTGAAGTCAGAAAAAACGTCGGTATGGTTTTCCAAAATCCGGATAATCAGCTCGTTGCCACGCTTGTTGAAGAGGACGTTGCATTCGGCCCTGAAAATCTTGGGCTTCAGCGCGAGGAAATACGCAAAAGAGTTGATACCTCACTTGAGCTTGTCGGAATGACGGAGTACGCCCGTCACGCGCCGCATAAGCTTTCAGGCGGGCAGAAGCAGAGAATAGCAATAGCGGGAATAATTGCAATGAAGCCCAAAATCATAATTTTTGACGAATCAACCGCAATGCTCGATCCACTCGGGCGCAAAGAGGTTATTCGTATTATGGAAAAGCTTAACCGCGAGGAAAACATAACCGTTCTTAATATTACGCACTATATGGACGAAGCGGCAAGAGCAGACAGAGTCGTTGTGATAAACGATGGAGAAATAGCTCTTGACGGAAGTGCGACGGAGGTGTTTTCGTATGTTGATAAGCTTCACGATATCGGACTTGAAGCGCCTCAGGGCGTTGAGCTTATACACACTCTTAATAAGCTTTCACTCGGTATTGACACAAACGTGCTCACTGAAGAAGAATGCACTAATGCAATTATAAGTTTTTTAAAAGGCGAAAAATAATACAATGAACAAAATTGAAATACGGAATGTTTCGTTTTTATATAGTAAAGGAACGCCTTTCGAGAAAATTGCGCTAAATAAAGTAAGCGTAGCTTTTGAGAAGGGAAAGGTGACAGGTCTTATCGGACATACAGGCTCGGGAAAATCTACTCTCGTAAACCTTTTGAACGGTTTATACAGACCAACCGAAGGCGAAGTTTTGCTTGATGGCGTTAATATATGGAATAAGCCCAAGGAAATTTCTAAGGTGCGCTTCCGCGTAGGTCTTGTAATGCAATATCCCGAATATCAGCTCTTTGACGATACTGTAAAAGACGATATTGCGTTCGGTCCTAAAAATCAAGGACTATCAGACGAAGAAATCGCCGTAAGAGTAAAGGATGCGGCGCGTTTTACGGGGATTGACGAGGAGCTTATGGATAAATCTCCATTTGAGCTTTCGGGCGGACAAAAGCGCCGCGTTGCGATAGCGGGAATTATAGCTATGCGCCCTGAGGTTCTCGTTCTTGACGAGCCTGCCGCAGGCCTTGATCCCAGAGGACGTCGCGAGATACTCGGCGGACTTCTTGAATACGTAAAGGAAAATAGCGATGCAGCTATTATTCTTGTCAGTCACTCTATGGAGGATATGGCTTATTACTGTGATAACGTTGTCGTTATGAATAAATCAGAGGTTTATAAAACGGGAACCGTCGACGAGATTTTCTCCGACGCGGACTCTCTTTCCGAAATAGGTCTTGACGTTCCCGTCGTTGCAAAAATAGCATCCTCGCTTCGCAAAAGCGGAATCGACCTTAAGGGTAAGCTTTATACCGTTTACGGTGTAAAGAATGCTATAATCGACTATATCGGAGGTGGTAAAAAATGATTTCCGATATAACATTAGGTCTGTTTTTCCCTGGTGAGTCAATTATTCATAAGCTAGACCCGAGAACTAAAATTTTAATGGCTACGGCGTTTATAGTAGCGGTTTTTCTTGCCAATAATCCCGCTGCATTTTTGTTCCTTGCGATTGTTACGTCATCGCTTGTTCTTATAAGCGGAATTTCAGTGAGAACGGTACTCAAAAGTATAAAGCCGATAATAATAATTTTAATTTTTACGGCTATTATCAACGTGTTTTTGACAAGCGGTGAGGGCGAGCCTCTCGTTGCGTTCTGGGTTATAAAAATCTATACCGAAGGTATAGTCAGGGCGATTTTTATGGCTTTGAGAGTCATCCTTCTTATAGTCGGAACAAGCGTTCTTTTAACGTATACGACCTCTCCCATTTCTTTAACCGACGGTATAGAGTCTCTTCTTAAGCCTCTTAAGCTTATAAAGGTCCCCGTGCATCTTTTTGCAATGATGATGACTATTGCGTTAAGATTTATACCGACACTCGTTGAGGAAACGGAAAAAATTATGAATGCGCAAAAATCAAGAGGCGCAGATTTTACCTCGGGCGGTATTATAAAAAGGGCAAAAGCTCTTATTCCTATTTTGATTCCGCTTTTCGTTTCGTCGTTTAAAAGAGCTGAGGAACTTGCGACGGCAATGGAATGCAGATGCTACAGAGGCGACGTGAACAGAACTAAGCTCGTTAAGCTCACTTTCGTGCTTAAAGATTACGCTATGCTCCTTGTTTCCTTGTTTTGTCTTGGAGCGACTATAACTGCGCGTATTCTTCCTTATGAGTTTGAACTGACAGATACTATATACAGAATAATTTTTTATCGAATTTAGGTGACGAATGAGATATTTTGCTAAAATAAGATATCTTGGAACGGATTTTCACGGATTTCAGGTACAACCCGAAAAGCGCACTGTGCAAAGAGCTCTTTCGGTAGGACTTTTTGAAGCCTTTGGCAAACCCTGCACAGTTACGGGATGCAGCAGGACCGATGCGGGTGTTCACGCAAACGAATTCTGTGTGCTTATAGAATGCGAGGGCGCTACAGTTCCTCCGGAAAAGCTTCCCGTTGCGGTTTCACGCTATCTGCCAAACGATCTCTCGCTTTATTATGCGGAAGAAGCGAAAGAGGACTTTCACCCCCGATATGACGTGATTTCCAAGGAATATCTATATAAAATAAAAAACGCTCGCGTTTATGATCCTTTTTTTTATGAAAGAGCATGGTTTTTACCTCGTGAGATAAACGGTGAGGCACTTGAAAAAATGCATCATGCGGCGTCTTATATCGTTGGAAAGCACGACTTTTCCTGCTTTATGGCAGAGGGCTCCGACGTTACCGACACCGTACGCACGGTATTTTCCCTTGATATTACTAAAGATGGCGATTTGATTGAAATAAAAATTTCGGCAGACGGATTTCTATATAATATGGTCAGGATAATCGTCGGAACTCTTACCGAGGTTGCCTTTGGAAGAATAAAACCCGACGAAATTCCCGAAATTATAAATTCCCGTGATAGACAAAGGGCGGGAATGACAGCGCCCCCGTTTGGACTTTATCTCAATAAGGTTAATTATTGATTTTGCCAAAAAAACTAATATTTTTCAGAATTAAAAAACACCTGCGGAGTTAAGATTACAAAAAACGCAGGTGTTTTATTATGCAAAAACGAAATATAAGGCGAATTCTTATAGCCTTGCTGCTAGCTTTTTTTATAATTTTGGGCATTGTAGTTTCCTTTATTGCAATATATTCCGCCACACTTGATTATTCCTTTGACGAAGCCCTTTTTTCTGCCGCAAAATCCTCTAACGTAACGAAACTGTATTACGACGCGGAAAACGGAGCTAGGTCGCTTGATACGTACGTTCCTGAGCCTTACGAAGAAATATACGGTATAACCAGAAAAGAGTGGGTTTTCTATACAGATATATCGGAAAGCTTCAAAAATGCATTTCTTGCAATGGAAGACAGGCGCTTCTTTGAGCATTCGGGAGTTGACGTCAAAAGAACGCTTGGAGCCGTTTTGAATTACGTTTTTAAATTCAGCGGGAGCTTCGGTGGTTCTACCATAACGCAACAGGTTATCAAAAATATAAGCGGAGATAACGAAAAAAGCATTAAACGCAAGCTTAACGAAATATTCCGTTCCGTTCATATTGAAAAGAATCATAGCAAAAAAGAAATTTTTGAGATGTATATGAATATTGTTGAATTTGGTGACGGAATTATCGGCGTTGGAGAGGCAGCAGAGTATTATTTCGGGAAAAGTGCGGGCGAGCTTGATTACGTTGATTCGGCAACGCTCGTCGGTATGGCTAACGCACCGACGAAATACAATCCTTATAAGAATCCCGATTTATGCCGTGAAAAACGCAATAGAGTTTTATACAGTCTTTTTGAATGCGGTTATATAAACAAAGAATATTACGACAGCGCAAAAGAGATGCAGCTTACTGTAATAAAGTCGGAAAATAACGGGCTTCGCGTAAATTCTTGGTTTTGTGAAACGGTTATTGAGGATGCCTCGCGCGCGCTTTCGGATAAGCTTGACGTATCTGTAAGTGTTGCGAGGAAGCTTTTGAAAAGCGGGGGATATAAAATTTATACGACGGTTTCTCCCGAAATTCAGAATATAGTTGAAGAGTATTTTGAAAATAAAGACAATTTTCCAAACAACGTTGACACAGGACTCGAATTTTCAATGGTTATAAGCGAGTCTCAAAACGGGAATTTACTTGCTATTGTAGGCGGTGTCGGCGAAAAGTGCGGAAACAGAGTCTTAAACTATGCCGAAACAAATATAACACCCGGTTCAACCCTTAAGCCGCTTGCGCTTTACGCGCCTCTTTTAGATGCTAAAAAAATAAACTGGGCAACGGTTTTTGACGACGTACCCGTGGAATTCAAGAAAAACGACTCGGGGCTTCTCTATGCTTTCCCGAAAAACAGCCCCAACGTATACGACGGACTTACTACCGTTAAGGATGCTTTGAGGGTATCGAAAAATACGGTAGCGGTTCGTCTGTATGAAATGCTTGGTGCCGAGGAAATATATAAAAACCTTTACGATAATTTTGGCTTTACTTCACTTGTCAGAAGCGAGAGAAGGTCTGACGGTGCTCTAATAAGCGATTTATCCGCTTCTCCATTAGGTCTTGGTCAGCTTACTCACGGTGTGAGCCTTAGAAAACTAACGGAGAGCTACAATGTTTTTCCTAATGAAGGAAAGCTTTGCAAGGGGCGAAGCTTTGTCGCAGTTTTTGACAGTGACGGCAATTTGATTTTGGAAAACGAAGCAGAAGAAAATCAAGTGTTTTCAAGAGAAAGCGCTGAAATTATGAATAAGCTTCTCGAGCTTGTTGTTGACGAAGGAACCGCTAAAGGAATAACACTTTCTGAGCTTGTGGACACCGCGGGAAAGACGGGAACCTCAGGCAGCGGAAAGGATAAGCTATTTATAGGTTATACTCCGTACTTTACCGCAGGAATATGGTGTGGGTACAAGGGAGAAAAGCATTCCGTAAGCTTTCTTGGAAAAACACATCTTGATATATGGAACGATATTGCCAAAGAGGTATATAGCACTTACGAAATCTTTGAAGAAGAACGTCACTTCTCGGAAGAAGGACTGTTATATCTTCCTTACTGCAAAGACTCGGGTGGGGACTTTTCCGAAAATTGTACTCTTGACGTAAGAGGTGATAGAATGGAGTGGGGATATTTCACAAGTGATAATGCGCCAAACGGCACTTGTGAGAGGCACGTAATAATAAGGTATGATAGCTTATCAGAGGGAATTGCAACAGATTTATGTCCCGCGGAAGATGTTATAAATATTGCGCTCCTCAAAATCGAAGACAGAAGCTTTCCCTATGAAATAGAGATTACGGATGCGGAATACGTTGCAAGAGATGCTGAATACGGTATAAATTACCCTAAGAGCTATTCCGTGCCTTATTTTTACGAAGCACTTTCCGAGGGGGAATACGCAGGGAAAAGTAAAGGACGAAAACAATTCAACTCTCCTTGCTATATTCATAGAGAATAGTATTTACTTTTTCTTTTCTTTGTGATAATATATAAAGAAAAGAGAGGTGATATGATGCTTAAATACACTACCGTGTTTTCCGACAGAAGAACCGTAAGTTTATCAATCAAGAACGGCATTTTAACTGTCAGAGCCCCCTACGGAACGGATAAAAAAAGTATTGAGAAGCTTCTCCAAAAGCACGAGAAGTGGATAAAAAAGCACCTCGATAAAAGCATTCAAAACGAGGATAGATTTGCCTCTCTTGCCGAAGCGGACGTACAAAAGCTCAAAAGCGAAGCAAAAAAATATTTTGAAATAGAAACGAACAATTTTGCGAAAATCATGGGATTAAAATACGGCAGAATTATGATAACTTCTGCTAAAACAAGATTCGGCTCTTGCTCTTCTGCTAAAAACATTTGCTTTTCATATAGGCTTATGCTTTACCCGGAGCGTGCACGCGAATACGTTATCGTTCACGAGCTTTGCCACCTTGTTCATATGAATCACTCAAAGAAATTCTATGATTTAATCGAATCTTATCTTCCTGATTATAAAGAAAGAAAGCGCCTTTTAAAATAAGGCGCTTTTGCTATAGCCGAAGAGAGACGAACTCATAAGGTTTTGAAATATATATTTCCCATTTTCTTCGGCTATTCTATTAAAGACGAAATCAAATTTTCGCCTTGGTACGTTAGCTTTAACGAAAAGAAGGAGGAGGTGCTTTCAAGCAGCTCAAAAAATATTTTATCTCCCTCCCATATAGGCAAACTGCAAATTTTACTTTTTTCAATCCAGACAAGCTCGCCCTCGTCACAAATCGCGTAGATTTTATCGCTTTCTGCTTTTGCTGTAAAAAGATGCATATATTCCGTGCCGTATTCGTCAGAAACAAATGTTACTATTCCGCGGTACGAAAGAGTTAGATTTTCAAGGCCCGTTTCTTCTTTTATCTCGCGTCTTGCACAGTCATAAGGACTTTCTCCCACTTCAAACTTACCTCCGACGCCTATCCATTTATCTTGGTTTTCGTCGTTCTTTTTCTTAGTTCTGTGGAGCATAAGATATTTTCCGTCGAATTCTATGTAGCAAAGACTTGTATTTTTCATAAAATAACCTCTAATTTATTTAATTTATTTTACCATAATGTAAACTTTTTTTCAATATCAAATTTGTTTTATTTTTTTGTTGACTTTTTTGAGAAAAACAGTATAATAGTTAAGTAGTTAATTATTAACCGCTAAACTGTTTGAGGTGTTAAATGGAAGAAAAATTTTTACTTGCAATGCGGAAAATGATAAAAATCCAGAAAAGGCACAAAACCTTCATTGATTCCAAGGTTTCCGTGTTTGGCTTGCATACTACTCACCACAGAGTTCTTATGCATCTTGCAAAGAAAGGAAATCTTTTATCGCAAAAGGAGCTTGCGCTTCATCTTGAAATAACTCCCGCTGCCGTTACGGGAATTTTGCAAAAGCTTGAGCTTGACGGATATATCGAAAGAACTCTCGGCGAGGATAACCGATTTAATGAAATTAAACTTACCGAATCAGGAAAAGCTATCATTGATAAAACGAGAGTGATTTTTTCTGATATAGATAAATCTCTATTCAAGAATTTCAGTGAGGAAGAAATGAATTCTTTTATAGGCTTTCTTGATAGAGTGAATAAAAATATGGAAGAGGAGTACGACGATGAGA
>JAZQRU010000031.1:0-25914 GCA_045629745.1 Eubacteriales bacterium
CTGAAAAAAGAAACTTTGTATAACAATTATATCACATCTTTTGAAGAATATCTACTACTCGTCGAAGATTGGTTGATTTTTTACAACTCTACAAGATTGAAAAACAGGAAGAGGTAATTTCCTCTCCCTGCTTTTGGTGCGTCTTTTTTCTTTTTTGTGAACTAAATGGGGTTCACTTCACAGGCAGCGCCCTTTTCTTTTGGTGGAAACAACTGGGCTCGAACCAGTGACCCCTTGCATGTCAAGCAAGTACTCTAGCCAACTGAGCTATGCTTCCAATTCATTTAATGCACCTATTGTATACCATTTTTTTGCGTTTGTCAATAGAATTCATAATTTATTTCTTGACAAAGCCTCGAGTTTTGCTTATACTTGGTTTAGATAAATATTTTGCGCCTCAAATTTACAACTTTGTTCCTAATATACGATTATGCAATTTTAATTTGCTATTTTGTAATGACAACGGCAAATTTTCGGGAATATAATAGACTCATAAAATCTCTACCCGGAGGTCTTTATGTTAAGGCGGGAAGAATCTGGGACTACGTAGTTGCGCCCTACGAAGAATTCTCTTATAAATGTAATAACGATTTGAAAAAAGGCATTCTTGCTGTTGCAAAAACAGGCAAGTGTGAGATGAAGAATGCAGAATCAACCATTCTGATTGTTGAAAAGAATTCCGCTATTGACTTCGAGCCGAGTATGCTTTATCAATACTCAAAGGAAAACTTGCTTTGGAAATCAGGCAAACGAATTATTTGTTAACGGCAAAGTTGTATTTCTACAGGAATTCGCTTAAATATTAAAAAATTGGCAAAAATAACTTTATTCTAACGAAAGCGAGGAATTTATTATGGCAGGACCCGGCGGCGGCGCAAGAGGCGGCGGATTTTCAGGCGGCGGAGGAAGAAGCGGAGGCGGCTTCGGAGGAGGCGGACACCGCGGTGGATTTGGAGGCGGAAGACCGCCACACCATCATCACCATCACCACCACGGCTTTTGGTTCTTCGGACCAAGACGCTACTACGGCGGGGGCGGTTGCCTTGGCGGACTTGCGGGACTCATTCTCGCGCCCATTATAATGATAATCCTTGCGGCAGTACTCTTAATCGCAAGCGTAGGCTCTGCGTTTTCAAGCATTGCAAACGGCGGAAGCGTAGTTTATGACGAGGTTAAATTCCAAGATTACACGAACACGGAATATTACAACGAATTCGGCTATTACGACGGACTTGAGGATAATATTCTCATCGTTTTCCTCGTTGACGAGGAAGCTGTTGATTTCGCCTGTATTGCTTGGGTTGGAGATAACGTAAAAACAAACGTAAATAATCTGTTCGGCGCAGAGGGAACTGAGTTCGGCTACGCTGTAAACTCTTCGATAAATCAGACAAATTATAAGTATTCCTTATCTCAAAATCTTGCTGCGGTTATGGAAAAAATGACTGTAGAGGTTAAAGAGCTCGGCTTGTCCTCGCCCTTTAAAGTTCCCGAATCAAAGAGCAACGTACAAAAATCGCACGTAAATAACAAATCAGGGCTAAGTATTAGCGAAAACACGGTTAACTCAGCTCTCGAAGAATTCACGGAAGAAACCGGCATCCCCGCTGTTATAACCGTTGACACTATGGAAAACGTTTTCGGCAAGACTATTATGACGGGCGATTTGATTTTCGTTATCCTTGGCGTAGGACTTATAGCTCTGGCTATCTTCCTCATAGTTAAAAACATTCGCGAGGCGAAGAGAGAAAAAGTCGATTCAGACGGCAAAAAAACCGACGATAATATTTTCGACGACAGAGATTTCGGCTAAGCTTTAGAATTCAGATTTTTGGCAGAATGACATTCTGCCAAAAATATAGCTTGTTTTTAAACTTTTTTGTATTTTCGAAACGTAAAGCTTTGCTTTTTTATTCAGCTTCTTTGAGAGTTTCTTTACGGGTAAGCTTGAAGCAACATCCGATTGGTCCGAAAAGCTTATCGCGGAGTATATAAAGGACTTCGGAGAGGACCGGTAAGGGCTGTGCGTTTAGCGGATAGAAAAAATTACAAAATTTCAAGCTTACAAAAATCAAATTTATAATTTTAGAGCGAGCTTATCGTTTTATACGACAAACTCGCTCTTTTTTGTTTTATTTAGGAACTGAATTTAGTCAAGCTTAGGGTTTTCTGCGGCAAAGTTTTTCATAAACTCGACGAGCTTCTCGACGCCCTCGTATGGCATTGCGTTATAAATTGATGCGCGCATACCACCGATATATCTGTCGCCTGCGAGGTTAAGAAGCTTTGCTTCTTCCGCTTCTTTAATAAATTTTTTATCAAGATTTGCGTCACCCGTTACGAAAACTACGTTCATCATCGAACGGCATTTTTTATCAACGGAGGCTGTATAATAAAACTGTGAATCAAGATAATCGTAGAGAAGACTTGCTTTTCTTTCGTTTCTGCGTTTGATTTCCTCAAGGCCGCCTATGGAAAGTATCCAGTCAAAAACAAGACTTGCAACATAAATAGACCAGACGGGCGGTGTACTGTATCTCGATTTTGTTTCCGCGATAATTTTGTAGTCGAGCACAGAGGGGGTTTCGGGAGTTGCTCCGCCTAGCAAATCTTCTCGCACTATTACGACAGTCATTCCCGCAGGGCCGATATTCTGTTGAGCAGATGCGTAGATAAGCGCAAACTTCGTCACATCAAACGGCTCTGAAAGAATGTATGACGACATATCGGCAACAAGAGGTATATTTCCCGTATCGGGGATATAGTGGAAGGTTGTTCCGTAGACACTGTTATTAAAGCAGATATGAACGTAATCAGCGTCGGGCCTGAAGTCGCTTCGTTTTGTTTCGGGAATTGTTGAAAATGCAGGATTTGCGCCTGCACTTGATGCGGCAATTGCAATATCTCCGTGCTTTTTCGCTTCAAGGACTGCTTTTTTAGAATGCTTACCCGAAACTACGTAGTCGGCACATTTATGGTCTGATAGCAAATTCATAGGAATTGCCGCAAACTGACTCGACGCGCCGCCCGCAAGAAACAGGATTTTATAGTTTGACGGAATAGACATTATTTTCCTTAATGATTTTTCTGCCTTATCCATAAGCTTTTCAACCTCGCGCGAAGAAGAGCCAAGCTCCATAACGGAAACACCCGTGCGCTTATAGTTAAAAATTTCGTTCTTCGCTTTTTCAAGAACCTCTTCGGGCAGAACCGACGGACCTGCTGAAAAATTGTATACGTTGGACATAAAATCACCCACTTTCCTTGAGGCAAATTCTTTCGCTTTTATGTATTATGTAAATTTTTATTGACTTATATCCTAAAAATGCATTGTTTTACGACTTAACAGCCGAACTGCTGACCATAACGAATAAAACGTTAATATTATCGTCAAAGAAGATAATATCCGCGTCATAGCCCTTGCGCAACTCACCCTTGATTTAAATCCGAGTCTCTCGGCAGGTTGCTTGCTCGCAAGCTCTACCGGTACGGGAAGAGTTGTTACATTGTTCTTATAGAAGGTTCTTACGAGTCTGTCGTTGTTGCAACACTTCCTGCGAAGCAGGTCTTGTCGGGCATTAAGGCAATGCCGTTTTCAATTATACATTTATGGCCACCCTCAAGTCTGCCTAGAATAATCGGTCCCTCGGGGAAATTTTCGTGCTTATCTTTATTATTTTACAGTCCTCTATGTAGAGATTCGTTTTTTCTATACTGCTTTTTCTTATGACGGAGCCGTTGGTTGTTTTTTCATCCAGACTCCCCAAAAATATCTTTAATTATTAAATTAATTATACAACTTTTATCTTTAAAAGTCAATACTGGCAAAAATTTTAACGGGGGCTTTATTTTTTCCGACACTTGTGATATAATTGATTTAAAGAATATACGTTCAAAAGGACAGAAAATGGCAAAGCTTTATTTCAAATACGGAGCTATGGGCTCTTCAAAAACAGCACAGGCACTGATAACAAAATTCAATTACGAGGAACGAGAAATGCGCGTTTGGCTTATCAAGCCTGCTGTTGAAACGCGTGACGGAGAATTCGTGCGCTCGAGAATAGGACTTGAAGCAAAGGCGGAGCTTATTGAGAACGGCTGTGACATTGTCGCGCTTTTAGAGTCTAAAAAGGATACACCTGACGTAATTATCGCAGACGAGTGTCAGTTTTTTGAAGCCGCGCAAATAGATGAGCTTCGCGCTATCGTTGACGAAAAATCAATACCGGTTCTCGCTTTTGGCTTAAGAACAGATTTTCGTACAGAGCTTTTCGAGGGCAGCAAAAGGCTTTTTGAGCTTGCAGATTCAATATCCGAGATAAAGACGATTTGCGCCTGCGGAAGAAAAGCAACGGTCAACGCAAGAGTTGACGAAAACGGCAATATTTTAACCGAGGGCACTCAGGTTTTACTCGGTGGAAACGAAAGCTATATAGCCGTCTGTCATAAGTGCTATAAAGACAGAATAAAAAGGGGTGATAGCTATTAGTATGGAAATTAACGAAATACTTTCTAAGTGCGACCACACGCTTCTTTCGGTCAACGCAACAGAGGAAGATATAAAATCTATATGCGACGACGGACTTAAATACGGCACGGCAAGCGTATGTATACCCCCGTGTTACGTAAAACTCGCAAAAGAATACACAAAAGGCAAGCTTCCGATATGCACGGTTATAGGCTTTCCCAACGGGTATTCAAAGACCGAAGTTAAGATTTTCGAGGCAGAGGAAGCCGTTTTAGACGGAGCCGACGAAATAGATATGGTTATAAACATCGGAATGCTTAAGAGTGGTAACTTTTCGAGTGTTCTTGACGAAATAAAAAGAGTTAAAGCAGCCGTAGGCGATAAAATACTCAAGGTTATAATAGAAACCTGTCTTCTCACAGAAAGCGAAAAGGTTAAAATGTGCAAGATAGTAAGCGAAAGCGGCGCGGATTTTATAAAAACCTCAACGGGATTTTCGCTCTCAGGCGCAACTCTTCAGGATATTGAGCTTATGAAGAAAAACGTTGCCCCAAATCTTAAAATCAAGGCGGCAGGCGGCATTTCAAGCATTGCTGATGCGGAGAACTTTATCAATGCAGGCGCTTCACGGCTCGGCACAAGCAGAATTGTTAAAATAATAAAAAACGGAAAGGATAACGGCGGATATTAAGCCGGGTGAAAAAATGAAAAACTATCCAACTCCTCATATTAAGGCTTCTCCCTCGGATTTTGCAAAAACGGTTCTTATGCCCGGCGACCCCTTGCGCTCAAAGTTTATTGCGGAAAATTTCCTTGAAAACGCGAAGCTTGTCAATAACGTTCGTGGTATACAAGGTTACACGGGTACCTACCAAGGCGAAAAAGTGTCGGTTATGGCAAGCGGAATGGGTATGCCCTCAATGGCTATTTATTCATACGAATTATACAACTTTTTCGGTGTTGAAAATATACTACGTATCGGCTCGGCAGGCGGACTTTCCGAGACTGTTAAAATCCGTGATATAATCATAGGAATGGGCGCATCTACGACATCTTCCTACGCAGTGCAGTACGGACTTGAGGGAAGCTTCGCGCCTATAGCAAGCTATGAGCTTCTTGAAATTGCAGTCAGAGAAGCGAGAAAAATCGGTGCGCGTTTTGCCGTTGGAAATCTTCTTTCCTCAGATATATTTTATAACGCAAATCCAGAGGCTCACAAAAAATGGCAGGCAATGGGAATTCTCGGTGTTGAAATGGAAGCAGCGGCACTCTATATGAACGCGGCTTACGCAAAGCGCCGCGCACTCGCAATATGCACGGTTTCGGACCACCTTATCACAGGTGAGTCCCTTGACTCCGATGCAAGACAAAATTCATTCACGGAAATGATGGAAATTGCGCTTAATACCGCAATAAAGCTTTAAGATTATGAAAAGAATATTTCTTATAGTTCTCGATTCCCTCGGCATAGGCGAAGCGCCCGACGCAGATAAATTTTCCGACTTAGGCGCAAATACCTTAAAAAGAATTTCAGCGTCACGCGAATTTAATATACCCAACCTTTTAAGGCTCGGACTCGGTGAATCAGACGGAATTGACTATTTACCGAAGAACAAAAACCACACGGCGAGTGTCGCAAGGCTCAGAGAATTGAGTATGGGCAAGGACACGACCATAGGGCATTGGGAAATCGCAGGCGTCGTTTCTCCCTCCGCTTTGCCAACATATCCCCTTGGATTTCCCGAGGAAATAATAGATGAATTTGAAAAGGCTGTGGGACGCGGAACTCTTTGCAACAAGCCCTATTCAGGCACAGAGGTTATAAAGCAATACGGCGCGGAGCATAAAGCCACAGGAAAACTGATAGTTTATACATCTGCGGACAGTGTTTTTCAAATAGCTGCGCACGAAGACGTCGTGCCTCTCGAAGAACTTTATTCTATATGCAAAAAGACACGCAAAATTCTTCGCGGCAAGCACGCGGTAGGCAGAGTTATCGCGCGCCCGTTTATAGACGACGGCAAGGGTGGCTTCAAGAGAACTGCAAACAGACGCGATTTTTCCGTGGAAGCTCCCGAAAAAACCTTGCTTGACGCAATAAAAGAGTGTGAACTTGACTCAATTTCGGTTGGCAAAATAAGTGATATTTTCGCCTCAAGGGGAATTACGGAAAGCTTTTTCACTCACGGCAACAAAGAGGCAATGGAAAAGACAGACGAGCTTTCGCAAAGAGATTTTCACGGATTGTGCTTTGTAAATCTCGTTGACTTTGATATGATTTACGGACACAGACAGGATATTCACGGCTACGCTAAAGCTCTTTCGGAATTCGACCTATGGCTTGGAAATTTTCTCCCGAAGTTAAGCTGCGACGATATGCTTATTATCACCGCCGACCACGGCTGCGACCCAGGTGACGATAGCACCGACCACACCCGAGAGTACGTGCCGCTTCTCGTTTTCGGAAAGAATTTTACCGCCGAGAACTTTGGGACAAAATCCGGGTTTGGCGTTATATCAAACTTAATTTCTCGTTTACTCGGAATTAGATTTTCCTCGCCAAAATGCGATAAAATTGACTTAAAAACAATATAAATGAAAACTTTGCTTTGCATTTAAGGAGATTTTTATGAATGATAGAGAACTTTTGAAGTTTGCGCTTGACGCAAGAGAGAGCGCGTATTGCAAGTATTCAGGTGTTGCCGTAGGCGCGGCGCTTCTTGCCGACAGCGGAAAGATTTATCTCGGAGCGAATATAGAAAATGCTTCGTTTTCTCCCACCGTTTGTGCCGAAAGAGTTGCATTTTTCGAGGCTATCAAGAAGGGTGAGAGAAGTTTTAGAAAAATTGCCCTAGCGGGTGGTGCACAGAGCAAATGCCCCTCGACGCCCTTTTATCCTTGTGGAGTTTGCCGTCAGGTTATGGTAGAATTCTGCGACGGGGATTTCGAGGTTATAGTTTATTCTGGTGACTCTTACGAAAAGTACACTCTTAAGGAGCTTATGCCTCATAGCTTTTCAGGCAAGCTTTTCTGATAGCTTTTTCATGCGCTCTTCCATAAATTCAAATTTCCCTTACAGGATTAGTTTTGGAGAATTTTATGCGAGTTTACGACATTATACTTAAAAAGAAAAAAGGCGAGGCACTTTCCGACGCAGAAATACAGAGCTTCGTTTCGGCTTATATAAGCGGAGAAATACCCGATTATCAGGTTTCGGCACTTCTTATGGCTATCTGCTTCCAGGGGATGAATGAAAGAGAAACCTCTACCTTGACCAAAGCTATCTCAAAATCGGGTGACACCGTAGACCTTTCAGAGTTTAAAAATCTTTCGGTGGATAAGCACTCAACGGGCGGTGTCGGTGATAAGACGACGCTTGTGACGGCGCCTCTTGCCGCAGCGCTCGGATGCAAGGTTGCGAAAATGAGTGGGCGCGGACTCGGACACACAGGCGGAACAATTGACAAGCTCGAATCGCTCCCCGGATACAGAACAGAGCTTTCCGCAGAGGAGTTTTTCGCAACGGTCCGCGAATGCGGAATCGCTGTTGTCGGACAAACGGGAAATCTCGCTCCTGCGGACAAAAAACTTTATGCGCTTCGTGACGTCACAGCAACGGTTGACTCGATACCGCTTATAGCATCCTCGGTTATGGGAAAGAAGCTTGCCGCGGGCGCATCTTCAATAGTGCTTGACGTTAAATGCGGAAACGGTGCGTTTATGAAAACTCCAGAAGACGCGGAGTCACTTGCCTCCGCTATGGTTAAAATAGGTATTTCGGCAGGAAGAAAAACCTCGGCACTCATCACCGATATGAATATCCCTCTCGGCTATGCCGTAGGAAACAACCTCGAGCTTATCGAAGCCATAGGCACGCTTAAGGGCGAGGGCCCGCGCGATTTAACCGAGCTTTCGGTAGCGCTTGCCGCGGAAATGGCATCACTTTCCTTAGGTATTGAATTCGACGAGGCAAAGTGCCGCGCGGAAAATGCTCTTTTCTCGGGAGTTGCTTTTGAAAAATTCAAGAAATGGGTATCCTTGCAGGGTGCAAAGCTTGAATACGTCACGAATACCGAAAATCTCACGAAGGCACGCTTGGTTTATGAAGTGAGAGCAGAGGTCGATGGATATATCAAATCTATGGATGCGGAGAAAATCGGACTTTCGGCGTCAGAGCTTGGCGCGGGAAGAAAAACGAAGAACGATACGATAGACTTTACCGCAGGTATATTGCTTAAGCTCAAAACGGGTGATAGCATAAAAACGGGTGACGTTATAGCAACGCTTCACACAAACAGAGAAGAATCCATCGGGCTTGCAAAGAAGCTTTTTGAAGAAGCACTTGAATTTTCAGACGAAGCACCGAAGGCCAAGCCGCTTATTTATAAACTGATAAGAGAATAATTCTGAGAAGAGTCGCAAAAACTAAAAAAGCGGCTCTTTTTGTATGCTTTTGTACCAAAAAATCAACCAAGTTTGTTAAAGTATTAACTTTCGTAATATGCCTTGATTTTTAAGAAAAAGTATGATAAACTGTTCTCATGGATAAATTGGTAAAAATTTCTTTACTTGCTAATAAAAAACAAGGAGAACGTATGTATAAAAATTTTGTCGGCGCTTTATACATTATGAATATAGTGCTGCAATGTATTTTGACACTTATCTCTCCTGCCGCTTTTATGCTCCTTGTTTCCTGGCTTTTTATATCGAAACTCGGGGCACCCGAATGGCTCTATGCGATTCTTATCCCCATAGGCTTTATAATGGGGCTTATTTCAATGATTAAATTTGCAATTTCCGCTTCCGAGGGGCTTGAAAGGCTGGAAAAGCAGAGAAAGGAAAAAACTTACGGAGATAAAAAATGAATAAACAAAAGCTGCCGTTAAGAGAGCTTCTCGCGCTATTGATAGGCGAAGCGCTCACCTCTCTTGTAATTTGCGGAGTTTATCTCTTAATCAAAAAATTTACTTATAAGGTGCTTCTAGGTGTATTGCTTGGAAGTACGGTTACCGTCTTGAACTTTATCGTGCTTTCAATTATGACAAACAGAGTTATTAACAGCTTCTTAGAGGAGCGCGGAGAAAGAGAGCTTAGCGAAGAGGAAGCAACGGAACTTTCGCTTAAATTCCAAGGAAAAATCCAAGCGCAAATGAAAATTTCGTTTTTAGTGCGCATACTCGTTCTCGTCGTCACCCTGGTCGCCGCATTCGTTTCGGGAGTTTTCGCTCCCTTGGCTACGGTAATACCGATTCTTATGCTAAGACCTATTATCACAATATCCGAATTGCTTAAAAGAAAGGCACAACGCTAATGGAAATAACAGGCGCCAAAGTCTATTTTGCCATAAAAACACCTATCGGTGATATAAATATTACGCAAACGACTGTTTCTCTCTTCGTTTCAACTATACTTCTTATAGTTCTCGCTTACATTGTAACAAGACCGAAGCATCTCGGCAAGCGCCCCTCGGGACTGCAAGTAATCGTTGAAAAGCTTGTTAATATGCTTTACGGCTTAGTTGAAGGCACTATGGGCAAGCACAACGCAAAATTCGCGCCGTATATCGGAACAATTTTCCTTGCCTCCATTTTCGGAACACTGATAGGGATGACACAGGTTTTCCGTTCTGCAACGGCAGACCTTTCCGTAACGCTTGCGTGGGCACTCGTAACCTCGGTTATGGTATGGTATAACAATATAAAGAATTTCGGCTTTAAGGCGTGGCTTAAGGGCTTCACCGAGCCTGTTGTGGTTATGACACCTATGAACATAGTCAGTGAAATCGCGCAGCCAATATCAATGGCTTTCCGTCACTTCGGTAACGTTGCGGGAGGCGGAGTTCTTACCTCTCTTATATACGGAGCGCTTGCGGGACTTACAAATCTTGTTTTCGGATGGCTTCCCGATGCAATTCTATCTTGCTTCCCACCTATTTTCGTAGCAGGCATTCCCGCGTTTCTCTCCGTTTATTTCGACCTTTTCTCAGGCTTCGTTCAGGCATTCGTTTTCTCGCTTCTCACGATGGTTTACGTAGGCGGTGCTTGTCCACCGTCCGAAGAGCTTGAAGGAAATGCATAAGCCGGGGAAATTGATTTTGATTACAAAAATAAAAAATATATGAATTCCAAGGAGGATTTTAAAATGGAAGGTTCTATCGTTGAAGCAGCAAAGGCTTTGGGCGCTGCACTTTGTATGGGTATCGGAGCTATCGGCCCCGCTATCGGTGAAGGTAATGCCGTAGGAAAGGCTCTTGAGGCTATGGCGCGCCAGCCCGAGATGGCAGGTACGCTTCGTACTAACATGATACTTGGTTGTGCAATTACCGAAACCACGGGTATTTACTCGCTCGTTATTGCGCTTCTCATTTTGTTTATGCTTTAAGAAAAACCGAAAAGAGTAATTATTTATGGGATTTGAAGTATTTTTAGACAAGTTCGAATCCTTTGTCGGCGTTAATTTCTGGACGATGATTTTCGCCTGGATTAACCTTTTGATTCTTTATCTTTTCCTTAAGAAAATCCTTTTCAAGCCCGTCAAAAATATGATTGACTCGCGCCAAAAGGAAGTTGACGAGATGTATAGCGATGCGGAGAAGTCCAAGACCGATGCCGCGGCTTTAAAGTCGGAATATGAGGAAAAGCTCGAAAGAGCAAACGAGGAAAGTGAAGAAATCCTTAAAAAAGCTGTTCGTAAGGCACAGCTTCGCGAGGAAGAAATCATTAAAAACGCAGGCGAGGAAGCAAAGCGAGCTTTGGAAAGAGCGCGCTCGGAAGCCGAGCTTGAAAAGAAAAGAGCTCTCAATGAAATAAAGGACGAGGTTTCCGATATGGCGCTCGGCATTGCCGCGGCAGTTATAGAAAGGGAAGTTTCGGACTCCGAGCATAATACTCTCATTGACAACTTTATTCGTGATATGGGTGACGAAAAATGATAGCCCGACTTGAATATGCAAAGGCCCTTTTTATGCTTGCCGAGGAAGAGAATGCGTGCGAGAAGGTTCTTCTCGATTTGCGCTGCGCCGTGGCGGCAGTTAAGGAAAACGAAAGCTATCTTGAGCTTTTGGATACACCCGTGCTTCCGAAGAAAGAGAAGCTTCGACTTGTTGACGAAGCATTTTTCTCTCTTTCCGAGCCTGTTCTTAATCTTATCAAAATTCTTTGCGAAAAGCGTTCGACACGCCTTCTTCCCGATATTCTTAAGGAGTACGAGGCTCTTTATGACGAAAGCTTTGGAATTTTGAGGGTTGAGGCGATAAGCGCACGTCCTATGACAGATGAGCAGATTTCCCGTCTTCGTGAAAAGCTCGAAAAGGAAAGAAAGAAAACCGTAATAATAACAAACACGGTAACCCCCGAAATACTCGGCGGCCTTAAGCTTCGTTTTTCGGGGCTTCAGCTCGACGGCTCACTTAAGACTCGCCTTGATAAAATCGAAGCAAGCCTTAAAAACGTAATAGTTTAAATTAAGTTGGTGATAAAATGCAGTCAAAAATTGATGATATCAGCAAAATAATCAAAGAACAAATAAAAAACTACTCGAAGAAAACTGAGCAGGACGAGGTTGGCTACGTCATATCCGTAGGTGACGGAATCTCAAAGGTTCACGGCCTTGACAAGTGCCGCGCAAACGAGCTTCTTGAGTTTACAAACGGCACTTTCGGTATGGCGCTTAACCTTGAAGAAAGCCACGTTAGTGCGGTTCTTCTCGGTACTGACGTAGGAATTTCCGAGGGAAGCCTTGTAAAAAGAACAGGGCGCGTTGTTTCCGTTCCTGTTGGTGAGGCACTTATCGGCAGAGTAGTTAATGCTCTCGGTCAGCCCATTGACGCAAAGGGACCTATTGAAACAAGTGAATTCAGTCCCATTGAAAGACGAGCTTACGGAATTATCGAAAGAAAATCCGTTTCCGTTCCTCTTCAGACGGGTATCAAGGCTATAGACTCTATGATACCGATAGGCAGAGGTCAGAGAGAGCTTATAATCGGTGATAGACAAACAGGTAAGACCGTTATTGCTACCGATACTATAATAAACCAAAGGGGCAAAGACGTTATTTGTATTTACGTTGCAATAGGTCAGAAGCAGTCCACTGTTACGGGTGTCGTTGAAACACTTGAAAAGGCAGGCGCTATGGACTATACCATAGTTGTTTCCGCTACCGCATCCGACACCGCGCCATTACAGTATATCGCTCCTTACGCGGGATGTGCTATGGGAGAATATTTCATGGACAAGGGACGCGACGTGCTTATAGTATACGACGACCTTTCAAAACACGCGGTTGCATACAGAGCGCTTTCGCTTCTTATAAGACGCCCTCCGGGCAGAGAAGCATATCCCGGTGACGTATTCTATCTTCACTCAAGACTTCTTGAAAGAGCAGCAAGGCTCGCTCCCGAATACGGCGGTGGCTCGCTTACGGCGCTTCCCATAATAGAAACACAGGCAGGAGACGTTTCCGCTTACATTCCCACAAACGTAATTTCCATTACCGACGGACAGATATTCCTTGAAACCGAGCTTTTCCATTCGGGTGTTCGCCCTGCGGTTAACCCAGGCATTTCGGTTTCTCGAGTCGGCGGTAACGCCCAGATTAAGGCAATGAAAAAGGTTGCAGGCTCGCTTAAGCTCCTTTATTCTCAATATAGAGAACTTCAGGGCTTTGCACAGTTCGGAGCAGACCTCGACCAAGACACAAAGACTCGTCTTGAGCAGGGAAAGCGTATCGTTGAGGTTTTGAAGCAGAACAGAAATTCACCGATTGCGGTTGAACTTCAGGTTGCCATAATCTATGCCGTTGTAAACAATCTTTTACGTGACATTGATGTTTCGGATATAAGCCGCTTTGAAGAAGAGCTTTTCGAGTATCTTGTGGCTACGAAGGAAGAACTTTTAGCCGAAATTCGTGACACGGGTATGCTCTCAGATGAAAATGCTCAGGCTCTCAGAGAGGCTATTGAAGCCGCAAAAGCAAAATTTCTTAACAAAGCGTAAAGGAAGTGTACCGTGGCAGGAGCATCGATGAATGATATAAAAGCGCGAATGAAAAGCGTTACCGGCACGATGCAGATAACCAAAGCAATGGAGCTGGTTGCAAACTCAAAGCTCAGGCGCGCAAAGGAAAAGGTTGAAAAATCGCGCCCCTACTATGAGATTTTAAGAAAGGCTATAACTTTGATTGAAAGCTCAGGGGATTTCGATTCGCCCTTCAATAGAAATGGAGAAATAAACAAATCTCTCATTATAGTTATCGCCGGTGACAGAGGTCTTGCCGGTGGATACAACTCAAACGTTTTTAAGCTTGCGGAGCGAATAACGTCAAGCGACTCGGTCTTTCTTCCCATAGGTAAGAAAGCTTTGGAGTATTTCCGCCATAGAGGCAAAAAGCTTTTCACCGAGAGTGCCGATATAACAGCGGAGCTTGGTGTTGGCGACTGTCTTTCTCTTGGCGAAGCTATTACCTTAGCTTACCTTAACGGAGAATTTGACACAGTCACGGTTGTTTATACGAAATTCGTTTCTATGATTTCGCAGTTACCCGTGTATGAGAGCATTCTCCCGTTTGACGAAGAGGATACGGAAGCCGTTGGCAGCGATATTCTGATCGAGGAAGATGCAGAAGAGATGCTTCTTAAAATCGTTCCTCAATATATCGGCGGTGTTTTGTGGTCTGTGATTTGCGAGGCTATAGCTTCCGAGCACGGAGCACGCCGCAACGCTATGAACGCGGCGAATAAAAACGCCGAGGAAATGCTTGACACCCTTATGCTCAAATTCAACAGAGCGCGTCAGGCAATTATTACTCAAGAAATTACGGAAATCGTTTCCGGCGCAGAAGCGCTTTGATGATTTTTTTGGAGGATACTAATGGAAAAGAATATAGGCAAGGTCGTGCAGATTATCGGCCCTGTACTTGACATAAAATTCGAAAACGGACATCTTCCGAACCTTCTTAACGCCATTGAAATTATGCACGACGGCAAAAAGGTAGTTTGTGAGGTTGCCACTCAGCTTGGCGACGACGTTGTGAGATGTATTGCTATGTCGTCTACCGACGGAATGCCTCGAGGCGCGGAAGCCGTTGACACGGGTATGGGTATAACTGTTCCCGTAGGCGAAAAAACGCTCGGAAGAATATTCAACCTTCTCGGCGAACCCATCGATAACAAGGAAGAGCCGAAAGCAGAGGAAAGATGGTGCATACACCGCAATCCTCCCTCATACTCCGAGCAGGAAGGAACGAGCGAAATTCTCGAAACGGGTATTAAAGTCGTTGACCTTATCGCGCCTTACGCAAAAGGCGGTAAGATAGGTCTTTTTGGCGGCGCGGGTGTTGGTAAAACGGTTCTTATAATGGAGCTTATCAACAACGTTGCCAAGGAGCACGGCGGTATTTCCGTATTTACGGGCGTCGGCGAGCGTACGCGTGAAGGAAACGACCTTTACAACGAAATGAAGGAATCGGGAGTTCTCTCAAAAACGGCTCTCGTTTACGGACAGATGAACGAGCCTCCGGGAGCAAGAATGAGAGTTGCTCTTTCTGGACTTACGATGGCGGAATATTTCCGTGACAGAGAGGGACAAGACGTTCTCCTCTTTATAGACAACATATTCAGATTCACTCAGGCGGGCTCAGAGGTTTCAGCTCTTCTCGGAAGGATGCCCTCTGCGGTTGGTTATCAGCCGACGCTTGCAACCGAAATGGGTGCGCTTCAGGAGAGAATTACCTCGACAAAGCGCGGCTCTATAACTTCGGTTCAGGCAGTTTACGTTCCAGCAGACGACCTTACCGACCCCGCGCCCGCAACTACGTTTGCGCATCTTGACGCAACTACCGTTCTTTCAAGAAGCATCGCATCTCTCGGTATTTACCCTGCGGTAGATCCGCTTGATTCAACATCGAGAATACTCTCGCCCGACGTTGTCGGCATTGAGCATTACGAGGTAGCGCGAGAGGTTCAGAGCGTGCTTCAGAGATACAAGGAGCTTCAGGATATAATTGCTATTATGGGTATGGAAGAGCTTTCCGAAGAGGATAAGCTTCTCGTTAACCGCGCAAGAAAAATCCAGCGTTTCCTCTCTCAGCCTTTCTCGGTTGCAGAGCAGTTTACGGGTATGGAAGGAAAATACGTTCCTATCAAAGAAACAATACGCGGCTTCCGCGAAATTCTCGACGGCAAGCACGATGAGCTTCCCGAAGCGGCATTCCTCTTCGTTGGAACTATTGACGAGGCGGTTGAAAAGGCAAAAAAGCTTAAGGCAGAAGCATAAGAGGTTTCGGGAATGAACGAATTTCATTTAACTATTGTAACGCCTGACGGCACTAAATTCGAGGGAAACGCGACAAGCTTGCTTGTTAAAACCGAAAACGGTGACGTTGAAATTCTAGCAAAGCACGCAGATTATTTTGCCTCGCTCGGAATAGGCCGCGCGAGAATAGATCTTGACGGAGAAAAGAAGCTTGCATCCTCCGCAGGCGGATTTCTTTCCGTAAAGCAAAACGAGGTTATGCTCGTGGCAACGACATTTGAATTTGCCGAAGAGATAAACCTCGAAAGAGCCATGCTTGCAAAAGAAAAAGCTGAGAGTGCCATTTCGCATTCCGAAGACGACAAGGCGCTTCTTATTGCAAAATCAAAGCTTGCAAGAGCAATAAACAGAATTAACGTTTCGGAGCTTTTGAAAACCCGATAAATAAAATTCAAGGGGCTATCGTTTGATAACCCCTTGCTTTTTTAGTAGTATTAAATTATAATATTAAGAGAGCGCAATTATCAACTAAACCGCAAAACCTTCATATCCGGTTCTATAAGTCTGTATGCAATGTAAATTTTTATTTACTTTTATATAGCAAGCCCCAAACTCGTGTTAAATTTAACGGTAATTTTGGCATTGCTTAATAATACAAAGAACAAAATTTAAATATAGAGGTTAAAAATGAAAGCTTACGAAAGATTTTTAAACTATGCGCGTATTCCTACGATGTCTGACGAGGAGAGTGGATCCTGTCCCAGCACGAAAAAGCAACTGAAGCTTGCAGAAATTCTTGCAAAGGAGCTTAAAGAATTGGGACTTGCCGATGCGAGAGTTGACGAGTTCGGCTACGTTTACGCGACTCTTCCGGCAAATAAAGACGGAGAAGCCGCAATAGGCTTTATCGCGCATATGGATACCTCTCCCGATGCCCCAGACGAAAACATCAAGCTCGGGATACACAAATATGAGGGTGGCGATATTCTTTTAAATAAAGAGAAAGATATTTATTTGAAGGCTTCCGATTATCCTTATCTCGAGGACTACAAGGGACACACTCTTATCACCTCCGACGGCACGACGCTTATAGGAGCTGACGACAAAGCAGGAATTGCGGAAATTCTCACGATGCTTGAAAGGCTTATCGAAAGCGGAGCGCCTCACGGAAAAATATGCGTAGCCTTCACACCCGACGAGGAGATAGGCAGAGGAGCTGACAAATTTGACGTCGAAGGCTTCGGCGCAGATTTTGCTTACACTGTTGACGGCGGTCCTATCGGCGAGCTTGAATATGAAAACTTCAATGCGGCAAGCGCGAAAATAACGGTTAACGGCGTTTCAATTCATCCCGGCGCCGCAAAGGACAAAATGAAGAATGCGGCAAGAATCGCGATGGAATTCAACGAGCTTCTTCCACCCGACGAATTACCCGAAAAGACCTCGGGCTACGAGGGCTTCCATCATTTAACCGCTATGTCGGGCGAGGTAGAGCTTGCCAAGCTCTCTTACATCATAAGAGACCACGATATGAAAAAGTTTGAGGAGAAAAAGGCAGAGTTCGTACGCTGCGCAAATATAATCAACGAGCGTTACGGAGAAGGAACACTTATCATTGAGCTTAACGATTCATACTACAATATGCGTGAGAAAATCGAGCCTTGTATGTATATTATAGAAAGAGCTGAAAAGGCAATGCGCTCCCTTGACATCACTCCAGTAAAATCACCCATCAGAGGCGGCACCGACGGCGCAAGGCTCTCGTTTATGGGACTTCCTTGCCCCAACCTTTCAACAGGCGGTGAAAACTTCCATTCCCGCTTTGAATTCGTTTCAGTTGAAGCTATGGAAAAGATTTCGGATATACTCGTTGAGATAGCGACGGCGAAATAAGGATACGTGTCTTAAGTTATATGAGCTTTTGTATTTAATAGCGTATCCATTGTATTAAGCATTCAAAAATCCCCCCTTGATGCAAGCACTTGTAAATTTCAAGACTGCTTAAAAGAGGGGGTTTATGTTTTATTTATCTTCGCAATTGCTGTCAGATTCTGCGCTCTGGTGATTGTTCAAAGCAATTTTCTGTATCAGCTTATTAAGTCTGTATTTTTGTATTGAAAGCTCAATTGACAAATCAAAGAGCTTAACAAATGCCAATGAAACCATAACTAAGAATACGAAATTTGCAGGAGATTCTATGCCTATAAGCGAAGAAAGATATGTCGGTACGATGGGGAAAATACTCATTACTAAGAGAATCACCGAAACGACTATCCAATAAAATGCATCGTCAATATTAAGCTGCGCTTTTCTTATTTTGCGCAAAGCATAAAAGCTTACCAAAACAGAAGCAACTATAAGAATTATTCTGAGAGCTAAAGTCATTTTTTGTTACCTCCAAGACTTGTTTTTCTTCTGCACCATTGAATGAAAATAATTGAGAAGAACATATGAGTCATATATTTTATTGAGCGACGAAGGTTTAAATAGCTCTCGCCTGCTATTCTTTCGTGCATCTCAACCTGAACCTCGCATATTTTTGCACCGCAGCGAATGAGATGCGCGATAGTGTCGGGTTCGGGACCGTAGTCAAAGGTTTCAGCCATAATCTTTATCGTTTTTCTGTTGAACATTCTCATACCCGAGGTTGGATCCTTGATACGCTTACGCGTAGTGAGCTTTATAATAAACTCTATCATATTACTTCCAAGCATTCGAAGAGAACGGGGCTTCTTCGCAGTTACAAAACGAGAGCCGATGCAGATATCGTATCCCTCTTTCATTTTGTTAAGCATATCCTTGATATACTCAGGATCGTGCTGTCCGTCACCGTCAAACTGAATTGCGTAATCGTAACCGTGCTCATAGGCATACATCATACCGGCCTGAACACCTCCGGAAAGTCCTATGTTTATAGGCATATCAAGATAATTATACTTGTTTTTCTTGCATATTTCCAAGGTCTTGTCCTTAGAGCCGTCGTTAACAACCACGTAATCGAACTCGGGATAATTGTCACGCAGATTATTTACTACGCGCTCAATATTCTCTTGTTCATTGTAAGCGGGAACGATAATTAAAAGTCTTTCCATATTATAACCTTTCATACTTGTGATTTTCCTGTTGTTTTACTGAAATTATATATGTTATAAATCTGATAATATAAACAACCGAAATAAGCGCCAAAGCGACTATCGTCGCTAAATTTGCTCCGAAATAAGCATCATTCGGAATAACAATAACAGAAATAATAATGCCTAATACAGCACCGCAAAGCGAGCCTATAAGCAGGGTTTTAGAGTCGCGGATAACAACCAAAATCATACCCATAAACCAAGCAAGAGAAATAAGCGCGCTTGCTATAACGTTGGGGTAAAGAAGATAAACGTAATCTCTTATTTCTTCACCGAAAATCAAGCTCATAAAAAACTCTCCCGCAACGGTCGAAGCTAAGATTGCAAGAAGCGTAATTCCCGACAAAAGAATCAAAAACTTGACGAACAAGCCTGCGATTTTTTTGTAATCTCTTTTGATATGCGCGTCCTCAAATATACCTATAAGAGGTGTGAAAACCAAGGTTATGAAAGCCTGAATAAGAACAACTATGGTCGATATTGACGCATAATATCCAAGTTTTTCCTCTCCGTGCTTAAGCTCTATCATATAGCGCGCAAACGGCATTATCAAATTTAATGCTACACCGTAGCACACAAACGGCAGACACTTAAGTGTAAGACTTTTTACTGCCTTAAAGTCCGCTTTAAGATGAAAGCGGTCAACACGTCTTACCAAATTAACGTCAATGAGCAGCAAAGCGGCAAGAGTCGTGAATGCCATAGCAAAAATTGCGAGCACAAGATTGCCCGAAAAATAATACGTTAAGCAAAAGGAAGCCAAAAGCAAGGTGCCTCTTGCAAAAAAAGATTTGCCCGCAATATCAAGACGCCATCCCTTTTGCGCAATTCCGTGCAAAACGTCTGCGAAGCTCTCTACAAGCTTTACAAGCATATAAGCTATAATCGCAAGCGACGTTACGAGGTTGTAATTGTTTACGAGAACAAAAATTGCGCACGCGCACAGTGCGCCGAAGCAGGTAACTACTCTGTGAAAAACGTACTGTGACGAGCTATACTGCCCTTCGGAATCCGATGCCTGAAAATTTCTGACGTTAAAGAGTGCCATTATGGCAAACACGTTGGAGAGCGACATAGCGAGGGATAGAATTCCTGCGTCGGAATATCCGCCTGCCATTCTTACAACCAGCACGCTCAAAATCCACTGTGCAAAAAGATAATAAAGAGAGCCGCAGGTATTCCACAAAACATTGCTTGCAATAGTCTTTTTAGATGTGTTTCCCATACTGTCAGCAATCTCCGTTCACAAGCGACAAAAGCCTGTTTGCTGTGTGCTCCCAGGTGTAATTGTTTACAACGCGCTCATAGCACAAGCGGGTTGCGTTTTCTCTGTATTCTTTGTCGTCGAGCACACTCATTATTGCCTCGTACAAGCCGTCTTCATTGGCATTTGGAAGAATAATACCGTAGGATTTATCCTTTACTATCTCCTTGGCGTCACCGCGATAGGTAGTTATTATAAAGCTGTTGCACACGCAAGCTTCAATAACGCAAGTAGGGAAGCCTTCGGAATATGAGGGAAGGCAAAAAATATCACTTTGACAAAGCAAGGCGGCTATTTCAGAGGTGGAGATTTGGCCGAGAAATACCGTGTTCTCGCTCTTTATGCTCTCAAGCGGTTCTCTCAAATATCCATCACCGGCGAAAAGGCAGTAAACGTTATTGCGGGTTTCGTTAACTCTTTTCATTGCGTTAGTTAACTCTTTTACACCCTTTTCCACTGTAATTCTGCCCGCAAAGGATATAAGAATTGCATCCTCGGGAATTCCGAATTCCCGTCTGTAATCTCTGACGGGATTTTTAATGTGCTCCTCAAATTTAACTATATCCACCGCATTGTTGAGAACAACGTCGGATTTTATTCCGAAATGCTCTATCCACTCAAGCGTGGTTTTGCCTACGCCGGCAAAATTATCGCAATATTTTTTCTCTCGCCAGGTTATCCAATGCTCGAACATTTCTCCGAGCTTGCTTGTCAATTTTCCGCCTGTATTAAGATGGCTGGAGCCGTGATCAAGCATAACGGATTTTATTCCGAGCTTCTTTGCAAGCTTCACCGCCCAAAGCGAAATAAAGTAGAAGCGCATATTGACAAGCATAAGAGCAAAATTCTTTTCCTTTATGCTTTTTTCAAGCGCTTTTAGCGCCTTGCTGCATTTCAGCACGGGAAATCTGCCGTTCATAAGCTGAAAAGAAGGCAAACGGTATATCTCTATCGTGCCGTCCCTCTCGTATTCCTGCGTTCCCTCTATCAAGGAGGTTACGATAGTGACATTATGTCCGCGTCGCGACAACTCTTTAGATAAATTATAAACGTAGTTTTCTACACCGCCTACGTGAGGCAAATACTGTGATGATACAATGCAAATTGATTTGACTTCTGTCATAAAAAGCTCTCCTTTTACTGTATCATATCAAGAATATAAATCTCGTGGAAGCTTGCAAACAGCACAAGCGTCATAGCTCCGAATACAAACGCTGTCATTATTTTTTTGCTTACGTTATTCGTTATTTTTGCCGTTCCTATTGAATATAAGAATATAGAAAGCATAGGAATAAGATATCTCCACTGGCAGCCGTTTACGGTAGTGTGCTGAAGAGGAGTGTAGGAAATATAAAGCGACGTAGCTACGAAAGCTATGGAAATTACGAAGCAAAGAACGGACAAGAGTTTTATCATTGTGTGTCCCTTGAATCTGTCAATATCCGACTTGTCCGCAAGAACGCAGAAAGCGAGCACTACAAGATACAAGGTCGCGCAAAGATATTTCTCACTGCCCACAAGACAGTAGTTAACAACGTTATATGAGGTCTGATAAAGGGACACGTATTCACCCATAAACTTTATCAGTATTTCCGCATATTCAAAGGGTTCTGTAAGTATATACTTCAACTGAGCCGCTGCATCAACGGTGGAGCCGCCGCGCAAATCGCTCATTGAATCCTGGTCGGTGAGGAATGGAATAACAAAGGAAAGCAATATCACTATCATAACGAGAATTGCCGCAGCTCTGTAGATATTGCGCGCCTTCTTGGAGCCGAACTTGCACTTGTGCATAAAGATAAACGGAATTCCAAGGAATACGTATATCGCTTTAGGTCCGCAGCCCAGCAAAAACGCACCAAACATAAATATTCCGTCTCTCAGGCTAAAGAGCTTGTCAGGCTGTTGAAGCTCCGAGATAAAATATGCCATTGCGTAGGTTATAAATGCAGTAACGAAATAATCGTAAGAAAAACCTACGGAAATAAACACGGCGGTGGGCAAGAGCGAAACCGTCGAGAAGATAAACGCTCCGCTTTTCAGCCTTCTTATGCCGAGATAAATGACAAATGCGTATATAAACGCACTTGCGAGCTTCATAAAAATTACCGTTGCAAAGTAGTTAAAGCCCATTATCTCGCAAATACGCATCATTATTGCCATAGGAATATGTCCGAGATACTTATATAAATTCAATGAAGCGGGGGTATAATCAATCTCTATCTCATTGAGAGTTAAAAGCTGGAATATCATAGCGGTCGGATCAGCTATATATGCATCCGGCGACAAGGTAAAGTTTCTGCTCTCCTGCCAGACGTCTGCCGAGGTTTTCTCGCCGTTGAAGAAAAGGCACTTTATGTCAACGGCTCTGGCATAATGATAACCCTCATCCCAAGAATTTCCGGTGTGAGGCGGAAGCGTTATCGCCAGCATCATAGAAAACGTTAATGCCAAAACAAGAAACAGCACTGCCACGTTAAGCTTATCGTTAAGAATTCTGTCGGTAATGAAAAATGCAACAAAGAAGAATGAAAGAGCAAAAATAGCAACAATTATGCTCGTGCTCATTTTTGCAAGAAATACGGCAAGAGCCGCAGTTATCACAAGCGCAATAAAGAAACCTACAGCAAGCACTCTTATCGCAAGCTTTACGTAAGACAAAACCGACTTGCTCTTTACTATATCATTAACGTATCCGTAAGCGGCTAAAATCTTTTCCTTTACTTTAGACACGTATCCTATTTTCTTATCAAATACGAAAAGAACGCTTACAAAAGCGATAAGAATAATCGCTGCCACAAGGTTATCTATTCCCATTGCCCTTGTTACAGTATTGTATTCAAGAGTGATTTTTTCCAGGGCGAAGGGATAGTTAATATCTATTCTGAAGCTCGTCGTATCAATACTCTCAAAAAACGCAATCGCCTTGGTTCTGTCACCGATTATAGCCGCAGTTGTTGAATTCTGCTGGGTGAAATCGGGCGTGCCTACGGGAAGATAAAACAACTCAATATACTGATTTTCCACCGCCGGAGTTGCAAAATGCAGAGTGAGAGAGTTTACGTGAACCACTTCTCTTGCGTGAACATAAAACTGCGGATCATAGTTAATCGGTGTATAAAGCTTATTGCCGTTTCCATCGTAGGAAATGCTATATCCGAAGAATGCGCTGTCCGGCAGATCATCTACGCTTATAACGCTCCTCTGCTGTGAGTCCAGCTGAGCGCTTGGTATAACAGCGAGTGTCAGAAGAATTATAAGAACCGTGGATATTATTGCGTGAATTATTCTTATATGCTTTTCAAGAAATTCTCCGACTATCTCCATCTTCTTTTTCGATTTTACATTTGAATCCATCGTATAAATCTCCTTGCAATATATATTCAAAGGAAAGCGATAACCTTTGAAACGTAAACTTCATAAAAAGTCATAATCAAATTCAGAGACAAAGCCCCGAAAACAAGGCCTGACATAAACTTCTTGCTATGTCTGTTGCAAATTCTGTGGCTTCCCAAAGAATAAAGGCTTAAGAATAAAACGGGAATTACATATCTCCACTGGCACCCGTTTATAACGTCAGAGCCTACCGGCGTAAACGAAACGTAAAGCGCGGTTGCAAATAAAGCGATTTGCACAAAAACCGTCACCAGTGATATTCCTTTGAGCGTAACAGCTCCTTTGAATCCGTCCTCCTCCGACTTGTCCGTCAAGACGCAGAAGGCAACGATACAAAGAGCTAAGGTTCCGCAAAAATAAGATGCAAAGCCAACGTAAGAATAAGACGTCGCAAAGCTGGTGGCATTGTTAAACGAAACGTAGTTACCCATAAATTTTATAAGCGTTTTCGTATAAGCTATCGGATTTGAAAGGATATACTTTATCTGACCGCCCGAGCTAACGTCTTCGCCGCCTCGCAAGTCGGTGGAGCTATCCGTATTGATAACGAAAGGTAAAACAAATGTCAAAGCAATAAGAAGCATCACTCCAAGGCAGGCAAATCTATATCCGTTGTACCTGCGCTTTGTTTCAAATTTATTCTTACCCATAAAGAGCATTGGGAAAATCAAAAGGAAATAAATTGCTTTGGGACCACAGCCTAGAATCATAGCACCAAGCATAAGAGCCGTATCTTTCACCGAAAGCTTCTTTTCGGGTTGCTGAAGCTCCGATATAAAGAATGCACAGGCAAAA
Organism: Eubacteriales bacterium; assembly: GCA_045629745.1. GTDB lineage: Bacteria > Bacillota > Clostridia > Oscillospirales > CAG-272 > UBA1740. The sequence continues at coordinate 24,307 of JAZQRU010000031.1, forward strand.
GCGATCATCGCATTTGTAAAGTAATCGTATGAGAACGATGCTGCAAGGAAAACAGTAGTGGGAAACAGGCATATTGCAGAGAAAAGATATGCACCGCTCTTCAATCTTTTTAGTCCAAAGTAAATCACGAATGCGTACACTAAAACGTTAGCCATTTTAGCAACAACTATTTTTGCAAAATAATTAAGACCGGTTATATCGCCTAGAGCCATTGCAAAAGCACCGGGAATATGTCCTATATACTTATAGAAGTTAAATCCGCTGACATTACTTGCGAATTTATTGCAATCGCGAATTAAAAGATCATTTATAACTGCTCCAGGATCCGAAATATAAAGATCGGTTGTAAGTGCAAAGCGTCTTTCCATCTGATACACATCAGCACCCGAAATATCTCCGCCAAAAAGAACGCATTTCACGTCAACGCATCTTGCATAGTGGTATTCCTCATCCCAGCTGTTTGAAATGGTGATGGGAAGCACTGCGGAGATAAGAGAACCAAAGAGTATCGCGATAACAAGGAAAATTACAGGTGCTTGCGCCTTGCCGGACAAAAGTCTGTCTGCTATGAAAAGTCCTATAGCAAGAGATGTTACTATAAATAAATATATAATGAGACCTCTAGTCATAAGAGCCAAAGTAAGAATTATAAGATATGAAGCCGCTAAAGCGAGCAAGCTCAAAATCAAAGACGCACGAACTATAAGTCTTGCAAAGTCTTTGTTATTCAGCATTTCTTTTAGTGTTAGCACTTGATTTTTAAACCAGTGTGCCAACGTCTTGAAAAAGCCAAAGCGTTTCTCAAATACCGCAAGGAGCACTAAAATAGCAAAGAGCGTTATAGCAGGGAATATATTTAAAGACTTACCGATTCCGAGCAACACTCTTGTCGGCAAAAATATTCCGTCAAGGACGAACTCGGAGTTGATATCTATTCTTAAATATGAGTAAGAGCTTAACTGTGGAAGCTCAATTACGGCGCTCATTCCATCGTTGCTAAGCATACCGAACACCGAATTTGACTCACTAAGATCCTCTCCCCCAATAGAGTAATAGATTTGTATTGGGGAAATGGTTTTGATCGGTTCTGCAAAATTTATAATCACCGCATTAAACTCTGTTCCGGAAGGACAGTCTAAATAAAATGACGGATCAGCGTTAAGAGGGGTATATAAAATTTTTCCGTCTGCAGTTGTAACAGTTTGATAATTTCCCTTACCGACACCGATATCACTACCGTAGTTAATAGCAATGTTTTCTTCATACTTCGGAGCGAAGTTAAGAAGTGAAATTGCAAGAAAAACGCAGACGAAAGCGACTATTGCATAGATTGTTTTGATATGCTTTGAAAGAAAGCTCACAAGCTTATTCTTCGCATCAATCAGCCAAGACAAGAATGTTTTTTTCTCTTTGCCGCTTAAATTCTTATTTAAATTCATTTTACTTCACTCCAAAATTTTCGTGTTTCAGTGTCAAATTAGGGTTGTAATAAGGGTCGCCTTTATCGCGAACACCTTTCCATTTTCCGAGGAAGTTGTTTATTTCACTATTAAATCTGGCTACCTTTTCGGGCGTTGTTTCAAGTCCGCGGCTCTTGGATTCATAGTG
>JAZQRU010000032.1:0-13723 GCA_045629745.1 Eubacteriales bacterium
TGATGCGCAACGATTTTTCTATCATAGAGATCCAAAATAGTAGACAAATAAGCTCGTTTGTTGCCGAATATCAGGTATGTAATATCTGTAACCCACACCCGATCGGGTTCACTAATATTAAAATTCCTATTGAGAAGATTAGGTTTAACGTTCTTTTCAATTCTTTGATAAGCAACGTTTGGTTTGATGCGTTTTATATATTCCGGCTTCAAGCCATATTTTTTCATGATTCTTGCTGTCTTTTTGTGATTAAATATTACACCATACTTAACCAATAAGCCTTCACAAATCCTACGATATCCATACGTACCCTTTGATTCATCAAATATTTCTTTAATCAAAAGGTAGTCGTAGTAATCTTTATCTTCTGCTGCACGATATTTGTAGTATGTTCTCTTCGAAATATCCAACACCTCGCACATATTGTCGAGAGAATACTCTTCAATGTGCATATTGATAAATATTACTTTCTCTCTCGTTGTGCCTTGATGAAGGCTTGGTATTTTTTTAGTATTTCATAACGTTCCTTGTAGTCTATATCCTCGTCATTTTTCTTTGGTCTGCCGGAGCTGAACTGTCTATGGTCTGTAAGTATGTCTTTTCCTTGCTTTGATTTATATATCCAGTTTTGTATTGTCTTTTTGGATACTCCATATTCTTCGCTTAATGCTGTTGTTGGAATGTATTCTTCAAAATACCTCTTTAAAATTTCTTCTTTGATTTCTTTTGAGTAGTTCTTAAACTTTTGTCCTTTTGTAGCCATAACAAAAACCTCCTATGGTTTAATTATACCATAAGAGGTTTTGTCTTTTTTCTTTTTTGTGAACTAAATGGGGTTCACTTCACCTGTGGCGCCCCTTTTTCTTTTGGTGGAACTCTTGCGAAACAGCTCGCAAACATAGTTTGCGAATCTGGTTCGCATTCCGGGCGCCGAGCGCGTTGAGCTTGCCACAGGTGTTGCAAATTTGGAAAGTGCAGGAAAAAGTCCAAATTTGTCGGTAAAATTGCAGAAACGCTTTTGCACAAGGGAAATAACAGTAAAAAAGGACTGCCTATCCCGGAATCAAAAACAGATGAAACGACCACAAAATAATGCTGTCAAATTAAGCACCGCACATTTTGAGCGGTGCTTTTTATAAACAAAATCTGTAATTATATCGCAAACAGACTTAAGCTTCCCGATGCTTGAAATTTTCTTTATTTTATGCTATACTGAGTTATCGAAGATTTGAGGAGTGTTGGTTGTGCTAGATTATACTATAGTTGCTACTAAAAAAACTATAAACGATATTAAAATGCTTTCACAGTTTTTTGCGATTTTAACTCAGGTTTTATACATAGGCTATCTTGTATATGCCTTGTTCGCAGGGCTTGGCTTTACGGCACTTAATATTGCGCTTCTTGTGATAAGCTCCGCGTATTTTCTGTTTTACGTAATCGTAAACGGCAAGGATGGCAAAAGAATAAAAGCAACGAGAAAGAACTTGAGGCATACGTATAAATTTGTAAAAATCTCCGCGGCAAGCTTTAATCTTGCGGTGCTTCTTTACAGTATCTGGGCATTTCCTGAGGAAGTAAAGCCGATATCCATAGTTCTTGCAACTCTTATGACGGTGGTATGGGTTTTACAGCTTGTAGTAGAGGTGGTTTGCGTTTTCGCGGAAAGGCGGATAAACCTCTTTGTAGAGGCGCTTAAGGCAGACCTCGAGGTCGTGACGAAGCCCTTGACGGGCGCGCAGAATTTCGTCAGAAAAATCCGTGGCGAAGAGCAAGTTGTAAACGATGAAGAGCCTACAAGCAACAGAAAAATGCTTGACGAAAAGGTAGAGGAATATCGTGCCGAGCGCCGTGAAAAAAAGCGCGAGAAAAAGGAAACGCTTGTCGATTTTATATTCAGAAGAAATCGAATAAGCGAAATGAGCAAAGCGGAAGATAATGAATTCGCAGAAAGAAAATAAGAAAATTCGCTTCGCGCGAAAAGAACGAGCTTATCGCAAAAAACGATAAGCTCGTTCTGAATTTTTATATTCTGTTTTTCGTAATATTGAAAATTGCGGATTTTTTAACCGTTTAATCTATCACCTCAACGTTAATAAGGTTAGAGTTTCCGCTCTTTCCGTTGGGGTTTCCTCCTGTCAGGACTATTCTGTCACCTTTCTTAACGAGCCCGCTTGACTTTGCGATTTTCTTTGCAAAGTAGAAAAGAACGTCAACCGAAGAGTATTCTTCCGCAAGCGCGGGCAGTACACCCCAGGAAAGTCCGAGCTTTCTGTATGCTCTTACGTCGGTTGTAATTCCGATTATGCTGATGGAGGGACGAAAGCGCGATACCATTCTTGCCGTACCTCCCGTCTTCGTGCAAACTACTATTGCTTGAGCACCGAGGTCATTTGCAAGCGTGCTTGCCGAGTGCGAAAGCGCCTCTGAGGAGCTTTTAATTTTAAAGTTCTCGATTTTCTGTATATATTCGGAATTGCTCTCTGCGCGCTCAACTATCTTTGCCATTGCGCGAACGCTCTCGGCAGGATATGCGCCTGCGGCGGTTTCACCCGAAAGCATAACGGCGGAGGTACCGTCGTAAACTGCGTTTGCAACGTCGGAAATCTCTGCACGGGTGGGGCGCGGATTATGAATCATGGATTCAAGCATCTCCGTTGCGGTTATAACGCGCTTGCCGAAAATACGGCATTCTTTAATGATATATTTCTGAATATCGGGCAGCTCTTCAAACGGGATTTCAACACCAAGGTCACCGCGCGCTACCATAATTCCGTCGGAAACCACCATTATTTCGTGAAGATTTTTAACACCCTCGCGGTTTTCTATCTTGGCGATAAGGTCGATATGCTCCGCACCGTTTTCACGAAGAAACGCTTTAACGTCAAGCACGTCTTGGGCGCACGAAACGAATGAGAGAGCTATAAAATCAACGTCGTTTTCTATGCCGAAAAGAATATCTGATTTGTCCTGCTCAGAAAGGAACGTGAGGTTTAAAACCTTGTCGGGAAAATACATAGACTTTCTGTCCGAAAGTATACCGCCCTCTTCGACAACGGTGTTGAGGTAATTGTCAAAAACCTCTGTAACGCGGAAAACCATAAGTCCGTTGTTGAGAAGAATTTTATCACCGGGCCTTAAGTCCTCGCAAAGTCCCATATAGCTTACCGCAACGCGAGTTTCGTCGCCTACTATATCATCGGTTGTAAAGGAGAATGAGTCACCCTCTTTAAGCTCAACCGACTTGTTTTCAAAGGTCTTTATTCTTACCTCTGGGCCTTTCGTATCAAGGAGTATCGGAAGCGGAATATTCTTTTCTTCGCGTACTTCCTTTATCAAATCTATTTTTTGCTTGTGGTCCTCGTAGCTTCCGTGTGAGAAGTTAAGTCTTGCAACGTTCATGCCCGAGTCTGCCATCTTTGAAAGTATAGCTTTCGTGCTGCTCGCAGGTCCAATTGTGCAAACAATCTTTGTTTTTTTCATATCTTAGTACTCCGTACTGTGTTCGCTGTTGTTATTCTACCACATTTTAGCCATAAAATCAACGAAAATTTATTTATTTTTGTAAAAGAAGTCATAACTTGTAAAAATAAACAAAAAAATGCTTTCAAAAGCTTGAAAATTCCACTAAATTAACATTGAATTTAATATAAATTTGTGCTAAAATATCATTTGTAATCTGGCGCGAGTCTTTTCGCGCTATTATTTATGCCTACCCGGCGGAATGGAGTTAAGATGCAAACACTTTTAACAGTTTCAATAGCACTTCTCGCAGGTCTTATGCTCTCACGTCTTGCAAAGCTTTCGCATCTTCCCGCGGTAACCGCGTATCTTATCGCAGGCGTACTGATAGGTCCTTACTGTCTCGGCGCATTCGGCGTTGGGGGACTTGGATTTGTAAGTATGGAAGACGTTGAAAAATATTCTATAATCTGTGACGTTGCTCTCGGATTTATCGCATTTTCAATAGGTAACGAATTCAGACTTTCTCAGCTCAAAAAAATAGGCAAGCAGGCAACCGTAATAGGCATTGCCCAAGCGATTATAACAACCGTTATCGTTGACGTAGCGCTTTTATTGCTTCACCTCGCAATGCCCGAGGCTCTTCCCATCCCCGCCGCTATAGTGCTCGGCGCTGTAGCAACCGCAACGGCTCCTGCCGCAACCCTTATGGTTGTTCGTCAGTACAAGGCAAAGGGACCGGTTACGGATATCCTTCTTCCAGTCGTAGCTTTTGACGACGCCGTGGGACTCGTCGTATTTGCAATTTCATTTGGTGTTGCAAAGGCTCTCGGAACGGGCCACGCAGACGTAATATCAATACTCGTCGAGCCTCTTTTAGAGGTAATTCTCTCGCTCGTTCTCGGCGCTATTATGGGTGTCATTTTTCACCTTTCGGAAAGATTTTTCCACTCAAACACAAAGCGTCTTGGAATGTCGGTTGCATTCGTGCTCCTTACCGTTGCGCTATCAATGATAAAATTTGAAATAGGAAGAGTGCACATAGGATTTTCTTCTCTTCTCGTTTGTATGATGCTCGGAACTGTTTTCTGCAATATATGCGATTTTTCGGAGGAGCTTATGGGGCGTGTCGACAAATGGGCTACACCAGTGTTGATTCTTTTCTTCGTAATCAGCGGCGCGGAGCTTGAGCTTTCCGTCTTCTCCTCACTCTCCGTCGTAATTATCGGTATAGTTTATATTGCTTCCCGTTCTATCGGAAAATATACGGGAGCATACGCGTCTGCTTCTCTTATGAAGTGCGATAAGAATATAGTTAAATATCTCGGTATAACTCTTCTTCCCCAAGCGGGTGTCGCGCTCGGAATGGCTATCAAGGCTCACGAGCTTGGCGCGGAAGGCGCGATAGTGGCAAATATCACGCTCTTCGCGGTTCTGGTATATGAAATCGTAGGTCCTCTTCTTACGAAAATTGCCCTTACCAAGGCAGGTGACATTAAGCCTGAGGAAAAGCGCAGTGTAAGAAACGACATAAAAGAGGCCATGTCAAAAAAATCTTGATTTTATTTTAATAAAATGAGGCGCAGTCGTAACTGCTTGCGCCTCATTTCTTATTTTACTGTTTTTGGTTTGTTCAAAATTCGTTTTATAAATTTTTCTTTGTACTGTGCGCAATATTGTTTATCGCCACAAAAGGATTCCGTATAAAAGTTATGGCTACGTCGCTCGGGATTTTCGTGCTTTTTAAGCTTGACTTTTATCGCGTCAAAGCTTTTCATTGTATCTTCCCGAAAATTTTTTGTTGCTTTACTTTAGCATATTTTATTGACAGCTTTAATGTTATATGTTATTATATATGTAGTAATTTTTACGAATAATTCTCAAAAAGTCGTAAAAACTAATCAAAAAAAGGAGATGCTTATGTCAGTTGCTATAATCACTGGCGCGTCAAGCGGAATAGGACGCGAATTTGCAAAAAATCTCAATTCAATGCTCGGTATAGACGAGTTCTGGTTTGTCGCAAGACGCGAGGATAGAATGGAGGCTCTTCGCGACGAGCTTGGAGTCACAGCAAAAATAATAAGGGCGGACCTTTGTGAAAGTGAGGGAATTGAAGCCGTAAGGCGTGCGCTTGAAGAAGAGAAGCCGAGCATTTCTTTTCTTATAAATGCCGCAGGCTTTGGGGACTTCGGCGCGTTTGACGAAATTTCCGAAGCGAGCGTTGCGAGAATGATAGACTTAAACGCAAAGGCTCTTGTTCTTATAACTCATATGGTAATTCCCTATATGCAAAAGGGCGGAAAAATAATTCAGCTCGGAAGCGGCTCGTGCTTCACGCCCCTTCCTTATTTCAACGTTTATTCTTCAAGCAAGGTTTTCGTTCTTCACTATACGAAAGCGCTTAACTACGAAATCAAAAAGTACGGCGTTTCGGCAACCTGCTTCTGTCCCGGTTGGGTTGAAACCGAGTTTATAGATAAGGCGCTTCTCGATGGAAAAACCACCCACCCGAAGAAAATGAAGCCCCTTCTTTCCGCGGAAAAGGTGGTAAGGGGTTGTATAAAGGCGGCGGAGCGCGGACGTCCTATGTACGTCGTTAATTGGTTCACGAAAATGCAGCACGCGCTTTTCAAGATCCTGCCCGACTTTATTTTAACTCGCCTTTGGCTCACAATGCTTGAAAAGCCGAAGGAAAAGTCAAGCGACGATAAGGGAGAATAATATGGCACGACAGAATTTTAAAGCAGGAACGCTTCTTGCTCCCTTGCCTGCCGTTATGGTGAGCGTTGGCAACGGAGAAGAAAAAAATATAATCACGGTTGCTTGGTGCGGTATTCTTTCGTCGGACCCGCCGCGCGCCTATATTTCCGTGCGCCCCTCGCGCCATTCCTATAAAATGATTAAGGAATCCGGCGAGTTCGTTATAAATCTCACAACGGAAGCCTTGGCTCTCGCCACGGACTACGCGGGAATTTATACGGGTGCAAAGGTCGATAAATTTGAAAAATGCGGACTTACGGCAATAGAAAGCAAGTGCGTTAAAGCCCCAACCATAGAAGAGTCGCCGCTCTCTTTGGAATGTCGCGTTTTTAAGATTATTGAAAGCGGAACGCACGATATTTTTATGGCAGATATAGTAAACGTTTCTTGCGATGAAAAAATACTTGACGAACGCGGACGAATTTGCTATGATAGAGCAGGACTTTTAGCGTATTCGCACGGCGAGTATTTCGCGCTTGGCAAAAAAATCGGCAAATTCGGCTTCAGTACGGATAAAAAGAAAAAGAATCAGCTTAAAACGCGCCCCATTCAAAAGAAACCGCCCGAGAAGCACGAGGCGAAAAGGGGGCGAAGTAAGAAATGAAGGACTTGAACGCGGAAAAGATAAGAGAAAGAGTGCTATCTCTTATTGATTCGGAGTTTGAAAGTGACGTTGCCTTCGAAAAGGAAATGGAGCTTCCCCCGAAAACCGTTAATAACTGGCGCAGGAAGCTTTCAAGCTCCTTTATGAAGATTTTGCCGAAGCTTTCCGAGCGCTTCAGAGTAAACGTCGGCGAGCTTTTAGATATGCCAATCATAGGCGAGTCCTCGGAGCTTTCCGAAGACGAGGTGCATATCTTAACTCTGTATAGAAAATCCAGAACTCTTCCCGTAAAATTAAGACAGTCCCTTTCCGAAAGCATTGAAAGCATTATAAACCTCTATCTCAAAACCACGTCAGAGCTTAAGCCCAAAAAGAAAAGAAACAAAACGAAAGATAATTGATTTTGAGAGAAAAAATTATGAGAATAGTTAGTTTCACTGACGTGCTTGAAGCAAAATACGGTATAAGAGAAGCTATAAGAATGAATAAAGAAGCAGGCTTCGAGGGACTTGACTATTATGATATGAGCGAAAGGGCTTGCGGCGACGGATATCTCGAATATGAAATAAATGAAGCGTGCAAGGATACGGTATCCCCGTAGTTCAGCTCCGCGGCCCCATTCCGAAATATCAGCTTCACGAAACGGAAGCAAGGGAAGATTTTATAAAAATCCGCAGAGGAGCACGCAAAATACATAGACGTATTTGAGAGTGACGCGGTAACCGCTTGCTTTGATACGGGGCACACAGCAGCATCAAGTGAAGAAACCTGCGAATTCGTAAGAGTTCTCGGCGGAAAAAGACTCACGCCTCTCCATGTTCACGATAACGACTGTCAACACGATTTGCACACAATTCCCTATAACCACTCAATGAAGTTCGACCTCTTTTTAACCGCCCTCGAGGATATAGACTATCAGGGTGACTTTACTCTTGAACGTATTTACTGCATAAGAAATATTCCAGAAGAGCTCTCTGGTTCTCTGCCATCAAATATATGGCAGACATTGCTCTCTATATGAGAGACGAGGCGCTTCCCCGCAAAAACAGAAATTTCAAATAAAAGAAGGACAAAAAATGAAACGCACGGATTTAAGAAATATAGCAATCATAGCTCACGTTGACCACGGAAAGACAACACTTGTTGACGAGATGCTTCGTCAGGGCGGTATTTACCGCGAGAATCAAGAAATGGCAGACAGAGTTATGGACTCAGGCGACCTTGAGCGCGAGCGCGGTATAACCATACTTGCAAAGAACACCGCAATTTATTATAAGGACGTAAAAATCAACGTAGTTGACACCCCCGGCCACGCAGACTTCGGCGGCGAGGTTGAGCGTATACTTAAGATGGTAAACGGTGTTATCCTCCTTGTTGATGCGGCAGAAGGACCTATGCCTCAGACAAGATTCGTTCTTGAAAAGGCTCTTGCAATGGACCACAGAGTAATAGTCGTCGTAAACAAGATAGACCGTCCCGACGCGCGCCTTGACGAAATAGGCGACGAGGTTCTCGAGCTTCTTCTGGAGCTTAATGCAACAAATGAGCAGCTTGATTCTCCTATGCTATTCTGCTCGGGCAGAGCAGGCACGGCTTCCTTTGACCCTCACACACCGGGTACGGATTTGACACCGCTTCTCGATACTATACTCGAATACATGCCCTCGCCCGAGGGAGAGGAAGAGGATCCTCTTCAGCTTCTCGTGTCGGCAATAGACTATAACGAGTTTGTAGGAAGAATAGGTATAGGCAGAGTTGAGCGCGGCGTAATAAAGCAGGGGCAGGGCGTTTCAATATGCAACTATCATAATCCTGAAGCAAAAACAAGACCTGCGAAAATAGTTTCGATTTATCAGTTTGACGGGCTTAAAAGAGTTCCCGTTACCGAAGCCTCGGTCGGAGATATAGTCTGCTTCTCGGGCTGCGAGGACATCTCTATCGGCGACACGGTTTGCTCGCCTATAAAAATCGAGCCTCTTGAATTTATCAAGGTCGGTGAGCCTACTATGGAAATGACATTCTCTGTAAATGATTCACCGTTCGCGGGAAAAGAGGGTAAATTCGTAACCTCGCGTCACTTACGCGCACGCCTTTACAGAGAGCTTCTTAAAGACGTTTCACTTCGTGTTTCAGACGGTGAAACCACGGATAGCTTCCGTGTTGCAGGCAGAGGTGAGATGCACCTTTCAATTCTTATTGAAAATATGCGCCGAGAGGGATACGAGCTTTGCTGCTCCAACCCCAGAGTTCTTTATAAGGAAATAGACGGCGTAAAATGCGAGCCTATCGAAGATGTTATCGTAGATGTTCCCGAAATGTACGTAGGCTCGGTAATGGAAAAGCTCGGCGCAAGACGCGGAACACTTGTTGATATGCAGCTTCACGGCACAAGACAAAAGCTTTTCTATTCAATTCCCACACGTTGCCTCTTCGGATACAGAAGCGAGCTTCTCACGGACACTCGCGGCGAGGGACTTATTTCAACGATTTTCGCAGGCTATGAGCCTTTTCGCGGAGAAATCAAAACGCGATTCACATCCTCTCTCGTTGCTTCCGAAACGGGAACGTCAACAACCTACGGACTTTATCAGTCACAGGACAGAGGACCTCTCTTTATCGGCCCTGCAACTCCCGTATACGAGGGTATGATAGTCGGTGAAAACCCCAAGCCCGACGATATAGAAGTCAACGTCTGCAAGGAAAAGCACTTAACCGCAATTCGTTCGTCGGGCGCCGACGAAAAGCTTACTCTCATAACTCCTATCCAGCTCTCTCTTGAGGAAGCTATAGAGTTTATCACGGAGGACGAGCTTATCGAGGTAACCCCGAAGTCTATAAGACTCAGAAAAGTTGTTCTCAATACTCCTCAAAGAAAACGTATCGCGGCGCAAAAGAGAGCTGCATTAAAAGAAAATAAGTAAAATCATTTGCAGGCGATTTCATTGCGAAACCGCCTGTTTTATATTGTCTTTTCGTTATGTCTTTTTATGAAATCTTTTGTGAATTTTAAAAGGCTTGGCAAGGAAATAAAAATTACGGTGAAGGCAAAAATAAAGCGCGATGCCGTAAAGCTGCGAATAAAATATATCGGAATTGCAAGAGCGCTAAGGCTTAAGGGGTAAAGAGTTTTTAAATCTATAACCTTTTCTATAGAATTCTTTTTCAGATATAAAAATTCAAAAGCTATCAATATAAGATAGGAAATTGCCGTGGTTACAGCTGCCGCAGGATAACCGTAGCGCGGTATTAAGAAAAGATTTGACAAAAGGTTAAACAGGAAAGCGATAAGCCCTGCCGCCGATATTGCTCCCGTTTTTTCCGTGTGTATAATATTTGCCGCGAGTATATTTGATATAAACTGTAAATATCCCGCAACGGCAAGCGGATAAACCGCAATTTCTGCTTCTCTGTACTCTTCCGCGGCAATTAGCTTGAAAATTTCAGGTATTACCAGAAGAAAAACCAAAAGTCCGAGAGAGGTAAGGAAAACAATTCTTTTTGTGAGAGCCTTTGCCGCATCAAGCTTTCCCGAGTTTAGCTTCCGCATAAGCCAGGGCTGAAGCGCGGAATAAAGCGCCGCGGTGAGAGTCGTTAGCATAAAGCCCGCGGAATATGCGATGGAGTATTTTCCTAGCGCTGCCGTGCTTTCGTATTCTTTTATCATAATCTTGTCTATTTGCGCGATAAGAGCCGTTGAAAGAGCATTAGGCAAAAGTGGAAGAGAAAGCCTCAAAAGATATTCCCAAATCTCTTTTTTATAAAGCTTTTTAAGCCTGAAATACGGGCGGATAAGAGGTAAAATCAGAATAAAGCTTGCGAAAAATGAAGAGAAAATTCTCGCTTCTGCTTTTATGGGAGTAAAATAAACGAGGATTATAGAAACGCCTACGGATATTACCGCATACAATAAATTTATAAGGCAGATTTTGACGTAGGAATATTTATAGCGATGATACGCGAAAACAACCGTTTCGGCGGAATTCAAAAAGACTTCTGAAATAAGCATACAGTTTATAAGGGGCGGAAGCCCCATTAATCTCTCCGCCGTGTGCGAAAACGTTATCGTCAGAATGGAAAGTGCGAGGCTTGCAAGCAAAAGAATTCCGATAGCGTTTGAAATCAGCTCCTCGCGTGTGTCATCGAAGCGCCCGAGAGCGCGGTATATTGTGCCGCCCGAAATTCCGAGCGCTGTAATTACGCTTATAATTCCCATCCAGCTTATATAGAGTGAATACACACCGTATTCAGACGGCAAAAGAAGCCTTGTAAAAAGCGGAGTTGCGAGAAGAGCTATAAGCTTTGTGAAAATGTTTGTCGTTATATAAAAAATTCCTGCTTTTGCAGGCTTTGCTAAACTGAAGCTTTCAATTTTTTCTTTGATTTTTATCACCTCTCGCTTTAGTATGCGAAGAAAGCCTTGTAAAAACACGCTTGAAGGTGTTTTTTCTGAAAATTTGTAATTTGCAAGAAAGAGTGCAGAAAATTGCAAAAAAAACGAAAAAACTTAAATATAAGTATTGATTTTGAAGCTATGATGTGGTAAAATAATTCACATAGAACTATTTTTTAAACTAAGAAGGTGATTTCAATGTTCAAATTAGATTATTTAAATGACTTATTGGCAAGAGTTCAGGCGCGAAACCCGGGCGAGCCTGAATTCCATCAGACTGTAAAAGAGGTTCTTGAGTCCTTAGAGCCCGTAATTGCAAAGCGCCCCGATTATATTAAAAGCGGCGTTCTTGAAAGAATTGTGGAGCCGGAAAGAATTATCAAGTTCCGCGTTCCGTGGACTGACGATAGCGGTAACGTAATTGTAAACCGTGGCTTCCGTATTCAGTTTAACAGTGCGATAGGTCCTTACAAGGGCGGCCTTCGCTTCCATCCCTCCGTTAACGAGAGCATTATCAAGTTCTTAGGCTTCGAGCAGACCTTCAAAAACTCCTTGACAGGACTTCCTATGGGCGGCGGTAAAGGCGGCTCCGATTTTGATCCCAAGGGCAAGAGTGACGCTGAGGTTATGCGCTTTTGCCAGAGCTTTATGACTGAGCTTGTTAAATACATCGGCCCCGATACAGACGTTCCCGCAGGTGACATTGGTGTCGGTGCGCGCGAAATCGGCTATCTTTATGGCCAGTGCAAGAGAATTTCAAACGAATTTACCGCGGTTCTCACAGGTAAGGGCCATTCATACGGCGGTTCTCTTATTCGTCCTGAAGCAACGGGCTTCGGAGCAGTTTATTACACCGTTGAAATGCTTAAGTCCTTCGGTGAGAGCATCAAGGGCAAAACCTTCGCTATCTCGGGCTTCGGTAACGTTGCTTGGGGTACCGTTAAAAAGATTAACGAGCTTGGCGGTAAGGTTGTAACCATCTCAGGCCCCGACGGATATATCTACGATAAAGAAGGTGTTTCTACCAAGGAAAAGGAAGACTTCCTTCTTGAAATGCGCGCATCCTGCCGCAACAGAGTTGAGGATTATGCAGATAAGTTCGGCGTTCCCTTCTTCAAGGGCGAGAAGCCTTGGGGCGTTAAGGTTGACGTTGTTATGCCCTGCGCAACTCAGAACGAGGTTGGTATGGAAGAGGCTAAGAAAATCGTTGCAAACGGCGTTAAGTACTACGTTGAGGTTTCCAATATGCCCACCACCAACGAAGCCGTTGCATACCTTATGGAAAACGGCGTAGTCGTAGCTCCTTCTAAGGCGGTTAACGCAGGCGGTGTTGCAGTTTCGGGCCTTGAAATGTCCCAGAACTCAATGCGTTACAGATGGAGCGCAGAAGAGGTTGACGCAAAGCTTCACGAAATAATGAAAAACATCTACGAAAGCTCCGTTGCCGCAGCTAAAGAATACGGTATGGAGGGCAACCTCGTAGCAGGTGCTAACATCGCAGGCTTCCTTAAGGTAGCTGACGCAATGTTGGCTCAGGGTGTTGTATAAAATAAAAAAATCCTGTAGCATATGCTACGGGATTTTTTTATTTCATAAATGATGCTTGCCCTCGCGGGCAAATGATGTTGAGCCAAGGCAAATGATGACGCTAACGCTAATAATGCGTGGCTATACCACATTTTTAGGCAAGCATCACATCATTGCGAGTCTTGACGAGCAACATCATTATGCGTAGCATAACATCATTTTTGCAAAAGCAAAAACATCATTTCTCTACTCTGTCCCCAGAAGAACTGAGTAGCAGAATGCAAGGAGGCATATAAGTCAAAACCACCAGTAAACTGGTGGCTTGCACAGCCCCTAGAAGGGGCAAATACCGGCTTCACCTCTAAAGAGGTACAGAAAGTTTGGCAATCGCATCACAATCACAGGCAGCCGCTCACGTGCGGCTGTCTTTTTTTGCCTACTTTCTCTGGCTACCCGTAAACGGGTCCGTATACTCTTTTATGCTCATTTGGTCAGCCATCATATCTTCTTCCAACTGATGTCTGATGTATTCAGCAATTACCTTTTTATTTCGACCGACCGTATCAACGTAGTATCCTCGTGCCCAAAAATTCCTCGAGCCGTATTTGTATTTTAAGTTTGCGTGTCGGTCGAAAATAATTAAACTGCTTTTCCCCTTGAGATATCCCATAAATTGTGCTATACTTATATGCGGTGGGATACTTACGAGCATATGGATATGGTCAGGGCATGCTTCTGCCTCAATGATATCTACGTCTTTCTGCTCGCACAATTTTCTAAGTATTTGCCCTATATCTTTCTTTAACGTTCCGTATATCTCTTTCCTACGGAACTTCGGGGCAAAAACTATGTGGTACTGGCACCTGTATTTTGTGTGTGCCGAACTTCTTATCTCATTCTTTTCTTTATTCAACGATTATTCCTCCTTGTATCTTCGTAATGCGGTCGCCAAACCATTACTATTATACTTGGAGGTTTAATTG
>JAZQRU010000033.1:0-8973 GCA_045629745.1 Eubacteriales bacterium
ATATGTATTCTATATATAATTTTAGCATAAACATATGGATTTGTCAATAGAATAAATAAAAATATAAGTTTTTTACAACTTAGAAAAATGACGCAAAATGCACAAATTTTTCGATTTTTATCGCCTTTTTCTTCAAAACAATTGTAGTAAATGCCCAAAATTTGAAAAAACTATTGACAAATCAACAAACTTATAGTATCATAACCAAGTCGAGTTATGACGCATTAAAATATATAGGAGGATATTATGTTCGAAAATTTAAAGCAGTTTATTGTCGAAGAATTTAAGGTTAATCCTGACGATGTAACCCCCGAAGCAGAGCTTGTTGGCGATCTCGGAATCAATTCCCTTGAACTCGCTGATCTTGTTTATCTTTGCGAAGAAAAATTTAATATAAGTATTGATGATGAAGATCTTCATAACTTTAATACCGTTGGTGACGTAGTTCGTTACATTGAAGCGTCAAAAAAGTAAGTTGAAATAAATATAGAGATGTTGGAAAGCTCAACATCTCTTTTTTATTTTATATTTTGACAAAAATTGCAAGCATTTTATCGTCTTTTTGCTCTGTTTTCAGCTCAGGAAATTTATTGAAAAGATATTCAACCTCTGTCGAGCTTGCGGGAAAATCAAGGGAACTTACGAAAAACGTAATTTTCCCCTTCTTTTTTATTGCGCGAAGAGCCTTTAGCAATGCCTTTTGTAAATTTTCTCCTTTTTCGTTGTTCAAAATAAATTTTGCCAAAGGATAACCTGAATTTCGGGCAGTTGCAATATCAAATAAAAGCCTTGAGGTAAGTTCGTTTTTATCAATTCCGTTTAAATTAGATGTTAGATATTTCATAACCAAAATAAACCTTTTATACAATTCTGTTGTTTTTGCCGCCGCTTGTAAAGGACTTGATGTTTTCGTAAATTGTTTTTACGCATCTTTCGCGAGCTTCGTAAGAAGCCCAAGCCGCGTGAGGAGTCAAAATGACGTTAGGAAGCTCTTTTATTGCATAATACGGGTGATTTTCTCCGAACGGCTCGCTTGAATAAACGTCACAACCGAAACCGCCAAGCTTTCCCGCCTTCACGAATTCCGCAACCGTATTTTCTTCAAGAACGGCGCCTCTTGCCTCGTTGACGAGAATTACGTCGTTTTTCATAAGGGAAAGTCTTTCTTCGTTAATTATACCGCGCGTTCCGTCGTTCAAGGGGCAATGGACCGTAATAACGTCACTTTCCTTACAAAGCGTATCAATATCAACCTCGTTGGGAAGTCCCGACGGGGTTCTTTTGTTGACGATAACACGAGCACCGAGAGCTTCTGCAACTCGGGCAACGGACTTGCCTATATTTCCGTAGCCTATAATTCCCCACGTCTTTCCTGCAATTTCGTGATAAACGGGGGTGAGCTTGTTTGCGGAATCGGATTTTGAATATTCTCCGCTGGTTACGTAGCCGCGGTATTCAAAAAGCCTTGTTGCAAGAGCCGTAACCGTTGCTAAAGTATAAAGTGTCACGCTTTCGGTAGAATACCCCGGAACGTTGCAAACCGCGACTCCGTGCTCCTTTGCCGCTTCGGTATCAATGTTATCGTATCCTGTTGCAAAAACGCAGATAAGCTTTAAAGATTTTGCTCCTTCAATCGTCTTTCTGTCAATTTTAATCTTGTTAAAAATGAGAACGTCGGCATCAAGGCATCTTTCGTAAAGCTCTTCGTTTGATGTGTTATCGTAAACCGTAACTTCACCGAGCTGTGAAAGTATTTCAAGCGGAGTATCGTAGCCAAATGCCTTTCTGTCTAAAATTTTAATCTTCATATTCTTCCCCGATTTTTTCTTTTAGTAAATTATATCACACGCAAACTTGAAAATCAATATATATGGTATAAATATAAAAAATATTTTCTATAAACCTATTGACAAAGTACAAAATCGGTGTTATAATGGTTGTACCTCTGGTTGGGGTTTTTTTTATTGCGCTTTTTTGGGACAAGGCGCGCACCGCAACCATTGAGGGAGGTATTGAACGGGTTTACCCGAAATTCTATTAGGAGGTGCCGATATCAATGAGAGTCAAAATTACGTTGGCTTGTTCCGAATGCAAGCAGAGAAATTATGACACAACCAAAAACAAGAAAAATGATCCGGACAGACTTGAGATGAACAAGTATTGTCGTTTCTGCCGCAAACACACTTTGCACAAAGAAACTAAGTAATCGGAGGATTATTGCAATGGCTGATGAAAAAAATCTCTCAGTTGAAGCTTCTGAATCAAAAGCTAAGCCTGAGAAAAAACAAAAAAACAAACACTCGGCAAAGAAGCCCAATTTCTTTGTTAGAATTTGGAAAAAGCTTTGCAAGTTCTGTAAGGACACGGTCGGAGAACTTAAGAAAGTTGTTTGGACTCCCAAGAATGAACTTCGCAAAAGCACAAAGCTCGTTATCGTTACTGTTGTAGCGTTGAGCGTTGCTATAGCAATAGTTGATACTTTTTGCTCTTGGATCATTAATTCTTTCGCTTCTTGGATAGGTTGATTAAAGATTTATGAGTAATATCAATGAAAAAAACCTCGGTCCCAGATGGTATGTTGCTCACACTTTTACGGGCTATGAAAACAAGGTCAAGATCAGTATCGAAAAGATAGTTGAAAACCGTGGCCTTGGTCATCTTATTTACGACGTTCAGGTTCCTGTTGAAACAAGCGTTGTCACCAACGATAAGGGTGAGGAGAAAATTGTTGAAAACAAGCTTCTTCCGGGTTACGTTCTTATCAAAATGACAATGACTGACGAAAGCTGGCACGTTGTAAGAAACATTACGGGCGTTACGGGCTTCGTTGGCCCCGGCTCAGAGCCTACTCCCCTTTCCGATGCGGAAATCGAACAGTTCAACGTTGAAAAACGTGTTGAAGAGCCCGCATTCAAGGTTGGAGATAGGGTTGAAGTATTCGACGGTCCCTTCAAGGGATATTCGGGTACAGTTCAGACTGTCAGTGAAGATAAGAAGCAGCTTGTTGTTCTTGTTGCCACTGAAAGACGTGACATTCCTATGATGATAGATTCTAAGGACGTCAAACTCGCAGAATAATATTTTCTGCTATGCAAAGCTCCGTTTAGGAGCATCGTGGGAGGGATAAAATTTTTTACTTAATTATCCCGATTCAATCACCACATTTGGAGGTATATAATTATGGCAAAGAAAATTTCCGGTTATATTAAATTGCAGCTTCCTGCCGGCAAGGCTACTCCCCAGCCTCCCGTAGGTCCTGCGCTTGGTCAGTACGGTGTTTCAATTCCTAACTTCACCAAGGAATTCAACGAAAGAACTAAGAACGATATCGGTCTTATAATCCCTGTTATCATTACTGTATATGCAGACCGTTCTTTCACTTTCATTACTAAAACTCCCCCCGCAGCAGTTCTTATCAAGAAGGCTTGCGGTATCGAGACTGCTTCTGCAACTCCTAACAAGACTAAGGTTGCAAAACTCACAAAAGAACAGGTTCGCAAGATTGCTGAAACAAAAATGCCCGACCTTAACGCAGCTTCTATTGAAGCAGCTATGAGCATGGTTGCGGGTACTGCGCGCAGCATGGGCGTTACTGTAGAAGAGTGATAGGAGGACGGAATAATGGCTAAAATGGGAAAAAAGTATAAGTCAAGTGTTGAGCTTGTTGATAAGAGCAAGCTTTATGACGTAAACGAGGCAGTTGCTCTCGTATGCCAGACTGCAAAGGCAAAGTTTGATGAGACTGTTGAGGTTCACATTCGTTTGGGTGTTGACTCCCGTCATGCAGACCAGCAGGTTAGAGGCGCTATCGTTCTTCCTAACGGAACCGGTAAAACCGTAAGAACCCTTGTTTTCGCTCGCGGCGATAAGGCAGACGCAGCAAAGGCCGCTGGCGCAGACTACGTAGGCGCTGAGGATATGGTTCAGAAGATTCAGACTGAAAACTGGTTTGAGTTTGACGTTGTTATCGCATCTCCCGATATGATGGGTGTTATCGGACGTCTTGGTAAGGTGCTTGGTCCTAAGGGCCTTATGCCTAACCCCAAGGCAGGTACTGTTACTCCTGACGTTGCTAAGGCTGTTTTAGAAGCTAAGGCGGGTAAGATCGAGTACCGTCTCGATAAAACCAACATCATTCACTGCCCCATCGGTAAGGCAAGCTTCGGCGCAGAAAAGATTATTGAGAACTTTAATACTCTTCTTGGCGCAGTTATCAAGGCTAAGCCCGCTGCTGCAAAGGGTCAGTATATCAAGAGCTGCGTTGTTGCAACAACGATGGGCCCTGGTATCAAAATTAACTACGCAAAAATCGGTTAATTTTAATCTATATAAAATAAAAGGAAGATTCAAGCGAATCTTCCTTTTATTTTTTTATTTCCTTTCCCTTTTGAAAGGAATATACTCGTCACTGTATGCAATGGCAATAGCAAGAGCGGAAATCCGCTTTGCTCCCATACCTTTTAAGAGCGTTGCAGCGGCAGCTACCGAAGCACCCGTTGTAATTATATCATCAACGATTATAACGTTCTTACCCAAAATATCAGGCGCTTTTCTTCTGTAGTCAAATTCTGCGTTCTTAAGTCGATCTTCCTTGCCCTGACTTTTCTTCTGATCTTTCTTTGCGCGTGATACAAGAAGTTTTTTATATTCCGCCCCTATTTCGCGAGAAAGCGACTTAGCTAGGACTTCTGCGTGGTCAAAGCCGTATTTTCTTACCGAAGCGCGTCTTCTTGGAACGTTCGTGATTATCGTATTATCGAGCTTTATATTTTTGTTCAAAAGAGAGGTCTTCAGTTCGTTTACAAGAAAATCCACTACGTCGTGTCTGTTGTCGCGCTTTAATCTGTAAATGAGCATATTCGTCGGCGGCTCGTCACCGGGGAAATATCTGAAAACCTTGTAAACCTTACGTACGTGATGGCTTTTCAAAAATTTGTTTGAGCATTCGCACTCGTTATACGGTAGAGAGCACACAGAGCAATTAAAGCTGAGAAGTGCGTCATAGCTTTTCTTACAGCTTTGGCACAGTGCTATCTCGCTTTGTAAAAGCCTTTCACCGCAAGCGGAGCATTTTGGCACCGCAACGAAGAATAGAAGCTTATTTATAAAATCCTTAAATTTCATATCATTTTCAAAAACGGGCGGTAATTCCGCCCGTTAAACTTTATTTATTTTTAGGAAAACTGTCCTTAAGACCTACAATTCTGTTGAATACGTTTTCGTGCTTCGTATCCTTTACGAAGTAACCGCATCTTACAAACTGGAATCTTTCACCTGGAGCCGAGCTTTTAAGCGCAGGCTCAAGCTTTGCGTTTTCAATAGTGGTAACGGATTCACGGTTGAGATAGTCGTCAAAGGTCTTTCCCTCGGGAATATCCGCAACGTTTTCAATATCAAAAAGGAAATCGTAAAGCTTTACGGTAGCATTTTCCGCAAACTCCTTTGAAAGCCAGTGAATAGTTCCCTTCACTTTTCTTCCGTCAACAGGCATTCCGTTTTTGGTTTCAAGGTCTGCTGTACAACGGATTTCTACGATATTTCCATCTTCGTCTTTGATTATTTCGTTACATTTAACTATATAAGCGCCCATAAGACGAACCTCGCCTTCGGGCTTCATTCTGAAGAATTTAGGTGGAGGAACCTCTGCAAAGTCGTCGGCATCTATATAAAGCTCACGTGTGAAAGCAAGCTTTCTTGTGCCAAGCTCAGGCTTCGCGGGGTTATTGGGAACCTCAAAATGCTCTACCTCGTTTTCGGGATAGTTGGTAACTACGACCTTTATAGGCTTAAGCACCGCAATTCTTCTTTCTGCCTTTTCGTTAAGCTCCTCGCGTATGCAATGCTCAAGAAGCTCATAATCAACGACGCTATACGCCTTTGCAACACCTGCGCGTGATACGAAATCAAAAATTGCTTCAGGAGTGTAGCCGCGGCGTCTTAAACCGCAAATTGTAGGCATTCTTGGGTCGTCCCATCCGTCAACAAGTCCTGTTTCTACGAGCTGACGAAGATAGCGCTTCGACATAACGGTATGAGTTACGTTAAGGCGCGCAAATTCGCGCTGCTTTGGTCTTGGGGTGAAGCCGATATTTTCAAGAACCCAGTCATAAAGCGGTCTGTGGTTTTCAAATTCTATCGAGCAAAGCGAGTGCGTAATTCCCTCGAGCGCATCCTGTATCGGATGGGCATAGTCGTAAAGAGGGTAAATGCACCACTTGTTACCCTGACGGTGATGAGAGGTATGAACTATTCTGTATATAGCAGGGTCTCGAAGATTCATATTCGAGGAAGACATATCTATTTTTGCGCGGAGAGTTTTCGCGCCGTCTTCAAATTCACCGTTTTTCATTCTCTCGAAAAGGTCAAGGTTTTCTTCGACACTTCTGTTTCTGTAAGGGCTTTCTTTACCGGGCTCGGTGAGAGTTCCTCGGTATGCGCGCATTTCGTCTGCATTAAGATCGCAAACAAACGCTTTTCCGTCTTTTATAAGCTTAACAGCGTATTCATAGCATTTATCAAAATAATCAGAGCCGTAAAAAATACCGCCGCTTGGTTCGCATCCGAGCCATTTTAAGTCCTCATAAATACTGTCAACGTACTCAACGTCTTCTTTTGAAGGATTTGTGTCGTCATATCTAAGGTTAAAAAGACCGCCGTATTTTTTAGCTGTCATTGCGTTTATCCAAATCGCTTTTGCAGAACCTATATGCAGGTATCCGTTAGGCTCGGGGGGGAAACGGGTATGAATTTTTAATTCCGGGTTTTCAAGAAGGTCGGCATCAATGATGTCGTGAATAAAATTGTTCTTTAATTCTTCCATATAATCCTCTTTTAGAAGCGTATTACTTTTGAAATTTTTGTTTTTTCTCCGTGTCCGGGATAAACCTCTGTATCGGGCGGGAAAAGATGTATTTTTTCTATAGATACTCTGAGCTTTTCAAAATCTCCGCCGGGTAAATCACATCTTCCGTAAGCTTGTCCTGCGAAAACCGTGTCGCCAACGAATAAGCTCTTTCCCTCTTCAATAAGTATAGAGCCTGGAGTATGGCCGGGAGCAGGATGAATTTTGAGAAAGGTCTTGCCAAGCGGAAGCGTATCTCCATCGTTCACAAGCGAAATGTCGCCAAAATATCCGCGTTTTTCACCGAAAAAGAACTCGTAACAGTTAAGATGCGAATCTCTTAGCATAGGCGCATCAAGGCTTGAAACAGTTACGGGAATTCCTGTCTTCTGTTGCCACTCGTCAATACAAAGGATATGGTCAAAGTGCGCGTGCGTCAGGATAATATATCGAAAATCCTTAATTGTTGCATCAAGAGATGTCAGGATTTTTTTGACAGAGGCGGCAGGGTCGATTATAGCATATTCTCCGCTATCGCTTATAACGTATGTATTTGCACCGTATGGGTGATCCGATTTAAAAGTATAAATATCCATAATAACTCCAATTGATATATTAGTATAACATAAAAGTGCCCAAAAGTCTAGTATTTTATGAAACTTTTAATATTTTTTTCATAAACTGTTATTGCACTTAATCTTTAAGTGCCGGGAAAGGAGTTTTGCGGATGAAACAAACGACGATAACTGTCGGTTCCGTCACTTATGCATTAAAGGCTAGAAAAACGCTTTTGGGCATAGGAATAAAGTCAAAGCTCATAAAGGTAGACTCATCTCTAAAAAACGTCGGTTGTGAATACGGAATAGAATTCCCAAGCGCGTATTTTTTGGATGCAGTTGCGGAACTGAAAAAACAAAAAATCAACTATTCTCTTTATAGCGAAGAAAAGGGTTAATTATGGTATACCTTGACAATGCCGCGACAAGCTTCCCAAAGCCTCAGTGCGTCATAAAAGAATTAAACGAATGCGTTAAAGAGTATTGCGGAAATCCGGGAAGAAGTGCGCATCTCTTTTCGATTAAAAGCAGTGAAAAAATTTATGAAACAAGGATGGCTATAGCATCATATCTGAATTATTCCACACCTGAAAACGTGGTTTTCACACTTAATGCAAGCTATGCCTTGAATTTAGCTATAAAGACAACTGTAAAAGAAAACACTCACGTTCTCATATCAGATATTGAGCATAATTCTGTTGTAAGACCTCTTACTGCCTTAAAAAAACGCGGTGTTGAATACAGTGTGTTTTCTGCCGAAGGTGACATTGAAAACGAGATAAAGGGACTTGTTAAGGAAAATACCTCATGTATTATAGCGAGCATCACATCTAACGTAACGGGCGAAGAGATTTCTTTAGAAACGCTATATAAAATTAAGCAGAAATATAATTTGAAGCTTATAGTTGATGCATCTCAAGGCATCGGCCATCGAAAAATCAATCTTGAAAGTTATAAGGTTGACGTCTTTTGCGCGCCTTCACATAAGGCTCTTTTCGGAATTCAAGGCGCGGGTTTCGCGGTATTTTTAGACGAAGAGTTTAGAGATAGCTTTATTGAGGGAGGTAGCGGAAGCGAATCAATGAACCCACTTATGCCAAGTGCGCTCCCGGAGCATTTTGAAGCCGGTACTCTCCCCACTCCTGCAATTGCTTCGCTTTACGCAGGGCTTGAATTTTTAATGGAGCTTGGAGATGTCGAAATAGAAAGAAAGCTTAAGATTCTTACGGAAGAAGCAAAGGTCAGGCTTTTATCTATCGGCGGTATTCGTATTTTTGGCGGCAACTCCGGTATAATCTCATTTACTCACGATAAAATTCCTCCTCATATCATTGCCACAAGGCTCAATTCACACGGAATTGCTGTTAGAAGCGGATTTCACTGCGTGCCGTTTATTCATAAAAGATTAGGTACGGAGCGCGGCGGCACCGTCAGGGTAAGTCTTTCTTATTTAAACAAGAAACGAGAGCTTGATAAGCTATATAAGAGTCTTAAAGATGAGTTGTTTATAATCTAATTATAAAAAAGACGAGTGAATGAAGTGAACCCCATTTAGTTCACAAAAAAGAAAAAAGA
>JAZQRU010000034.1:0-3834 GCA_045629745.1 Eubacteriales bacterium
CTAAAAATAAAGGACACAAAGTGCCGAAAAACATGATTTTAAAGAACAAAATAAAAAAGGAGTCAAATTGCCCTCACGCGACAATTTAACCCCTCTCGGAGAGTTTCGCGAAGTGGGAACCCCACCTTGCGAAAATGAAAAAGCACGCTTTTTAGCGTGCTTGGCACTCCCAGCAGGAATTTGCTGTGCGGGATAGGATTTTTGCCATTCGTTCCGGGTATTCCAAGGAATGCTTTTATCTCCGCGCGACGCAATATACCGCCTCGGCGGTATGCGAACTGCGCCTTCAGCGCGTTCGTTCCGATGGATACCATAAAAACAAGGCCTGCCACAAGGGCAGACCTTATTTTTATGGCACCCGCAACAGGAATCGAACCTGTAACTAACCCTTAGGAGGGGTTTATTATATCCATTTAACTATGCAGGCTTATTCATTTTTTGTTTTTTTCGCTTGCAGTTTGCCAAGCACGATATATTTTAGCACAAAGCTTTTTAAAAGTCAAGGGAGTGGCGGGATTTGCAAATACGCTTCTTGTTTTTGCGGAGCTTCTTCCCTACGTTGATAAGCCGGTTTCCTTGTGAGAATGGCAAATTTTCAAAATTCTACGGATTTCTTCTGCAAAACCGGAAGCGCGGATGCAAAAAATGCATCCGCGCCGTTTTTCATTATGCTTTATTCCCTTTTGAGAATTTTGTCTTTATTCTTTCCTTGAACGAAGAAAAATCGAGCAAGAATTTTCTTCTGTCGCAAATGGCGAAGACTGTAAAGCTTACCAAGCTAATAAGAAGATAAAACGGAATAAAATACCAAAAAACCGGAACGAGATTCGCGCCCGTTTTGTCGCCGAGAAGAAAGTCGGGTGTGAAAACGTCAACTATCCTTATCACGAAAGAAAAGCTTTCGGGCGGTCCAAACGACCATATCGGATTTGCGATTTTTAAGCTCTCGTAAAGATTTTCCGCGCTAAGTCCGCCGTAAATACCAAGTTTTATTGCAATTACGTCGTTAAGAATAATCAAGCCGACACCTGCGAAAAAGGCAATGCCGAGAAAAAAACAACGGCGCCACGATGCTTTGTGATGCCCGAAAAGAAGAGGCAGAAGCGAGCTTGCCAAAAGAAGCGCGTGGCAAATAAAAAATCTTATAAATTCGCCCGAAAACGCATCGTCGCCTATATTCCAATAAGGAACGACTAAGGCAACGAGCCCTGCCGACGCGCCTATATAGTAAACGAAATCGCGAAGCGGCGCGAATTTTACGAGGTGCGCAAGAGGCGAGAGAAGAATCAAAAGGGCGCACATATTGTAGGCTGTACAAAGCGAATTGAAGCCTCCGTCGTACATCGGGTAAATTTCAAGCTTGAAAAGGTGTTGAATTACGTTTATCAAAACGAGCGAAAGCACCGCTACTCTCTGTGCGCGTAAGCCTTTTCTTCTGAAAAGAAAATAGAGTCCCGCGACAAGCCCTGCCGCTATCAAAAGATAAAGCACATGGGCAAAAGAAAAATAATTTATTTTCATTCTATCTCCAAGGTGAATCGTCATTCATACTTATATTCTATCATATTAACTCGTTAAATTGTGAACAAACTGTAAAAATATGCCAAGTATTTAACATTTTATTGCTAAACTATAGATTTTTTTATTTTAATATGGTATAATTACGGTTGCGGTACGCGCGCGAAGCGGTTTTACTGCTTTTTTGTTGCGCAAACACAAAGAAAAACTATCGGACACCGCAAAAAACACAGAAAAAAATAAAATTCTATATTTGGAGGACAAAAAATGAGCAAGAAGTATGTATATCTCTTCTCAGAGGGTAACAAAGACATGCGTAATCTCCTCGGCGGTAAGGGTGCAAACCTCGCTGAAATGACGCACATCGGTCTTCCCGTTCCCCAGGGCTTCACTATTTCTACCGAAGCTTGCACACAGTACTATGAGGATGGAAAACAGATCAACGACTCCATAATGGCAGAAATTATGGAAAACATCGAAAAGATGGAAAAGATCACCGGCAAAAAGTTCGGCGACCTTGAAAATCCCCTTCTCGTTTCAGTTCGTTCCGGCGCAAGAGCTTCAATGCCCGGTATGATGGACACTATTCTCAACCTCGGTCTTAACGAAGAGGTTGTTGAAGTTATGGCTAAGAAAAGCGGTAACGCAAGATGGGCTTACGACTGCTACAGAAGATTTATTCAGATGTATTCCGACGTCGTTATGGAAGTTGGTAAGAAATATTTTGAGCAGCTTATCGACAAAATGAAGGAAGAAAAGGGCGTTACTCAGGACGTTGAGCTTACCGCTGACGACCTCAAGGCTCTTGCAGAGCAGTTCAAGGCTGAATACAAGGCTAAGATCGGTTCTGACTTCCCCACCGATCCCAAGGAACAGCTTATCGGTGCTGTTAAAGCAGTTTTCCGTTCTTGGGACAACCCCCGTGCAAACGTTTACAGACGTGACAACGATATTCCTTATTCTTGGGGTACCGCAGTTAACGTTCAGATGATGGCGTTTGGTAACCTTAACAACGAATCCGGTACAGGCGTTGCGTTTACCCGTGACCCCGCAACCGGTGAAAAGAAGCTTATGGGTGAGTTCCTTATGAACGCTCAGGGCGAAGACGTTGTTGCAGGTGTTCGTACTCCTCTCAAGATAGACGCAATGAAGGAAATTATGCCCGAGGTTTACGAGCAGTTCGTTGGCGTTTGCGGAATCCTTGAGGACCACTACAGAGATATGCAGGATATGGAGTTCACCATTGAGAATAAGAAGCTCTATATGCTTCAGACACGTAACGGTAAGAGAACCGCTAAGGCTGCTCTTAAGATCGCGTGCGACCTTGTTGACGAGGGCATGATCGACGAGAAGCAGGCAGTTCTTATGATCGACCCCAGAAACCTTGACACTCTTCTTCACCCCCAGTTCGACCCCAAGGCTCTTAAGGCTACCACCGAGATCGCAAAGGCGCTTGCTGCATCTCCCGGAGCTGCTTGCGGTAAGATAGTATTCACCGCAGACGATGCTAAGGCTTGGCGCGAAAGAGGCGAAAAGGTTGTTCTTGTTCGTCTTGAGACATCTCCCGAGGACATCGAGGGTATGAAGGCTTCTCAGGGTATCCTCACCGTTCGTGGCGGTATGACCTCTCACGCAGCAGTTGTTGCTCGCGGTATGGGTACTTGCTGCGTTTCCGGATGCTCCGCAATTACTAACTTTGACGAGGATAACAAGTGCTTCGTTCTCGCAGGCAAGACCTACCACGAAGGCGACGTTATTTCTATCGACGGTTCTACCGGTAAGATCTACGACGGCGCTATCGCTACTATCGAAGCTACCGTTGACGGCGACTTCGGCAGAATCATGGCTTGGGCTGACAAGTATCGCGTTCTTAAGGTTCGCACAAACGCAGATACTCCTAAGGACGCTGCAAGAGCTCGCGAGCTTGGCGCTGAGGGTATCGGTCTTTGCCGTACTGAGCACATGTTCTTCGAGGGCAACAGAATCGACGCATTCCGCGAAATGATCTGCTCCGACACGCTCGAAGAAAGAGAAGCTGCACTTGATAAGATTCTTCCTATGCAGCAGGGCGACTTTGAAAAGCTTTACGAGGCACTTGAGGGTAACCCCGTTACCATCAGATTCCTTGACCCGCCTCTTCACGAGTTCGTTCCCACTGAGGAAGCAGACATCGAAGCTCTCGCTAAGGCACAGGGCAAGTCCGTTGCAGATATTAAGAGCAACATAGCTTCCCTCCACGAAGCTAACCCTATGATGGGCCACAGAGGATGCCGTCTTGCAGTTAAGTCGGAGGCCAAGCGGTCTTAGGAAGACAAG
>JAZQRU010000035.1:0-6205 GCA_045629745.1 Eubacteriales bacterium
ACCTCATCAAAATTGCTTATAAGCGCACGCCATTTTTCAACGCAAGCGTGCTCGGGAGCTATAACCATATAAGTTGCACCGAAGAGCGTATCGCATCTCGTTGTATAAACGCGAAGCTTATCCCCTGCCGTAGTATTAAAATCTATCTCGGCTCCGTTGGATTTTCCTATCCAGTTTATCTGCTGAGTTTTGACTCTCTCTATGTAGTCAAGCCCTGCAAGGTCGGATGCAAGTCTGTCCGCATACTCGGTTATTTTGAGCATCCACTGGCTCTTAACCTTTCTTATAACGGCAGATGCGCATCTTTCACAAACTCCGTTTACAACCTCTTCGTTTGCAAGAACTACCTTACACGAGGTACAGAAGTTAACGGCAACCTCTTTCTTATATGCAAGCCCTTTTTTAAAGAGCTGGAGGAATATCCACTGAGTCCACTTATAGTAAGAGGGGTCCGTAGTGTTTATTTCTCTCGACCAGTCGAAAGAAAGACCGAGCGCCTTAAGCTGACTTTTAAATCTTCTGACGTTGTTTTCGGTTACTACCTTAGGGTGAATTTTATTCTTGATAGCAAAGTTTTCGGTGGGAAGACCGAAAGCGTCCCAGCCCATCGGAAAAAGAACGTTGTAGCCCTGCATTCTCTTCTTTCTTGACACTATATCAAGGGCGGTGTAGGGGCGGGGATGTCCTACGTGTAGACCTTGTCCCGAGGGATAAGGAAATTCAACGAGGGCGTAATACTTAGGGAGATTAAAATCCTGCTTTGCCTCAAAGGGATTTTTTTCGTCCCATACCTTTTGCCATTTTCTTTCAATCTCTGTGTAATTGTAGTTCATTTATTCAGTCCTCTGTCTTAGTAATATCAAATTTTTTATCGATTTCGGCTTCGATATCCGATATATCAACTCTTCCCTCTTCGGAAAGGAGTCTGTCAAAATTATAAAATTCACGCGAGGGCTTATCGAATACATTGACGATAACGTCGCCGTAGTCAACGAGAAGCCAAGCGTTACCCTCTCTGCCTTCAATTCTCAACGGCATTCTGTCAAGCTCCTCGGTTTTAAAGGCTAGCTCGTCTGCAAGAGATGCAACCTGAGTTGAGGATCTGCCGCTTGCGTTTACGTAGTAATCGGTGATTGAGCTTTCCTCTTTTACGTAATAAAGTCTTACGTCAAGCGCCTTTTTCTCTATAAGTGTTGCAACTGCGAATTTTGCAAGAGTGAGAGAGTCTGCGCCCTTAAGAGTGAAATCTTTTTGATTTTGCATTGTAAAGTCCTTTCAACTTACGTTTATATCTATGGTTTTACCGTCGGAAAATACTTTGTAGCTTGTAATTCTTTTTTCGTACATACCGTTTATCAAAGAATTTTTCCCGTCGGTTAATTTATATTCTTTATCGAAATTGCCGCCTAAATATTTTGATACAACGTCGCTTGCTGCCATTCTGTTTATGACGTAATACGACGCGCCCCCGTATTCACACGCGGCACCGGGGAGAGTTAAAAGCGCGACTTTCGCGTGCTTTATATCGTTAAATTCGCAGAGAATGAAAGACGAAAGCTCAAAGAGGCTCGCGCTCACGAAAACCTCTTCGTCACGCGTTAAGACAAGCTTTGCAAGCGTTTTTGCATCAAGCCTTTCAAACGCGGTATGAAAAAGCCCTTCAAGGAAAAGCTTTTGAGTATCAAGTCTTCCGAGATCTCCGTTTGGGTAAGAGCTTCTTCCTCTTACAAGCTCGAGCGCTTCCTTGCCCGAAAGAAGATTCTCTCCATAGGAGAGCTTTATCGGGAGCGAGACCAGGTCCACGCTCTCGGGAACGTTTATATAGACACCGCCTATCATATCAACGAGTCTTGAAAACGCTCCGAATGAAAGCGCCGCCGCGGCATCAAGCTCTATTCCGAGATATTCTTCAACGGAAGAGGCAAGACACTTTAGTGCCTCGTCTTCGCTTTTACCCGAAGCTCTTTCCAAAGAATAAATACGGTTGATTTTGCCGTAAGAGCCTCGGTATTCCGAAAAGCTGTCACGGGGAATCTGTATAAAAGATATTTCGTTTTTGCTTCTTTCGTAGGAAATCACGAAAAGAACGTCTGTATTTTCCGCCGCCTCGTCGTATCCCGCAACAAGACAGGAAAAGGTATTAAAATCAGAGTTCTTGCCCTTTCCCTCGCAATAAGCGAAGAAAAGAGATACTATCAAAGCCAAAAGCGGAAAAAACAGAATAAATCTTATGATTTTTTTCATAGGCGCTCCCGATATAAAAATATATCTCTATTTTCTTCGCCTACGGGCTTTTTATTTGAGTTAAATTTTACTTGAAAATGATATTTTTGTCAATACGGTTTTAGGATTTATTGGCATTTTCTTATTTCCAAGATGGATTACAGTTTGATTCAGTGCCGAAAAGGTAGCAAAATGAAGCGCTTTCAGGTTTTTCGCGCGACTTGCGCAAAGAGATTTAAGAAGCTCGCTTCTCACGGAAACCGAGCCCTTGTACGTTCTGCCCTCTTCTATATAATCCGAAAGAAAGATTATTTCTTCAAAAATACTCATAGAGGGTGCGCCAACTGTGTGATTTTTGCAGGCTAGGAGTATATCCTTTTCGGAAAATCTCGGAAAATCGCGCTTTATGAGATATGGCGCGGCAAAGGAATGAAGCGTCGGAACTGAAAGAAGCTCCTCTTCCGTGAGTCTTATTCCGCCCTTTTTGATTAAATCAAGCTGCTCTTCCGTAGGAAGCTCCTTTGCTATATCGTGAAGAAGCGCCGCTGCGCGAAGCGACTGTATTTTGTTCTTTAGACAAAATTTTCCGAGATAAGCCGCCATTTTTTCAACACCAAGGGTATGGCGGAAGCGCTTTTCGGAAAGACGGGCGCGGACAGCCTCTTTGAGAGCCTCAAGCTCTTTTTCGGAGTACATTAAATTTCTATCCTCTTTTTCTTGCTTGATTCCTTATAGAGAATGAATTTCGTGCCGACGCACGCAACGACCTCGCAATCAATATTTTCTGCTATAAGCTCCGCCGCTTCTCTTGCGGTGTAGCCGCTGTTATCGAGGACTCTTGCCTTTATAAGCTCACGTGCTTCGAGGGCCGCGGCTATCTGTATACAGGTTTCCTCGCTGATACCGCCTTTTCCTATCTGAAAAATAGTGTCAAGGCTTGAAGCAAGTGAGCGCAAATAAGCACGTTGTTTACTGTTAAGCATATTTTCCACCTTAATCCCTTGCAAAAAGAGCGTTTGCAAATTCCTCGGAATCAAAGGGCTTCATATCGTCAATTCCCTCTCCGATTCCGATAAACTTAACGGGAATTCCAAGCTCTTTTTTAATTGAGAGAACTATACCTCCCTTTGCGGTTCCGTCAAGCTTCGTAAGAATGAGTCCCGTGATTTTCGACGCTTCCTTGAATTCCTTTGCCTGAAGAACGGCATTCTGCCCCGTCGTTGCGTCAAGAACAAGGAGCGTTTCCTTTGAAGAATCGGGAAGCTCTCTTGCTATAACACGGTCAATTTTTGCAAGCTCATCCATAAGATTTTTCTTATTGTGAATTCTTCCTGCGGTATCAATTATAAGCACGTCTGCCTTACGGCTCTTAGCGGCTCCTATCGCATCAAAAACAACGGATGCAGGGTCCGCGCCTGCGGCTTGCTTTATAATATCGACTCCTGCTCTCTCGCACCAGACGGTGAGCTGCTCTGCTGCTGCGGCTCTAAACGTATCTGCCGCCGCAACTACAACCTTTTTGTCGCGAGATTTGAGGTCTTGGGAGATTTTACCTATAGAAGTAGTCTTTCCGACGCCGTTTACGCCGATTATAAGCACAACGGCAGGCTTGGTTTCAAGATTTAAGGGCTCGTGCTCGCCAACCATTTCGCGAAGCATTGAGAGAAGCTTGTTTCTTATTTCTTCCGCATCCTTAATCTTGTTGTCGATTACGAATTCGCGAAGCTCGTCGAGAATTTCCTCAGTTGTATTCACGCCAATATCAGCAGAAATGAGAAGCTCCTCGAGCTCGTCGAACAAATCCTCGTCGACTTTTCTGAATTTTTTGCATATATCGTCAATCTTTCCGACTATTGCGTTTTTTGTCTTAAAAAGACCTTTTTTGAGTTTGTCAAAGAACCCCATCCAAAAGCTCCTTCTGTTTTCCTTCTATTTCATTAACGTTAAGCTCAATAGCCTGAGAAATACCTCTTTGCGGCATCGTTACACCGTAAAGTCTGTCACCTACCTCCATAGTACCGCGGCGGTGAGTGATAAGTATGAACTGAGTTTCGTCGCTTAAGCGCTTTATGTATTCACCGAATCTATATACGTTAACCTCGTCAAGCGCTGCCTCAATCTCCTCAAGAATACAGAATGGCGTTGGGTTAACCTTAAGAATTGCAAAGAGAAGCGCAATTGCAACGAATGCCTGCACACCACCCGAAAGAAGCGACATTGATTTGATAATCTTGCCGGGAGGCGCCGCCTTGATTTCAATTCCCGAGGTGAGAACGTTATCAGGATCGGTAAGGGAAAGCTCCGCATTACCGCCGCCGAACAGCTCCTTGAAGGTTATACCGAAGTTCTTGTTTATGGATTCAAATGCCTCAACAAAGCTTACCTGCATTTCCTCTTCAAGCTGTGCTATGGTGCTTATAAGCTTATCATAGGAATCCGTAAGATCCTGATACTGTGTATTGAGAGATTCATAACGGGCTTTAATCTCTGCGTATTCCTCAATAGCCGAAGGATTATAAGCACCGATGTGACGGAGCTTAGATCTGCAAGAGGACTGAACTGCCGCTATCTCATCTCTGTTTTCGGAAGTTACGGGAGGATAGTTAAGCGCTATCGCATCCTCGTAGGTTATTTCGTAATCGTCGTAAAGCTTTGAGCCAAGCTTATCCTGCTCAAGAAGCAATGCGTTAAGACGGTTTTCGTTCTTTATCATTGCCTCGTAGAAGGTATCACGGCTTGAGCTTTTCTCTTTTATTTTTTCGTGCAAGGAATTAAGCTCGCGCTCAAATTCGTCGCTTCCGGTTTCAACCTCGCGTCTTTCGGCATTAAGCTCAGCAAGCTCTTTTTCAAGTCTTTCATATTCCTTGTGGCTTTCAAGCTTCAAGGCATCGATACCGTCGCGCTTTGTGCTAAGCTCCTTAATTCTCGCGTTTTGACTGATTTTCTCGGCTTCAAGGTCGGAGATACGGATAGCTACGTCGTCCGACATTCTTTCACAGTTTTCAACGTCCTTGCGAAGCTCGGTTATCTTTATATTTAATTCGTTTGACTTCTGTATATATTCGTCGCACTTTTCGTCGATAACACCGCGCTCCTCTGCCTTTTTAGCTCTAAAAGCTTTAAGCGCTTCAATTCTTTCAAGGTTTGCCTTATATTCAAAGCCGAGCTTTGAAATTTCGTCGTCTGCCGACGCCTTCTGGTTTTCAAGATTATCAAAGTCTGCGCGAAGCTTCTCGATAATATTGAGGTTTGCGTCGTACATTGCGTTTGCGTTATCAAGCGCCGCAAACTGACTGCGAGAGAGAGTCAAGAGAAGCTCTTTATCCTGCTCTGCCTGACGGAGTGAGTCCTGAGATTCGCGAAGCTCCTCTTGAATTTCAGAAAGAGCCGAATTGCATTCCTCGATTTTCTTATCGAGAGCCTTTGCGCTTTCGGTAAGCGTTGCTATCTCGCTTGAACGGGAAAGCATACCGCTGTCGCGTCTTACACTACCGCCCGTAAAGACGGCACCCGTGTTAATTATCTGTCCGTCAAGGGTTACTATCTTAACCTTGTATCCAAGGTCTTTTGCAACCTTTGAGGCATTGTCAATATTATCGAAAATGAGCGTTCTCATAAGAAGCCACTCAATAATATTGCGGTATCTTGCATCGGAGTTAACGAGGGTATCTGCACGGCCCACGTAGCCCTGCATATTTTTTGCGCGGCGGATTTCGTCCGTTTCACTAGTCGGGCGAACTGCGCTTACGGGATAGAACGAGCATCTGCCCGCATTTGCGCGCTTAAGCGCGTTAATTCCCGCTTTTGCGGTTTCCTCGCTCTCGACGACTATGTTTCTGATGCTTGCGCCAAGAGCCGCTTCTATTGCGACAACGTAGCGCTTATCAACGTTTATAAGAGTCGAAAGAGGACCGTAAATTTCGCCGTGTCCGCTGATATTTCCAAGCTTATACTCGCGCATTACAAACTTAATGCTCTCCTC
>JAZQRU010000036.1:0-52235 GCA_045629745.1 Eubacteriales bacterium
CAAGCTTCACAGTCTGTCCGTCACCGTGGCTTATACCCTTGATAACGGGCTCGCCAAGCTCCGCTGGCTTGTTAAGCTCGATTATTCTGTCGTCGGCATCCGTTATATACGTATCCTTGTCTTGAGTGTTCTGAGCTATTCGGAAAACGTGACCATGGTTTTCTCTAGTCAAAGCGCTTGAGTCAAATATGAATTTGCAGCCCTTCCAGTCAACGTTAGTCATAACGTCTACTGGGTTTTTGTAGGTTGGACCTACGTAATAGGTCTTACCTCTCGTTCCGACGACTGTCTGTCCGGTCCTGTTAGCCTCAGTGTGAGTTGCTCTTATAGCTGCAAGGTCGTCGGTTTTGCCGTCGCCGACAGCTCCGAAATCCTCGTAGCTTATAATGCTTATATCGGTTTTGCCTGTGAAGTCGCCAAGCTTAATTTCGCCAATCTTGCCTATGAAGGTATTGTTGTAATACTCGTCAAACGCCTTATCGAAAAGGTTGTTATATGCGCACTCTATAAGAAGATTTCCGCCCTCAACTCTTACGCGGAAGCCGTTTGGTCCAGCCTCATTCTTAGAAACGGAAACGAAGCTTATCGTTTTGTCGCCCGCCTCGGCAGGCTCAACTATGGGAAGCCGATAGCCTACGTTGGAATAAAAGAAGTTCTCGAGTCTTTCAATCGCGTCGTTATATTCTTTTATTGATTTATCTCTTACAATCTCGTATCCCTCAAGGTCGTTGCCGGCAATTGAAATTCCCGTAATTTTGTAGTTGTTCTGAAGTTTAAGCTCGTCGCGCTTTTCGGTGAAAGCAAGGTTTTCAATTCCGTTTTCAGTTGGAATTCGCTTTGAGTTTTTCATTTTGGTTATCCTCAAAAATTATATATTTTTTTAGGCAAGGGTGAATAATCCGAACCTGCTCTGAAACCTTAATTTTCAGCGCTTTCGGCACTTACCGCTATTACCTATGGGAATTATATCACACGCGCGCAATAAAATCAATGCAAATTATCAATATTAACGAGCCGTTAAATTTTTTTGTAAAAAATAGACAAGGGGGAGTTCAACATTTTAGTTAAAAGAACCATCAAAACGTTTTTTGTTTAAGTTGAAGCTTAGTTTTACTATTGGACTTCTCGAATTATTATCTTAAAGTTAAAAAACGGTTTTATGGGGCAGTTATGTTCTTTAAGAGGAGCTTTAACAAGAGCTTTACTTCGCCTACGACCTTTTTTATAAAAACCGCAAATCAAAAAATAAGGTAGAGGTTAACTTTAACCTCTACCATCTCTATTATCTGATTTTAGACTAAGGTTGAAAAACTCCGTTTTCTCAATTTTTATTAAAATTTCATTTGCGTGAGCAGATTTCATTGACATGATTGTCGGGCGAATTTCATTGCGAAGCCTGCTTCGCCAGCTTTGCAAAGCCTGGTAGCGCGCCGAGTACGGTTTTCTTGTCTACGCAATAGGCAATTCTTACGTAGCCCGAAACTCCGAAGTTATCGCAGGGGACAACGAGGATTTCCTCTTTCTTTGCTCTTTCATAGAAGGCGTAAGCATCGCCCTCAGGAGCCTTGACGAAAAGATAAAACGCGCCGTCTGGCTTCACACACTCAAAGCCGTATGCGGTGAGATTATCGTAAAGCAGGTCGCGGTTTTCGCGGTAAGCCTCGACGTTGACTTTTGCATTTATACATTTTGCAATAAGCTTCTGGAAAAGGCTTGGAGCGCAAACGTAGCCGAGCGAACGGCCGGCGCCGCAAATCGCAAGATAAACGCTCTCGGCTTCTTCCGTTTTGGGAGATACCGCAATATAGCCTATTCTCTCACCGGGGAGCGAGAGAGATTTTGAGTATGAGTAGCAAACGATAGTGTTATCGTAGCAGTTCATTAGATAGGGGACTGTGACGCCCGAATAAACGAGCTCGCGATACGGCTCGTCTGCAATTAAGTAAATCGGGTGGCCGTATTCGATTGATTTTTTGCGAAGCGTGCCGCAAAGCGCCTTGACGGTTTCCTCTGAGTAAACTACACCCGAGGGGTTGTTCGGGGAATTGACGATAACCGCCTTCGTTTTTTCGGAAATCTTTGCTTCAAGGTCGGCAATATCTATTTGGAAATCCTTTTCGCGAGGTGTAGAAATTGTGACACGCCCCCCCGCGTTTTCAATAAATACACGGTATTCCGTGAAGAATGGCGCAAAAACTATGCATTCCTCGTCTTTGCCGTCTTCTATGAGCGCGCGAAGAGAAATTGAGAGAGAAGCCGCCGCGCCGCAAGTCATATAAATGAGGTCGCGTGACATAGCTATGCCGAATCTTTCATTTATACTGTTTGAAATCGCCTCGCGCACACCCGCGTCACCCTGTGCCGAGGTATAGCCGTGAAGCGATACGGAGCTTTCCGTGTCAAGAAGCTCCTTTAACGTCTCGTTAACCTCTTTCGGCGCGGGCACGCTCGGATTTCCAAGACTGAAATCGAAAACCTTGTCTTTTCCGATTTCTGCCGCGCGCATTTTGCTGTATTCAAAAATTTCTCTTATAATCGACCTGTTGCTTCCGAGGCCGAACATTTTTTTATTAAATGCCATAAAGTCACCTATATTCCGAGAAGCCCTCTCGCATTTTCCGAGAAAAGCTTTTCTTTTGTTTTTTCGTCTAAATTAAACGAGTTTAGAATATCAACGTCACCCCGTATGTCGCTCCAAGGGGAATCAGTTGCAAAAAGTATTCTGCCGGCGCCGACACGGCTAAGCCAGTTTTTTAAAATTTCCTCGTTTATCGAGCGCAAGATGTATCCCGTGTCAAAATAAACCTCGTCGTCTTCAAAGGCTTCAAGAAATTCATTTTGCATTTTTTTGCCGCCAAGATGCGCTAAAATAAACTTTTTGTGCGGAGCTTTCAGAAGAAGCTCTTTCGCAAGACTCGGCGTACAATGAACGTCGTCGGGGTAGGCAAAATCGACACCCGCGTGCGTTAAAACTATAAGGTCGTTCTCGCGGGCTTCGTTGAGGATTTCTACGTAACCGCCGTCGTTTATATAAGTTTCCTGGTAATCGGGGTGGATTTTAACCCCCAAAAAACCGTCTTTTTTAAGGCTCAGCATCTTTCCCCTTATATCCTCGCAAGCGGGGTGTATTGCGCCAAAGGAAATTATGCGGCGCTTTTCATTCGCAAATCTTTCGTTTATTTCCCTTGCATAGCGGTTAACGCTCTCAAAGCTCAAGGGATTGGTAAGAACGGGAAGCGTTACGGCTATATCAGCGCCTGCTTTAGCGAGCGCGTCGGCAAGCCCTGCCACAGTGCCGTCGGAAAAAGCGGGAATTCCGCCCTTGCTCTTTAGAAGCTCCATAGTCTTTGCAGCGATTTTTTCGGGGAATACGTGTGTGTGAAAATCAATAATCATAAGGCTTGTGCCTCTCGCTCCTTAAATGTTTTTAAGGTCCTCACAGGTAAGAGTTTTGACACCCGTTGCGTCGAGAATCTCAAGAAGCTTCTCGTTATCAGAAGCCTTAAGCACGATATATGCGTCTTTTGACTCTATCGAAAGACCGTACATATATTCAATATTTACACCGCTTTTGTCCGCAAGCTTCAAGAAGCTCTGAAGCGAGCCTGCTTTGTGGGGTATTTCGATAATAAGAACGTCGGAAAGGAGAGAAGAAAAACCGTTTTCTGTAAGCTTTTCTTTACCTTTTGCGGCATTGTCAACGATAAGTCGAAGAAGTCCGAACTCCGTCGTGTCCGCAAGACTTAAGGAAAGAATATTGACCTCAGCATCCTTAAGAACACCGAGAACCTCTGAGAGTCTGCCCGTTCTGTTTTCAATAAAAACCGTTAACTGTTTTGCATACATAGATAAATCCTCCAAATCAATATAACTTGCGTTTGTCTATTACGTGAACTGCTTTGCCCTCGCTTCTTACGAGGGATTTAGGCTCAACTATCTTAATTTTCGCGTTAATTCCGAGTGCCGTCTGTATAGTGTGCGCGATTTTTTTATTAAGCGCCTCGATAACGCGGACCTCGTCAGTGTAATATTTTTCTTCAAGCTCAACCTGGACCTCAAGTGTGTCGAGGTTATTTACTCTGTCAACTATCATCATATAGTGCGGAGTAACCTCGTCAACCTCAACGAGAGCTGCTTCGACTTGGCTTGGGAATACGTTAACGCCGCGGATTATAAGCATATCGTCAGCGCGCCCCTTAAAGCGCGATATTCTCGCGCTCGTTCTTCCGCATTCGCAGGGGGTTCTCGTAAGGCTCGTCAAGTCCTTGGTTCTGTAACGGATTAAGGGAATGCCCTCTTTCGTAAGAGTTGTGAAAGCAAGCTCGCCGACCTCTCCGTCGGGAAGGGGCTTGAGAGTTTTCGTGTCTAAAATCTCGGGGAAGAAATGGTCCTCGCAAACGTGAAGTCCCTTGTGGTATTCACAGTCGCAAGCGACACCCGGTCCCATAATTTCGCTGAGTCCGTAGATGTCGTAAGCCTTTATGTTAAGGCGCGCTTCTATCTCCTTGTGCATTTTTTCGGTCCAGGGCTCAGCTCCGCAAATGGCGGATTTTAGCTTGATTTTATCTATCATGCCCTCTGCTTCAAGAACCTCGGAAATGTGAAGAAGATAGGAGGGTGTGCAGGCAATTGCCGTTGCGCCGAAGTCAAGCATCATAGTGGTAAGCTTTTTTGAGTTGCCCGTGCTCATAGGAACGACGGTCGCGCCTATTTTCTGCGCTCCGTCGTGCGCTCCGAGGCCGCCCGTGAAAAGTCCGTAGCCATAGGCTACCTGAATAACGTCGTCTTGCGTTACTCCTGCCATAGTCATACATCTGGCAACGCATTCTGCCCAAACGTCGAGGTCGCGTCTCGTGTATCCGACGACGGTTGCCTTGCCCGTCGTGCCGCTTGACGCGTGAATTCTTACTATCTCGGAATTGGGAACGGCAAAAAGACCGAAGGGATAGTTATCGCGGAGGTCGTCTTTAGTGGTAAAGGGAAGCTTAGTAATATCCTCAATTCCCTTAATATCCTCAGGAAGAACACCCGCCGCTTCCATTTTCTTTCTGTAAAAGGGCACTTTTTCATACATATATTTAACGAGCTTCACAAGTCTTTCGCTCTGAAGCGCCGTCATTTCGTCGCGCGACATACATTCGCATTCTTTATTCCAAATCATTTTTAGTATACTCCCTTTTAGGCAAGAGTAAACAATCTAAACTCGTTTTAGAGAGGCAAATTTTCCAAATTACTTCGGTAAAAATTCTTATAATATCCGCATATTATCTCGAATTTTCACCTCGTTCTTCGAAAAATTTACTCTCTCGAAAATTCAGAAGAACTCTTAAGCCTTAATTTTAAGTTGATTTTGGTGCCAGGCTTAGCAGCCAAGTAAGACTTTGCAAGAGATAGCCGTAAGCGCTGAAAATTAAGGGTTCAGAGCGGGTTCGGATTATTCACTCTTGCCTATGCTTCATATCCAAGCTCGAAGGCTTTTTTGTTAATATCTATTGTCTTAGGCGGAACCGTGCTTGCAACGGTATCAAGCCAAAGCTCCTTGTCAAAGCCGATAAAGCTTGCCGCAAAGCCGAGAACGACGGAATTTAAAACCTTTGGATTTCCAACGTCAAGGGCGAGCTTTTGTCCGTCAATTGCGTGGATTTCGTGGTTTTTCTTGAGATTTTCAAGAATACCCTCGGGATATTCTTTTGCTCCGATAACTACCGTCATAGGATCTATTCTGGTGTCGTTCACGATAAGAACGCCGTCTTTTTTGAGGAAGTGCGCGTAGCGGAGCGCCTCAAGTCTTTCAAACGCGATAATAACGTCTGCCTGGCCCTCTTCAACTACGGGCTCCTGTACCTTGTCACCAAATCTGACGAAGGTAACGACGCTTCCGCCTCTTTGCGCCATTCCGTGAACCTCTGAAATCTTAACGTCAAGACCTGCTGAAAGAGCCGCCTTGCCTATAATTCTGCTGGTTAAAAGCGTGCCTTGACCGCCAACGCCTACTATCATAATATTCTTCGTCATTTTATCTCACCGCCGTTTCGATAGCGCCGAATTTGCAGAAATTCTTGCAAAGTCCGCAGCCGTTACACATAGTCGCGTCAATTTTTACTTTTCCGTCTGCGCCGCGAGTCAAAGCAGGGCAGCCTATCTTCATACAAGCGCCGCACTTTTTGCATTTGTCAGCATCAACCCTGCAAACGTTCGGGAATTTCTGTCCCTTAAGAAGCGCGCAGGGAGCTTTTGCGATAATAACGGTAAGCTCGTTTCCCGAAACGCTTTCTCTTACGGCTTCTTCAAGTCCCTTTACGTCAAAAGCATCGATTTCTATAACACGGGGTACGCCTATTGCGCGGCAGAGAGTCGCAAGGTCGATAGCGTAGGTGTCCTCGCCCTTAAGGGTTTTACCCGTTGCCGCGTGCTCCTGATGTCCCGTCATACCCGTCGTTCTGTTGTCAAGTATCATAACCGTTTCAGTCGACTTATTGTAAACCGCGTTTATAAGAGAATTGACACCCGTATGTAAGAAGGTGGAGTCACCGATAACAGAAACCCAGTTCTTTATAAATTCCTTTCCGCGCGCCTTTTCCATTCCGTGAAGGGCGGAAATGCTGGCTCCCATACAAATGGTCGTATCAACGACGCCAAGGGGAGCAACCGCACCGAGAGTGTAGCAGCCTATATCGCCCGACGCGTGAATCTTAAGCTTTGAGAGTACGGAGAAAACGCTTCTGTGTGGGCAACCGGGGCAAAGTATCGGAGGACGCGCGGGAACTTCTGCTTTCGGGAATATCGCCTCGTCCTTTCCGTAAAGAACACGGCGCAAAAGATTTGCGCTGTATTCACCCTGTCTTGTAAACAATTCTTTACCGAGAACCTTGAAGCCCCAAGCCTTGACCTGCTCTTCGATAAGAGGCTCAAGCTCTTCAAATACGTAAACCGTTTTAACCTTTGAAACGAAGCTTTCTATAAGCTCGCGTGAGAGGGGATTTACAAGTCCGAGCTTCAGAACGCTTGCCGTGGGGCAAACCTCTTTTACGTACTGATAAGCAACACCGCAGGTAATAAAGCCTATATCCGTGTCGCAAATTTCCATTTTATTTACGGGAAAATCCTTAGCGTCGGAAGACATACGGTTTTCGCGCTCCTCTACGACGAGATGTCTGCCTATAGCGGAGGCGGGCATCATAACGTATTTCGTCGGTGTGCGCACGTATTCCTTGTCGGTAACTTCTACGCGGTCTTCAAGCTCAACTGCGCTCTGAGAGTGAGCGAGCTTCGTCGTTGTTCTGAGGATTACGGGGGTGTCGTACTTTTCGGATAACTCAAAGCCGAATTTCATAAAATCCTTGGCTTCCTGGCTGTCGGAAGGCTCAAGAACGGGCACGTGAGAGGCTCTGCCTATCATTCTCGTGTCCTGCTCGTTCTGTGAGCTGGCAAGTCCCGGGTCGTCTGCAACGACGAAAACCGAGCCTCCGCCAACGCCCGTATACGAGAACGTGTAAAGCGGGTCCGCCGCAACGTTAAGTCCGACGTGCTTCATACAAGCCATACTGCGAACACCCGAAATCGACGCGCCTATAGCAACCTCAGCCGCAACCTTTTCGTTTGGCGCCCATTCGGTGTAAACCTCTTCGTATTTTGCAAGATATTCGCTTATTTCCGTGCTCGGTGTTCCGGGGTAAGCGCTGGAGAGCTTTACACCCGCCTCGTACGCGCCTCTTGCAATAGCCTCGTTTCCGAGCATCATAACCTTGTTGCTCATTTTTTTATACCTCTTAAGTCCTTAACTCTTTTTGCCTTGCCCTCAAAGCGCTGAAGCGTGTTGGGGGACTCTAACATAATCTTTGCATCAAGCCCGAGTATTATCTTAAGCTTACTCTGAACTGCTTTCTTAATTCTTTCAAGCTCGGAGAACGAGTCCGTTGAGCTTGCAAGCTCGACCTTAACGGTG
Source organism: Eubacteriales bacterium (assembly GCA_045629745.1). Lineage (GTDB taxonomy): Bacteria > Bacillota > Clostridia > Oscillospirales > CAG-272 > UBA1740. The sequence goes on from JAZQRU010000036.1 coordinate 7,946, forward strand.
AGCTTATCAAGATATCCCTCGCGCTCAAGCACTATTTCGTAGTGCGGTCCAAGCTCGTCAACGCTAAGAATTACCTCTTCTATCTGGCTCGGGAATACGTTGACACCGCGTATTTTAAGCATATCGTCGCTTCTTCCCGCAAGATTTGCCATACGGCAGAAATTTCTTCCGCACTTGCAGGGCTCGTAGAAGAGCTTGGTTATATCCTTCGTTCTGTATCTTATAAGAGGAAGCGCCTCTTTTCTTATGCAGGTGATAACGAGCTCGCCCTCGCTTCCCTCAGGAAGCACCTCGCCCGTATTAGGATTGATAATTTCGGGGATAAAGAAGTCCTCGTTTATGTGCATTCCCGAGTGCTCAAGGCACTCACCCGACACGCCGGGGCCCATAAGCTCGCTCATGCCGTAGTTTGTGGTGATAAGAATATCGTCGCCCCACATTTTGTGCATTTCCTCGCGCATAGCGTCGGTGAGAAGCTCGCTTCCGACAAGCGCGGTTCTAACGCTTAAGTCGCGCTGGGGATCAACTCCTATCGACTTTGCAACTTCGGCAAGTCTTAATGCGTAGGAGGGAGTTGCAACGAGAAGCGTCGTGCCAAAATCCTTCATATACATTATCTGCTTTTCGGAGTTTCCCGTTGAAGAGGGAACTATTGCGGCGCCCATTTTTTCAAGTCCGTAGTGGAGTCCGAGAGCGCCCGTGAACATTCCGTAGCCGAAGCAAATCTGCGCTACGTCATTTTCGTCAGCGCCGCCCATTGCGGCAATTCTCGCAACGCACTCAGTCCACGTTTCAAGGTCGCCTCTCGTATATCCTACCACGGTGGGCTTACCCGTCGTGCCGCTTGACGCATGGATTCGCACAAGCTCGTCGCGCGATACGGCAAAAAGGCCGTAAGGATAGTTGTCTCTCAAATCCAGCTTCGTTGTGAACGGGAGCTTTTTGAGGTCCGAAAGCGATTTTACGTCCTCGGGCCGAAGTCCCGCCTCTTCCATTTTTTTGCGGTAAGCGGGCACCTTTTCAAAAACGCGCGCTACCGTTTCCTTGAGACGCTCAAGCTGAAGCGCCTCTATTTCGTTTCGTGAAAGTGTTTCTTCCTTTGACCAAATCATAAAGAAATTTCCTTAACTGTATTTTATCTATAGATTTTATCACAAATATTTAAGAGTGTCAACAGAAAATCCCCGTATCTATTTGATACGGGGACGAATTACCGTGTTACCACTCCGTTTTTGCAAAAGCATTGCTGCTCCTGCCTCGTTAAGCAACGAAAGGGCTTACCCTTGATTGCCCTGCAATGTAACGGTTGCACCCGGCGCGACCTACTGAAACTTCAATCGGCAGCTTACGAAAGGAATTCGGCGCGGCTCTGTCACTGTCTTGCACCTACCGACAGCTCTCTTTAAACTCGCACATCGCGTACTGGTTTTCGCTCAAACGCTTTTATGGAAATATTCTACCAAAGCTTTCTCGGTTTGTCAAGATATTTTTTTAAATTCACATAACAAGCTCGTAAAGCCCTAAGAGCTCTTCCTCGATTTCGGTTTTTCTTTTGTCAATTTCCGCGGCGCGCACGTAGTCGGAGGCGGCAGAGCCGAAAAGCTCCTCGTCAAGCGCTGTGAGCTCCGCTTCAAGCTTTTCTATTTTTGCCTTTGCGCGCTCAATTTTCTTTTCCTCGGCGCGCCTTTCGGCGTTTTCGCGCCGTCTTTTCTCGTAGTCTTCCTTTGAGGAGCTTGGCTTTTGCGCTTCGGGTGCTGTGCTTTGTCTGATTTTCTCGCGAAGCAGAAGATAGGTGTCAAAGGCGTTATCGTATTCTTCGAGTGAATAGTCGAGCATTCCGTATTCGCGCATTCTGTCGAGCTCTATTATGCGCGTTGCGATTTTGTTTATGAAATATCTGTCGTGAGAAACGGCAATTACCGTGCCCGAAAAGGCGAGAAGCGCGTTTTCAAGCGCCTCGCACGAGCCAACGTCAAGGTGGTTCGTCGGCTCGTCAAGCACCAAGAGATTCACCTTTTTGAGTATAAGCTTCGCAAGCGTAAGCCTTGCGCGCTCACCGCCCGAAAGTGCCCGAATTTCCTTGTCCATATCGTCTTCTCCGAAGAGAAACAGGGCAAGCGTTGAGCGAAGCTCAAGGTCTGTTTTGTCGGGATATTCCTCGCGCATTTCGGAGAAAACAGTTCCCTCATTCGAGAGATTTCGCATCTCCTGGTCGTAATATCCTATCTTTATATTGTATCCGAGTGAGATTTTTCCCGACTTGGGCGTAAGGCGCGAATTTATAAGCTTCATAAGAGTTGATTTTCCGCATCCGTTAGGCCCGAGCACCATAACTCTCTCTTCGCGTCTTACGAGAAACGAAAGATTTTCGATAAGTGGCTTATCGCCGTATGAGAAGGCGAGCTCTTTTACTTCAAGCACGTCGTTTACCGTAACCTCGTCTTCTGCAAAGGAAAGTCTTATATCCTTTTCAGGTCTCGGCGCAAGCTCAATTTTTTCCATTCTCGCAAGCTGCTTTTCCTTTGAGCGTATCGTAACGAAATTGTGCTCGCGGTTGCAGCGGCGCTGGAATTCGATATTCGCGCGTATTCTTGCGATAACCTTTTGTTGCTCGCGGTAGCGCTTTTCAAGAGATGCCGCCTCCGCCTCCTGCGCCTCGCGGCTCGCGGTGTAGTTTCCGGGAAAAAGACGGGCCCTGCCTCTTTGAATATGAAGAGTTTTCGACGTGGTTTTGTCAAGGAAGTATCTATCGTGCGAAATTATAATAACGGTCTTTTTGTAAGATGCGAGGAAGCTTTCAAGCCACGTGAGCGCGTCAATGTCAAGGTGGTTTGTCGGCTCGTCAAGCATAAGTATGTCGGGCTCCGTTGCAAGAAGTCTTGCGAGTGACAGGCGCGTGTACTGTCCGCCCGAAAGCGTGCTTATCTTCCTATTTATAATATCCTCGTCAAAGCCGAGCCTGAGAAGCGCCGAGCGGCATCTTCCGCGGAATTCAAGTCCGCCCTCTTCGGTGAACGCGCGCATTTCCTCGTCAAGCCTTGCCGCAAGGCGCACAGCCTCGCCGTCGTCGCCCAAGGCGCTTTTTCTTGAGATTTCCGCTTCAAGCCGCGAAAGCTCGTTTTCCTTATTTAATAATGAAGGAAACGCGGTATACATATATTCAAGCACCGTTGCTCCGCCCGGCAAAGCCGAAAGGTCGGGGTTCTGCTCGAGAAGCCCGACTGTATGTCCCTTTTGTATATAAACCGCGCCCGTGTCCGCTTCGTAAGCGCCCGCGATTATTTTAAAGAGCGAGGTCTTTCCTGCGCCGTTAACACCGACAACGCCAACTCTGTCGCCGTCGTTTACGGAAAAGGAAACGCCCTCGAGGATTACGTCGGTTCCGAAAGAAAGCCCGACGTCAGATACGGAAAGTGCTATCATTTAATAGGATTTCGCTTTCATTTTTTAATCAATATATATTGTATCACAGTTTTACGCCAAAATCAATATGCATAAAATGAATAAATATTCAATGCATAAACTTGCATATATGCATATTTTTTTGAAATTCACAAAAACAAAAGATAAAAAATCTCTCGCTAAAATATTTTTCGCGCGCGAAAAATAATATAGAAGTCAAGTTTTTTGTGCAAAATATACAAAAAACTCCTCTCGAAAATTGTATATGAATAAAAACGCAACAAAAGTGAATTATTTTTCAAAAAATGCTTGACATTATGCAAAAGAAGATGTATAATTATGACATCACAAAAACACACGGGCAAAACCCACAGAAAGAAGGAAAACAAAATGAAAAAAATTATCTCACTTATTCTTGCATTCGCAACCCTCGTTTGCGCAATGCTTGCATTCACCTCTTGCGGCGGCGACAGCTTGAGCGCAGCTTACGATAAGTACGCTGAGGAGCTTGAATTTGACGACTCCAAGTGCACCGAAACTCTCACGGTTGCAATGTCCCCCGACTTCGCTCCTATGGAATTCGTTGACCTCGCTAAAGACGGTGACGACAAGTACGTAGGCTTCGACGTTCTTCTTGCAAAGTATCTTGCAAAGGAGCTTAATATGAAGCTCGTTATCTCCCCTATGTCCTTTGACGCTTGTACCGCAGCTCTTGACACCAACAAGGCAGACCTTGCTATTTCCGGCTTCTCTTGGACTGCAGAGCGCGCAGAGTATTACCTCATTTCCGACTACTACGTAGCAGGTGAAAATGAAAGCGACCAGGTTCTTATCGCAAAAGCAGGCACTACCTTTAATTCAAGCAGCGATTTCACCGGCAAGAAGATAGGCGCGCAGGGCGCATCTCTTCAGAAAATCCTCGTTGAAGAGCAGCTTGTAACCAAGGGCGCAGAAATCAAGCTTTACGAGAGCCTTAACGATGCTTTTGCAGCTCTTGAAGCAGGACAGATTGACGCTCTTGCCTGTGCAAAGGGTAACGGCGAAGCGTTCGTTGCATCCTCTAACGGCGGCGTTGCTCTCACCGACTTCTACTTCGAGGTTGACGAGCTTTACAAGAACAACGTAATTCTTCTTAACAAGGCAGATACTGCTCTTCTTGAAAAGGTTAACGCAGCTCTTGCAAAGGCACTTGCATCCGGCATTTACGATTCCTGGTACGAGGCTTGCCAGATTTACGCAGAGGTTAAGACCGCAGACCAGCTTGGTTACGACGAAAACGGTAACAAAATCACTGAGTGATAAGCCTTGCATTTTAAAATATGAGCCACCGCTTTTGCGGCGGCTCATACTATCGTTTATAAGAAATTTTGGAGGATTTCCCTTTGGATTATTTAGTTAAAATTCTTAAGGATATGGCGGAGATTTTTGCTAAATATTGGAAAAGCTTTCTCATAGAAGGTCTTTTCAATACTCTTTACCTGTCCTTTATAGCCGTGTTCTTCGGTACTATACTCGGCGCGGTTATCTGCCTTATAAAAATGAGCAAAATCAAGCCGCTTGCCTGGCTTTCAACGGCTTTCGTTGAAATTATACGCGGAACTCCTATGCTTCTTCAGCTTTACATAGGTGTGTTTATAGTACCGCTTTTTCTTCCGTTCCTTGGCGGAAACGACTTCGTGAGCGTTGCGGTAACTCTCGTTTTAAACAGCGCGGCATACGTTTCGGAGATTATCCGTTCCGGTATTTCCGCGGTTGACAAGGGACAGACGGAAGCCGCGCGAAGTCTCGGACTTAACGGAACTACCACTATGACTGACATAGTTTTGCCTCAGGCGGTTAAAAACATTCTTCCCGCGCTTGGCAACGAGTTTATTACGATAATAAAGGAAACCTCTCTTGCGGCAACGTTCTTTGTCGGAGAGCTTATGACGATATACAAGCTCGTCGTCGGCAATACACACGCAACGATAGCTTGTTTCCTTATCGTAGGCGTAATTTACTTCGTTCTTAACTTCATACTCTCGAAGCTTTTAAAAATCGTCGAAAGGAAAATGAAATATGCTTAATGTAAATAATATATACAAGAATTTCGGCGAGCTTAAGGTTTTGAAGGGCGTTTCAACTGAAATAAAGTCGGGCGAGGTTGTGTCGATTATAGGCGCATCAGGATCGGGAAAATCAACTCTTCTTCGCTGTATGAACCTGCTCGAAACTCCTACCTTTGGAGAGGTCTGGATGAACGGTAAGCTCTTGACACCCGTTGATCCTTATCTTCACGAGGATGTTATCAAGGCGTCAAACACCTATAAGAAGCTTATTAGCGAGGGAATGAGCGACAGCGCTGCCGTTGCAAAAATCAAGGAAGAGGACCTTCTTAACGAGAAATTTTCTATTGCCGAGGGCAAGGAATACAAGGCAGCAATAAAGAAAATATTTAAGGAAAACCACGTTGATATAAACGTTGCCCGTCAGAAGATGGGAATGGTTTTCCAGCAATTTAATCTTTTCAACAACAAAACGGTGCTTGAGAATATAATGCTTGCGCCTGTTAAAATCCAGCTTGCCGCGCTTCGCAAAGCTAAATTAAAGAACCTTTGGACTTCTGTTTCAAATGCCTTTAAGAAAGAAAAGAGCGAGCTTATTCCTATTGAAAATGACAAAAAGACTATAATAGCAAACGTCAAGGCAAATGCCGTGGCGCTTCTCGAAAGAATAGGACTTTCCGAAAAAGCAGACGTTTACCCCTCAACTCTTTCGGGCGGACAGAAGCAGAGAATTGCTATAGTAAGAGCTCTTGCAATGAACCCCGAGGTAATGCTCTTTGATGAGCCTACGTCAGCGCTCGACCCCGAAATGATAGGCGAGGTTCTCGACCTTATGAAGTCACTTGCCAACGAGGGTATGACGATGGTTGTCGTCACGCACGAAATGGGCTTTGCGCGCGAGGTGTCTGACAGAGTAATGTTCGTTGACGAGGGAATAATTGCCGAAGAGGGCGAGCCTGAAGAGTTGTTCAAAAATCCTAAGAATACGCGACTTCAGGAGTTCCTAAGTAAAGTTCTTTAAAATTACAAGTACACGCCGCGAGTTTTCGCGGCGTATGTATTAGGAGAAAAAATGAAAGATTTAAAACAGATAGCAATATCCGCAATAGAAGAAAAAAGCGAGGTTTTTACCTCGCTCTCGGATAAAATATGGGAGTACGCGGAGCTTTCCTTAAAGGAATATAAATCAGCAGCTGAGTACGTAAAGCTGCTTTCCGAGCTTGGCTTTGAGGTAGAAGAAAAGGTTTCGGGGATTGATACCGCTTTTCTCGGAAAATTCGGCACGGGTAGCCCTGTTATAGGAATCTTAGGCGAATTTGACGCGCTTTCGGGACTTTCGCAAAAGGGCGCTTCGGCAGAAAAAGAGCCGCTGGAGCCTTTGGGAAACGGCCACGGCTGCGGACACAATATGCTCGGCGCAGGAGCTCTTGCCGCTGCTTACGGTGTAAAGGAATATTTACGTAAGACGGGCAAACCGGGAACCGTTATATTCTTTGGAACACCGGGCGAAGAGGGCGGCGCCGGAAAAGCGTTTATGGCAAAGGAGGGCGAGTGGCGAAAGCTTGACGCGGCACTCACCTGGCATCCGTCTGACGTAAATCAGGTCGTTTCGGGAACGTGTAATTCCTGCATTCAAGTGCTTTATAAATTCCGCGGTGTTGCCTCTCACGCGGCAGGCGATCCCGAAAACGGAAGAAGCGCTCTTGATGCGGTTGAGCTTATGAATACGGGCGTTCAGTATTTAAGAGAGCACGTAAAGCCCGACGCGCGTATACACTACGCGATAATTGACGGCGGCGGATTTTCACCAAACGTCGTTCAGCCTACGGCATCTGCTCTTTATATGACGCGCTCTCTTAAGGTTTCCGACACGCTTGAGCTTCAGGCTCGCGTTGATAAAATCGCAGACGGTGCGGCAATGATGACGGAAACCTCTTATGAGCGCGTGTTTATCGACGGCTGCTCAAACACCGTTCCAAACTATACCCTCGAGGCGCTTTTTTATAAGAATATGAATGAGGTAGGCATAGCAAGCTATACCGACGGGGAATGGGATTTTGCAAAATCCTTAAAGGCAACTTACGAAAGCTACGGGCTCCCGACTGCTTCAGCAAAATATAACGAAGAAGCGAAGGCTCTCGTAGAAGAGCTTTCAGACGGCGGCAAAAAAGCGCTTAACGACTTTATCGCGCCTCTTTTTAGCGGTGACTTTTTCGAGCCTGGCTCAACCGACGTCGGTGACGTTTCGTGGCAAACACCCACGGCGCAGATTAACACGGTTTGCTTTGCCTCGGGCTCACCCGGCCACTCCTGGCAAAACGTTTCTATGGGAAAATCCTCGATAGGCCACAAGGGACTTATTTCCGCAGGAAAAATTATTGCCGCTACGGCAATAGAGCTTTTTGAGGCTCCTGAAATTTTAGCCGAAGCACGCGCAGAATTTGCTAAAGCAACGAAAGAGGGCTACACCTGCCCAATACCCAAAAACGAGTTCGCAAAGCCCGTGGAAATATAAGCTGAAGCGCTTTATGCTCAGCATTGTTTGAATTTTGCGTAAAGTAAATAAAAAAAGAGAGCATTTCGGCTGTAAAATCACCGATTTGTTCTCTTTTTTTTGTAACTAAATTAACGAGTCAAGCTTGACTCACCGCCTGCGGCGTAGCTCCCTTTGATAAGGAGTTTTATCTCTTTGCCTTTTTGATAAGAGCGTTAATGCGCTCTCGTAGTTCAAAAATCTGGTCTGCGTTTGTCGCGCAGTCTTTGAAGGTTACGTCGCAGCCGATAACCTCGTCAATTATCTTAACGATTAGCTCCTTGCCGTAAAAGCTTTCGGCAAGCTTCATAGCCTTCATATCCTGAAGAGCCTCAAAAAACGTGACGATACGGGTTGATTCGAGCGCCGTGCCGTCCATATCGGGATAAACTGAGAAAGCGTCTCCCGGCTCAATCCATAAATCTCCGTCGCCCTGCACGTAGGGATTTATAAGATTTTTTGAGTGCTGATTAAAATAGAAATTGTAGCCCCAGTGCAAAAATCCGACTATATCGTATTTATACAGTTGGAAGCCGATGGAGCGGTTTCGCCATCCGGGCATTGCGATAAATCTGTTGGAAACGCCTGTTGCCTGCGTGCAAGAGGTGTAAGTCCATAGATTTTGGACCTTTGCTTCGATAAAGGGAGCTATTCTGTTGTTTGCGGGAATGGGGTTTTCGCACGTGCCGTCAAGATAATATTCAAGGTGCGAGACGGCGTCCATAACTACGTAGCCCTCGAGGATATCGGCAATGGATTCCTTCGCTTTTCTATAGGACTCAATTTGCCCTGCGCGCGGCTCATCGGAAATGTGGAAGAAGCAGCGCTTGTCGTTCCCGTTTTTCTTCATATGAGAAAGAAATGCCATAAGCATCTCGCGCAAAAATCTTACGTATTCTTCGCCGTGTGAGTCGGTTTCCCAGCCAAAAATTTTCTTGTATTCGCCGTCAACCGTTGCCATAACCTTTGGCGCGTGACCTGCGCCCCACTGCGTGAAAAGGTGATTTATCTCAAAGTATTTGAAGCCAACCTTATCAGAGAGCTTAACCCATTTATCAAGAAGAGTAAAGTCGAAGGAGTATTTTCCGTTATCAAGCCTTACGCCAACGAGCTGAGTCGTAGGCCGTTCACCGCCGATAGCGGTGTTTAAGGGTGGGGTTAAAAGCGGGGTGTAAATCATATTTATGCCGTTTTTCTTGGCAACGCTCATAAAGCTTTCAATAATCTCCCAGTGCCTTTTCGACCACGTCTTAACGTTGTAGTATGAAGCAAGACAGTCGCAGTGAAACCAGTTTGTGTAGTAAATTTCGTCGTCGGGGAGAGATGCGTTTATAACCTCAACCGTAATCGATTCGGATATGGAAACCTCCTCGGAAACCTCCTCGTCGTGAACGTTTATTTTAACTGTGAGCGAGTATTCGCCCGATTTGATTTTTTTCGGAATATTAACCTCAACCCAAAGTGTCGTTAAAAGCGAGTTCGGCATAAAAACGCTGCCGTCGCTATGTAAGGGTCGTAAAAAATCGGGGAATATACCGGGATTTTTAGATACGTAATTATCGTCAAGAAACCAAGCTTTATCGTGCTGAAGCGTGGGGTGCGCTATCGGAACGTAAACAAGGTCGCGCACGCTTGAGTACTTTGCAAGGTCTCCCGAAAGTACAACACTTCCCGTAACACCGCGCCAAGTTAAGCACTCGTCAATATTCGTGAGAAGCACCTGAAAAGAGAATCTTTCGCCTTTAAGAACGGAAACTCTTTTAAGCGGTGGAAACTTGTTTACCGTATCGCTCGTCATAGGCTTTTCAAGTGACGAGGTAAATTTTATTTTATAGATGCCCATTTAAATCTCTCCTTCCAAAAGAACAAGCATTTTTTTAAAGTTTTTGGGAAGCTCGCACTCGAAAGTCATTCTTTCGTTAGTTCTCGGGTGCGTAAGCGTTAAGCGCTTTGCGTGGAGCGCTTGCCCGTCAAATAGGGGGGCGTGTAACTTTTCAAAGCGGGTTTTCGTCTTTGCGTAAACCTCGTCGCCAAGAAGCGCGTGCCCCTTGTAAGACATATGTACTCGTATCTGGTGAGTTCTTCCCGTTTCAAGAACTAAACGGAGATAAGTAATATCACCATAACTTTTATTTACAAAATAATGCGTTACGGCGGGCTTTGCAGCGCCTTTTTCGCCAAGGATAACCGCCATTTTCTTGCGGTCAACAGGGTGGCGGCCTATCGGTGCTGAAACCGTGCCTTGCGTTTCGGAAAATCCTCCGCGCACAAGCGCGTGATATTCGCGCACGATTCCGTGTGCCTCAAGCTCGCGTGAAAGCTTTACGTGTGCCTCGTCATTCTTAGCAACGACCAAAAGCCCGGAGGTGTCCTTATCAATTCTGTGAACTATACCTGGGCGCATAACGCCGCCGATACCCGAAAGGGAATCCTTGCAGTGATATAAAAGCGCGTTAACGAGCGTGCCCGAAAAGTTCCCGGGCGCTGGGTGAACGACAAGCCCCGAGGGCTTGTTTATAACTATGATATCACTGTCCTCGTAAACTATATCGAGGGGGATGTTTTCCGCCTCGACGGACAATTCCGTAGGCTCGGGTATTGAAATTTCAATTTCGTCACCGTACTTGACGGTGTATTTTTTATTTTCCGCGCGCCCCGAAACTAGAACCTCGCCCGAGCCAATAAGCTTTTGCGCGGCACTTCTTGAAAGCCCTGCCGCCTCGCTCACGGCGACGTCGAGCCTTTTACCCACGTCGGAGGCTTCAACCTTGAAAATCATAGGAATTATTCCTTTTCCGTCTTTTCTGCCTTAAGCTTCTTTGCGTCTTTGATTATATCAAGTAAGAGCGCGAGAATTAAAAGCCCCGCGCCGACGCAAACGAGAGTATCCGCGCCGTTGAAAACCGCAAAATACTTGACGTTAACGAAGTCAACGACGTAGCCTAAGAAAATTCTGTCTATCATATTTCCGACGCCGCCCGAAAGGATTATCGAAACGGAAACCGTATAAAGCGTGCTCTGGTCCTTCGCAAAAAAAAGATAGAAGAGCATTCCGAGAATGGCAACTATCGAAAGGGACATAAAAACCCATCTTGCGTCGCTCAGCATACTGAACGCCATACCCGTGTTTTCCGCGTAGCGAAGCTTCAGAAAATCACCGATAATATTTATCGTTTTTGAGGGCTTGCGGTCAGTGCTTAAATATTCTGTGGCAAGAAATTTCGTCACCTGGTCGAATACTATGCCAAGTGCGATTATGCCGAAATAAAGAAGCCATTTTCCGAGCTTTTTTTTCGTAAATTTAAAATCAAATTTCATTTTCATTTCCTGACTTGCAAGAATTAGCGGGATTTCCCGTCACTCTTGCCTAGATTACGGGCAACATAATGCGTATGAATGCCAGAATAAGATAAGTTATCGTAAACGACCAGTCAAAAGGCGAGCCTTGCAAAAGGTTAAATTTTACAAGAATAAACCTCACGGGTATTATTATCGGCTCCGTAACAAGACATACGAAAAGGTATATTTTGTTCGTTTCGACGTCGCAGAAAAGCGGCATAACAGCCCTTAAAAGAAAGGCAAATGAGCAAACGTCAAGCGTTATTGCAACTATTGCCGCTATTACGTAAAAAACCGCTTCCACTTTATATACTGTCGCTTATATCAATGCCGTTTGCGGTTATTATGTAGGTTGATTTTGAAACGTGGCTTATCTCTCCGTCAATGGTGTAGGCAACTCCGCGAAGGAAATCAAGCATTCTAGTTATAGTTTCCTTGTCGAGAAGCTCAAGATTTAAAACAACCGTGCAGCCGCGCAAGAGGTGGTCTGCGATATCGCTTACCTCACCGATAGATTCGGGTCTTATAACCTTAAGCTCGATATTTCCGCCCTCAAGATAGCTATTTTTCGGCTTTACGGCGGGTTCGGCTGCCTCTTCCTCTTCGTCATATACGGGGTGCTCAATGCCGCTTTTAAGCTCAAGCGTATCTTCCTCAAGCTTCTTGAAAACTATTTCCTCTTCCTCGTTTTTTGCAACCTTGGAAAGCTTTTCTCTGATTTTCTCAAACATATATTTTCTCCTTTATTTTACGAAAAGTCTGCGGCCCACTCTCACGAGTGTCGAGCCTTCCTCTATAGCCACTCTGTAGCTGTCGCTCATACCCATTGAAAGCGTCGGTGCGTCTGTATCAAAATACGGTGTCAGCTTATCAAAAAGCTTTTTCGTTTCCCTGAAATAAGTCCTTAAGTCCTCGCCCTCGTCTGAAAGCGGGCCCATAGTCATAAGTCCTCTCGGGCTAAGGCGGGGATATTCCTTAAGCTTTGCTAAAAATTCCTCCGCCGACTCGGGTAAAATTCCGCCCTTTTGCTCCTCGCGCGCCGAGTTTATCTCGATAAGCACCGGGAGAGTTCTGTTTATTGCAGCCGCCCTTTTGTTAAGCTCCTTTGCAAGCCTTTCCGAATCGAGCGAATGCACAAGATGCGCGTCTTCGATAATGAGCTTAACCTTATTTGTCTGAAGCGAGCCTATCTCGTGCATTCTCGGACAAAAGCCTGCTGCCCTTAAAATTTCGCCTCGTCTTTTAACTTCACCGGGGCGGTTTTCTCCGATATCAACGGCACCTGCCGCGGCAAGAGCAAGAAGCTCCTCGTCAGTTCCGCTTTTCGTCACCGAAACGAGAGTCGGCGCTTTTGTGCCAATCTCCGCCGAGAGCTTTTCTATCTCTTCGAGAAGCCCCTCGTAATTTCTTTTGATGTAATCAAATCCACTCATAATTCACCTGACAGCATTTTTGCCATTTTATCCTATCTTCTATTATAGCAAATAAAAAAATATTTTCAAGTATTTTGAAAAATATTTTATCGCGGCGGTGTTGATTTTAGTAAAGCTTTATGATATAATATAGCCGTATAAATATGTCCGGGAGATAAATATGCAAGCAGAAACGAAGCGGCACGCGCCCCCGTCAGTGATGGCGCTTGCCTATATTGGCGACGCAAGGCACTCGCTCTACGTAAGAAGAATACTCGTTGAGGGCGGAGTACAGAAGCCGAAGGAGCTTAACAGTCTGGCTCTTGAATACGTAACGGCAGAGGCACAGGCGCGCGCTTTTTTAAAAATCGAAGAAGAGCTTACTGAGGAAGAGAGGGCGACCTTTAAGCGCGCCTTTAATTCGGGACACTTAAACCGCCCGAAGCACGCAAGCCTTAAGGAATACCGCACCGCAACGGGATTTGAAGCGGTGATAGGGCTTCTTGAATGGCAGGGCAACGGGGCTCGGCTTAAATATTTACTTGATTTGGCACACAGAAAGGAAGACGGAAATGATTAAAAGAATTAAAGGAACTATGGATATATTGCCCGACGAAACTCCGCTTTGGAGATATATTGAGGGAATAATGCGTGAGGAAGCGGAGAAATACGGCTACGGTGAAATCCGCACTCCCACCTTTGAAAATACGGAGCTTTTCGTAAGAGGCGTCGGCGATACGACTGACGTTGTGCAAAAGGAGATGTATACCTTTGCCGACAGAGACGAGGACAGAAGTATATCTCTTCGTCCGGAGGGAACGGCATCAGTTGCGCGCGCAATTATCGAAAACGGCAAATATTCCGACCCGATGCCGCTTAAGTATTACTATATAATTTCCTGCTTTCGTCACGAAAAGCCTCAGGCAGGAAGAAGCCGCGAGTTCGTTCAGTTCGGAACGGAAATGTTTGGCTCGGAAAGCCCGATGGCAGACGCAACGGCGATAGCTCTCGCAGCGTCGATTTTCAAAAGACTCGGACTTGATAACGTCAAGCTTCACTTGAATTCCATCGGCTGCAAGGAGTGCCGCCCCGTCTATAGACAGTCTCTCGTTTCGTACTACGAGAGCCGTCAGGACAAGCTCTGCGACACCTGCCGTGAGCGTCTTAGCAAGAATCCTCTCAGACTTCTCGACTGTAAAAATCCCGAGTGCCACGAGCTTTCGCTCTCGGCTCCGAAAACGGTTGAGCATCTTTGCGAAGCTTGCGAAAATAAGTTCGAGCTTTTAAAGGCGAGCCTTGACGCAATGGGTATTGAATATGAGGTTGATTCCTCTATCGTAAGAGGTCTTGATTATTACACGGGTGCCGTTTTTGAGTTTATCGCAGAGGGTATCGGCGCTCAGTCAACCGTTTGCGGCGGCGGCAGATACGACGGCCTTGTTGAAAGCCTCGGCGGTCCTGCGCTTTCGGGTATCGGCTTCGGTATGGGCATTACCCGTCTTATTCTCGCACTTCGCGCAAAGGAGCTTGATAAGGTTGAGGCAAAAGCTCCCAAGCTTTACGTAGCTTCGCTTGGCGAGAGGGCGGCTCTTTCCGCGCTTTCGATAGTCGAAAGGCTCAGAAGAGGGGGCGAGATTGCGGAGTGCGATATCGTCGGCAGAAGCCTTAAGGCGCAAATGAAATACGCAAACAAAATAGGCGCTCTTTACACTCTTATAATAGGCGACTCCGAGATTGACGCCGGAAAGGCTCAGCTCAGAAATATGCAGACGGGTGAGCAAAAAGAGGTGTCGCTCGACGGATTTACGTTATAATCCAAATATAAAGCCTCGTCGGCTTTTGTAAAGAATTAAGCTGCTTTACAAACTCATGGCAGCTTTCCGTAAAATCCCGAAAAAATTGTTTAATTTACGGGGGAACGAATCGAAAAGCTTGAATTTGCTTTCCCGAAAACTTATATCAAGGACTCTTAAGGTATGAAAACGAGAGAAGAATTTTTACCCGTATCCCCGAGTGACGTCAAAGCGCGCGCGTGGGGCGAGGTCGATTTCGTATACGTGACGGGCGACGCTTACGTCGATCACCCGTCTTTTGGCGTTTCCATAATTTCAAGAGTTCTTGAAAATGCGGGCTTCAGAGTCGCTATTCTTTCGCAGCCCGACTATAAAACGGCGGAAAGCTTCAAGCTTTTTGGGAAGCCCCGACTTGGCTTTCTTGTCACAAGCGGAAACATAGATTCTATGGTTGCCCACTATACCGTGTCAAAAAAACGCCGTTCCTACGACTACTATTCTCCCGGCGGTGTGATGGGCGCGCGCCCTGACCGCGCCGTCATAGTTTATTGCAACAGAATAAGAGAGGCTTACGGTGACGTGCCTATTATTATCGGCGGTCTTGAAGCCTCGCTCCGCCGATTCGCGCATTATGATTACTGGGACGATAAGGTCCGGCGCTCCGTCTTGGTTGACTCGCGCGCAGATATTCTTACCTACGGAATGGGCGAGAATATCCTTTTAAGAATTGCAAGGCTTCTTGACAAGGGGGTTCCCATTAAGAAAATACGCGACGTGCGCGGTACGGTTTATCTCGCTAAGCGCGGTGACGCGGTTCATTTTGACTCCGCAAAAACCTACGACTACGACGAATTAAAGAGCGATAAGCTCGCATACGCACGCGCGTTTGCAGTGCAGTATAAAAACACCGACTCCGTGAGGGGAAAGGCGATAATCGAGTATTACGGTGATAAAATGCTCGTTGCAAATCCGCCTATGCCTCCGCTTGAAAGGGAAGAGCTCGATAAAATTTATTCGCTCCCCTATGCGCGTGACTATCACCCCGATTACGAAAAGCTCGGCGGTGTTCCCGCTATAAGCGAGGTAAAGTTTTCGATAACCCATAACCGCGGCTGCTTTGGCGCTTGCAATTTCTGCGCCATAGCCTTTCACCAGGGGCGAGAGGTGCGTTCAAGAAGCGAGGCGAGTGTTCTTCGCGAGGCGGAGCTTATCTCGGCAATGCCCGACTTCAAGGGCTACATAAACGACGTTGGCGGTCCTACCGCAAACTTCCGCTATCCTGCGTGCGATAAGCAAAAAACTGAGGGCGTTTGCCCTAATAAAAAGTGCTTAGCCCCCACCCCGTGTAAAAATTTAAAGGTTGACCACACGGAATATATGCAAATGCTCGAAAAAATCGAGAAAATTCCGCGTGTGAAAAAGGTTTTTGTGCGCTCGGGTATTCGCTTTGATTACCTTATGCTCGACGAAAACGACGCGTTTTTCCGCCGTCTTGTGTCACGTCACGTATCGGGACAGCTTAAGGTTGCGCCCGAGCATTCCTCGAATAATGCGCTTTCTATGATGGGTAAGCCGCCTATAGAGGTTTACGAAAAATTCAAGAAAAAGTATTTTGAGCTTTCCGCGGAGTGCGGACTCGAGCAATATCTTGTGCCCTATCTTATGTCGAGCCACCCGGGAGCGACGCTTAACGACGCGGTAAATATGGCGCTCTGGCTAAAGCGTCACAAATATTCGCCCGAGCAGGTTCAGGATTTTTATCCTACGCCCGGCACTATCTCTACCGTAATGTACTATACGGGTATCCACCCTATGACGGGAAAGGCGGTTTACGTTTCCACCGACTACCGTGAGAAGCAGCTACAACGCGCGCTTTTGCAATATTCAAAGCCTGAAAACGCAAATCTCGTGAGAGAGGCGCTTAAAAAGGCAGGGCGCGAGGATTTGATAGGAAATTCACCCGAGTGCCTCGTAAGACCTGCCTTCGCTCAGGGAAAGTGTGCAAAGCTCAATATAAAAAGCTCGGCAGGCGGAGATAAAAAGCGCGCCAAAATCGAAAAAAGTGCTAAAGGGCGCGGCACTCCGAGGGCGGAAAAGAGCAGCTTTCGGGTGAAAAAAGCAAACAAAGCTTCACCTTTTAAAAGCTCTGTTTCAAGGACGGGGGCAAAAAGCGGCTCTAAAGGGCGCAAGGTGACAAAAAAATCAAGGTAAATTTACGGTTTGATAAAAAACCCGACTATTCTTCGTAAAAATTACGAACTTGTCCGGGCTAAAAAATCGGGCAGAATTAAATTTTTACATTTTTTGTCTAAAATCCCCAATTTGACTGAAAAGTCCGCAAAAAACGGAAAAGGAAAGTTTTTCACTATATTTAGTTTTTCGCATTTTCTGCTGAATTTTCCTATATGAATTGTGCAAAACTTGTGGAAAACTTTATCGAGTTGTTGATTTTCAAGGGTTTTTCACGAATTGTTTTTCACAAATTCAACATTACGGAATGTGCGAAACTTTTTTAGAAAAAAAGAATTTTAAGCTTCAAAAACGGAATTTGGATAGACTCATTCTTTTTATTTCGCTAAAATTCGACTTTTTAGCTTCGTAAAAAATGCAAAAGTGTCGAGAAACATTTAGTAAGTTTTACGAATTTTTGCAAAAACCGATTAAATTAAGGAAAAAGCAATGCAAAATTTGATAGACAGATACATAAAAGCAAAGAGAAAATTGTTTCAGAAGGCATACGCCAAGATGCTCAATACCGAGCAAAGACGCGCGGTTTTCACGGTAAACGGCCCACTTCTCGTGCTTGCGGGCGCGGGAAGCGGAAAAACTACGGTTCTCGTTAACAGAATTGCTTTCATTATTAAATACGGAAACGCGTATTTTTCGGACTTCGTTCCCGAAAATATCAGCGAAAGCGAGGTTTTGCGTCTTGAAGCGGCGCTTGACCTCACACTCGAGGAAATTACGGAAATTTTACCCGAATTTGCAAGTGACGCGTGTCCGCCGTATTCCGTTCTTGCTATAACCTTTACGAATAAAGCGGCAAACGAAATGAAGGAGCGCCTTGCGAAAGCATTTGGCGACAGAGATATTTCAGACGCAATCTGGGCGGGCACCTTCCACTCCGTTTGTCTTAAGATTTTGAGAAAATACGGCGAGTCCGTCGGCTATAGGTCGGGCTTTTCGATATACGACCAGGACGATTCAAAGCGTCTTATCTCGGCTTGTATGAAGGAGCTTTCCATTGACGAAAAGCGCCTCGCGCCGAGAGCCTGCCAAACGGAAATAAGCCGTGCTAAAGATAAGCTTATAACTCCCGATAAATTCGAGCTTAGCTACGACCCGCGCTCAAAGGATATTCTCGCGATTTATAAGCTTTATCAGAAAAAGCTTATGGAAAACAACGCGGTTGACTTTGACGATATAATAATGAAAACCGTCGAGCTTCTCAAAACAAACGTCGAGGCAAGAAATTATTATTTATCAAAATTCAAGTACGTGCTTGTTGACGAGTATCAGGACACGAACCACGCGCAATTCGTTTTAACCTCGCTCCTTTCGGAAAAATACCGTAATATAATGGTAGTGGGCGACGACGACCAGAGTATTTACCGCTTCCGAGGGGCGACTGTTGAAAATATACTTTCCTTTGATAAAACCTATCCTGAGGCACTCGTTGTTAAGCTTGAGCAGAATTATCGCTCGACTGAAAACATACTTGCCGCGGCAAACGCGGTTATCGGAAATAACGATAAGCGCCACTCGAAAAAGCTCTGGTGCGATAAGGGCGAGGGCGAAAAAATCACGCTCCGCGAGCTTTACGACCAGAACGAAGAGGGAAAATATATAATTGATAAAATCAACGCGGGTGTTAAATCGGGCAGGAAATATTCCGATTTCGCAGTGCTTTACCGCGTTAACGAGCTTGCGCGAAGCCTTGAAACGAGCTTTGCAAAAAGCGGCGTGCCCTATAGAATTCTCGGAAATATGCGCTTCTACGACCGCAAGGAAATCAAGGATATTATCGCATATCTTGCGGTGATAAATTCTCCCACGGACACTTTAAGGCTTAAGAGAATTATAAACGAGCCTAAGAGAAAAATCGGAGATGCGACCGTTGCGGCACTTGAGGAAATCGCAAGTCTTGAAAATAAATCAATGTACGAGGTAATGAAGTGCGCGAAGGATTATATCGCGCTTTCAAAGTCTGCGGATAAGCTTTCGGAATTCGTTTCTCTTATTGAGAAGATAAAGAGCGAAAATTCGCGCCCCGCCTCCCTTATTTCACGCGTTTTTCTGGAAACGGGATACCGCGCTATGCTCGAGGCGGAGGGCTTCGAGGGCGAGGGAAAAATCGCAAACGTCGAGGAGCTCCTTTCCGCGGCAGAGGAATACGAAAAGAGATGCGAAGAGGCGGAAGAGGAGGCAACTCTCACGGGATTTCTCGAGGAAATTTCGCTTATTAGCGATATTGATAAATACGACGAAAGCTCCGACTCCGTCGTTTTAATGACGGTGCATTCCGCAAAGGGCCTTGAATTTCCCGTCGTATTCTTAGCCGGCGCTGAGGAGGGAATTTTCCCCTCGTCACAGTGCATTGGCGATGCAGAGGAGATTAGCGAGGAAAGGCGGCTTCTTTACGTTGCGATAACTCGCGCAAAGGAAAAGCTTTATCTTACGCACACGAAGAGCCGTATGATGTACGGAAAAACGGGCTTCAACCCCTTGTCGCGCTTCGTAAAGGAAGAAATCCCCGAGAAGCTCGTTGAGCACGAGATGGCAAGACGCGACGGGGCGAGAGCGAAAACGCCCTTTGGCTTCGGCTCGCAGAGGGCGAAAGCAAATCCCTTTAAGTACGCAAATCCCTTTGGAGAAGCTATGCCGAAAAGAAGCGCGCCCTTTAGCGCAAATAAGACTCCCTTTGAGCCTTCAAAGCCTCGCGGAGCAGAGAGCTTCGGAGTTGAAAAATTCACACCCGATACCCGCGTTTCTCACTCCGTTTTCGGTGACGGCACTATAATTTCAGCGCGTGATATGGGCGGCGACGTGCTTTACGAGGTAAGGTTTGACACGGGCGTTACCAAAAAGCTTATGGCAACCTTTGCAAAGCTTAAAAAGCTTTCGCAGTGAAATTCACCCTTGGTGATTGAAATACTCACTGTGTGAGCTTGAAATGTTCGCTTTGCGAGCTTGAAATGCGTTGCGAAATCGCAACGCATAGTAATCAAAACTTTATGCCGTCAGGCATTTCACGATTGCGAAGCAATTATTTCAAGGTTTTGCAAAGCAAAAGTATTTCAAGAAACGCTTTTGCGTTTTATTTCAAGCGCGGTAGCGCATTATTGGCAACGTTTGCGAAGCTTAAAAAGCTTTCGCAGTGAAATTCACCCTTGGTGATTGAAATGCTCACTGTGTGAGCTTGAAGCGTTCGCTTTGAAAAACTAAAAAAAGATAAAAGGAAAACTATGATAAAAGCTTGTATTTTTGATATGGACGGTACTGTCCTTGACACTATAACGACGATTACCTACTACGTAAACGTAACGCTTAAAAAGTTCGGTATAAGAGAAATAAGCGACGACGAGTGTAAGATTTTCGTAGGCAACGGGGCAAGGGTGCTTATTGAGCGCACGCTTAAAAGCCGCGAAATTGAAGATGCAAAGCTACTTGAAGAGGTGCTTGAAAGCTACAACGCGGCTTATGACAAAAATCCCGTTTACTTAACCGTGCCCTACGAGGGAATACGTGAGCTTCTCTCGGAGCTTAAGTCGCGCGGAATTAAGGTCGGAATAGTATCAAATAAGCCTGATTTTTTAACACGCCCCCTTGCAGAACGCTTTTTTGGCTCTCTTGTCGACTGTGCGGTTGGCGGGAAAGAGGGGATAGCGTTAAAGCCTGCGCCCGATGCGGTTCTTTCAATGCTTGATTTATTTGGCGCTGTGCCCTCGGAATGCGTATACGTCGGCGACACGGGTGTCGATATGTTGACGGGCAAAAATCTCGGCGCGCGCCTTACCGTCGGTGTACTTTGGGGCTTCAGAGCCGAAAATGAGCTTCGTGATTTCGGCGCGGACTTTATAGCCTCAATCCCGAAAGAAATTTTAGACGAGGTTTTGAAGCTTGATTAAAAAACTTATTGCAATAATACTCTTGCTTGCCACGTGCTTTGCCGTAGCTTCTTGCGACGGTGAAACGGTTTACGGACACGCGGAACTTGAAATAGCGCTTCCCAAGGACTATCGTGAATTCGAAGCGGAGAGCTTTGATGCGTCGTATACCAACGGACAGGCGCTCGTCGGAATTTTGAGAATTTCCTACGATGCGAGCTTTAACGAGGGCATTCCCGACTTTTTAACCCCTGAGCAGTTCGCAAGATTTTATAAAACGGCGACCAAGCGCGAAGCGGAAATCTCGCTTCACGGCGCAATTCCGTATTATGAGTACACGGAGAAGCAGGACGGCGTTGAAAACGCATATCTTGCGAGCTTCTATCGCTCGAAATACGCATATTTTGCAGTTATTTTCGCAACTCCGAAGCTTTTTTATACGGAGCTTAAAAACGAATTTCTTTCCTATGCGGAAAGCGTCATTTTCAACTATTAAATTACTAACTTTATCAAGGGAAGATTACGAAGCGCTTTTGTCTTTTGTCGTTTCCTTTATTCCCGAAGGGTTGAGCTATGATATAGGATATTATTGAAGTGAACGAAGTTTTAAATTTGAAAGGATAGAACAATGAAAAGAATAATAGGATTCATTTTAACTGTCGCGCTTGCGTTATGCGTTGGCGTAAGCCTTACGTCTTGCGGTGACGGTATGAAAGAATATACGGAGCTCGGACTTAATTTCACACTTCCTGAGGATTTTAGAAAATTAACGGTTCAGAACGCGGATATTCACTACAGTACCCCCGACGTAACCTTTGAGGTTCAGTATATGCCGAAGAGCGAGTTTGAAGACGAAGAGATGGAATATTACATAAGCTTCGATATGACGGTTAAGGAATACGCCGAGTTTTTAATCAACGAAAACGGTTGGACCGATAGCGAGAAAACCGAGCAATACGTCTATGACGAGGCGCGCGATGCCGCAAGCTTCTACGTCTTTTGGACTCCCGACCTCGAAGCGTTCCCCTACACCTATTATTACTTCACGATTATGAAAAGCTCGCACGCATTTTATGCTGTAATGTTCTACTGCGAGGAAGAAAAATATCCCGAATATAATGAAAAGTTTATTGCTTGGAGCAGCTACTTAAGCCTTGTTGAAATTCCCGAAACTGAGGGCTAAAATATAACAAAACAAAGATTTTGTTCCGTAGCGGAACAGATAAATAGAAAAAAGAGCGAATTTATATTCGCTCTTTTTTTTGCGCATAAAAATCAAATATAAACAAGCACCTTAGCGCAAAGCTTACCCTTGCGAGAGGTCGTTTCGTAGGATTTGTAGATAAATCTCCCGAAACCGCGCACACTAACAATCTCGTCTTTTTTCGGCGCATATGAAGAGTTCGTCACAAGCCTTCCCGAAACGAAAACAAGCTCGCGTACAAATAGAGCTTTCGCGTCTTCCCGTGAAAGATTAAAAAGCTTTGCAATAACCGCGTCAAGTCTTTCGCCCGAAAGCTGAAGCGTTCTTTCCTCTGTCTTGAAAAGCTCTCCATAGGGTAGCTCTTCTACAAGCGAGAGCTTAAGGTCGGTGTGCCTTGCGCGCGAAAACGTATCCTTAACGTAGTCTGAAACGGAAGTCTTCATAAAGATATACGCAACGTTATTTATGATAACGATATCTCCGAAATTCTCGCGCTCGAGTCCTAAGTTCATTAAAGCTCCGAGAATATCTCTGTGGGAAAGCTTGTCCGCAAACTTCTGTTGAAGCGGCTCGGCTTTCATACAAGCTATGGGGAAAGGCTCCTCGTACAAAAGCTCCTCGGGGCATCCGAAGCGTATCATTTTTCTCTCGGTGTCGGGGTGTCCGCCAAAAAGGGTATAGCTTATTCCGCGAAGGCTCTGCTTTATTTCGTCAAATGCGGAAAGCTCCGCGAGGCCGAGAAAGTCCGTAAACGTGAAAATTCCCGAATTATACGAGCGCAGGGCAAGCTCGGAAAAGCGCTTTTTTAAAAGTTCCTTATCGTTCATTAAAGCATCATATCAACAGGGTAGAGAATTTTGAGCTGGTTGATTTTACTGTCGTATGCCTTCTTCTGCTTTTCCTGAAGCACAACTTCCTTAAGCTTTTCTTTGATTTCGGTATAAGGAATTTCGCGAGCTTCGGTCTTGCCGTCAAGCTTGATTAAGTGATAGCCAAACTGCGTTTTAACGGGTACCTTGGTGATTTCCCCTACCTGCATCTCGAAAACCTTGGTGTCAAACTCGGGCACCATCTGTCCTCTTGAAAACTCGCCAAGGCTTCCGCCGTTTTCCTTGGAAGGACAGCTTGAATATTCCTTTGCCGCGTCTGCAAAGCTCAATTCTCCTGCCTCGATTTTCTTAAGAATTTCAAGTGCTCTCTCTTCTGAGTCAACGAGAATGTGGCTCGCAGAAACGCTCTCCTCACCGACAAGCTCTGCCTTATGCTCGTTGTAATAAGACTCGGTGTCCGCGTCAGTTACGGTAACAGCGCGGATAAGCTTTTCGCTTGCGTAGCTTACAAGAAGCTGGTCCTTAAGAAGATTAAGTCTTTCGCGGTATTCTGCCTCTGCCTCAAAAAGATTGCGCTTTGCGTCAAGGAGCAAAAGCTTATTATTGATAAGCTGAGTGAGTATTATTTTGCGGCCCTCGGGCGTGTTGTACGAAGCGCCTCTTTGTCCAAGTCCCATAAGAAAGCTGTCAACGTCAGTGTCGGTAATGGGAAAACCGCCAACGTTTGCTAAAGTATTTGCCATTTTTATTCTCCTTTTGCTCGGGTTTTGCATACCCGTATCGTTTATTTTGTTATTCTCAAGCCCTTAGGGTAGTGGTTTTTAAGTCTTCCGTCTGATATCTTCCCGCCGCCGAGCGCAGCATTTTCATAAAGAACGATAGCGTAGCCCTTGCCGGAAATCTCGGGCGCGTCTATTTCCTCGCCCGCGAGATATTTTCGCAGCCTTTCGTCGCCGCGCTTTAGCGAAAGCCGTCTTTTGAAAAGCTCACCGTATGAGGAAAAGAACTGATGCGAAGGATGTAAAATTCCTTTTTTAACCTCTCCGAGAAGCACACCTGCCGAAAAGACGGATTTGGGCAGAAGTGGGTGACCGTGTGAAATTAAAACAAGGTTTTCACCGTGCTTGCGTATAAGCCCTTGAGGCTCTTTTTTAAGATTTTCGCGAAAAAACTGACGTACTGCCGCCATTTCCTCGCGGCTCGGCTCACGGCTTGCATCTTTGTAAAGTATTGTTTGCTTTTTCTCTTCTCCGCAGCTTTTTTTCATAAGTGCGAGGAATTGTCCCTCACCTCGCGATTTATGAGGATAAAAGCGACGCGTAAGATTTAAATTGTCGTGCGCTCTGCCATCAAAGTTTATTCCGTCTGAGCTTTGGGAAATAAGCTCGTCACGGCATTTTTCAAGAGAAAACTCGGGGTGGCGCGACAAAAATCCGTCTATCTGCATTTCGTTTTCAAGAAGCGAAAAAGTGCAGGTTGAATAAACGAGGTATCCGCCGCACTTGACGAGGGGCGCGGCATTTTCGAAAATTTCACTCTGCCTTTTTGCCGAGATAATAACGTTTTCCTCGCTCCACTCGGATATAGCCTCCGCATTTTTCCTGAACATACCCTCGCCCGAGCAAGGTGCGTCGAGTATTACGAGGTCGAAGTGAGAGTCAAAGTATTTCTTGAATTCCGCAGTATCAAGGCTAGTAACCATAGCGTTTTTTACGCCGAGTCTTTCAAAATTTCCAACTAGGATTTTTGCGCGCTTCGGCACGTATTCGTTTGAGAGAATAAATCCATCGTCACCTATTCTTTCCGCCGCCTGACTCGATTTTCCGCCGGGCGCTGCGCAAAGGTCTAAAACTCGCCAGCCTTTTTCGAGCTTGAGAGCCGAAAGCGGAGCTATCGCGCCGGGGTCCTGAACGTATATTTCTCCTGCGTGATGCTCGGGAGTTTGTCCGATTTTTTCGCACCCGTCTTCAAAAAACGCGTTGTCGCAGTAAGAAATTTTGGATAGGGAGAGCGTGTTTCTTGAAAGAAGCGCCTCTGGGCTTGATTTTAGCAAATTAACCCTTAAGCCGCGCACGGCAGGCTCTTCCATAGCACGCGAAAAGCTTTCGTATTCGTCGCCGAGAAGCTTTTTCATTCTTTCGCTGAATTTTTCGGGAAGCATCTGTCTCTCCTTTCCGTGTAATACTAAGAAATATGCGACTTTCGGAGTGCCGTGAGGCACACGGTTGATTCTTTAAAAAACTACAACACATAGATTATACATTTTCTAAAGTAAAAAGTCAATACGCGCGTGAAAAGTAAATAATTTAAAAAAGCTATTGTATATTTCGCATCTTTGTGCTAAAATCTAATTATATTCGGAAAGGAGAGGGATATGGAAATTTCTTTGGTAACTAAAAACGGCATAAATATTTACGCGTATAGAAATCCCGCGCTTCATAGCTTCCATCTCTCGCTTTTTCTGAGGGCGGGGGCAATGTTTGAAAGCCCGTCTGATTCCGGAATAACGCATTTCCTTGAGCACGTTTCTATACGCAACGTAAATAAAATTATGGGTGGCTCGCTCTATCGCACGCTTGATAGGTACGGACTTGAATTTAACGCATCAAGCTTCTCCGAGATGGTTCAGTTTTATATGAGCGGGGCAAGCAAGAATTTTGCGCACGCGGCAGAAATTTTCGCCTGTCTTTTATCACCTCTCGTTCTTGAAAAATCTGAAATTGACGCAGAGAGAAAAAGGATAAAGGCGGAAATACGTGAAAGCGACGAGAAAAATTCGCTCCTCACATTTACGAACGGGATAACTCATAAAGGCACGAGCCTTGAGGGCAGTATCGTAGGCTCAAACCCCGTCATAGACAAAATCACGAAAAAGCGTCTCGAGGCATACCGAAAAGCTAACGTGACGGCTAAAAATATTTTCGTCTACGTAAGCGGAAATTTCACAGATGCCGACCTCGATTTTCTTGCAAACGAGCTTTCAAAATACGAGATAGACGAGGGATTTGAGCGTGAAAATTTTGCACCCGTACCCGAAAATTTCGGAAAAAGACCGCTTGAAGTTCATATTAAAAACGCGGATTTCACAATAGCGCGCTTCACCTTTGATATTGATACCTCGCGTCTTGCCGTTCCCGAAACAGACCTTATTTACGATATACTTCTCTCGGGATATGCCTCTCGATTTTTCATTGAAATGAGCGAGAAGCGCGGACTTTTCTACGACATTAACGGTGCGCTTGAAAGATACAGGAATATCGGTGAAATTTACTTTTATTACGAAGTCAAGGAACAAAATCTTTACGAAGCGCTTGAAATCACGGTCGACATACTGAACGAGCTTAAGAAAAATCTTCTCACGGAAGACTCTCTTATGAAAGCGCCGTACGTTGATAACGCCTATAATCTTTTTGACGATAACCGCGAATTCAATTTTACATTCGCTTATGACAGACATATAATGAAGCTCCCTTACGAGTCGCTTGAAGAGAGAATTAAAGCTTACGAAAGCGTGACTCCCGAAAGGATACGTGCGGTGGCGTGTGAAATTTTCCGCCCTGAAAACCTCACCTTAACCCTTAAAGGCAAAAAGAAAAAGATAGACACGGAAAGAATAAAAACAATTATTGAGACATTAAAGTAAAGTTTATGAAACCCGAAAAAATTACTAAAAGGAAAAACATCAGATAGTTTTATTTATCCTGTCCCCGTTTTCCTTGATTTAAAGCTACGGGTGTTCGTTTTTTACACAGTTACGGCAATTTTCTTGCTGAGCTTTGGGTTTATCTGATAAATCGCAAAAAACTTAAAAAGGCATAAAAAATTCACGGTGCTTCCTTGTGGATAGCACCGCGTTTCTTTTTTATTCGGTAGGATTTTTAGAAATATGCTTAAGATAAGCATTGATAAAGCCGTCGATTTCACCGTCCATAACCGCGTCGATGTTGCCGTCTTCGTAGCCCGTTCTTGTATCCTTCGCAAGAGTATACGGCATAAATACGTAGCTTCGTATCTGGCTTCCCCATTCGATATTGGCTTTGTTGCCCTGAATGTCCTCAATTCTTTCAAGCTTTTCGCGGAGCTTGATTTCCATAAGCTTAGCCTTAAGCATTTTGATAGCCGTTTCCTTGTTCTGAAGCTGGCTTCTCTCGGTCTGACAGCCAACGACGATACCCGTAGGCTTGTGAACTATTCTTATTGCCGAGTCGGTTTTGTTGATATGCTGACCGCCCGCACCGCTTGAACGGTGCGCTGTGATTTCCATATCCTCGTCTTTGATAACTATCGAGTCGTCGTCTTCAAACTCGGGCATAACCTCAACGGAGGAGAACGAGGTGTGACGTCTTCCTGAGGAATCGAAGGGCGAAATTCTAACGAGGCGGTGAACGCCGTTTTCGCTCTTAAGATAGCCGTAAGCATTCGGGCCCTCAACCATAATCGTTGCGCTCTTAAGTCCTGCTTCGTCGCCGTCAAGCCAGTCAATGAGCTTAACGTTAAAGCCGTGCTTCTCGCCCCATCTTGTGTAAAGGCGGTAGAGCATTGAAGCCCAGTCCTGCGCCTCCGTGCCGCCTGCACCCGGGTGGAATGAAACTATGGCATTATTTTTATCGTAGGGGCCTGAAAGAAGAACCTCAATTCTTTTTTTCTCAGCCTCCGTTTCTATAAATTCCGCCTCGCTCGTAACCTCGTCAATACTGCTCTCGTCGCCTGCTTCAATTGCCATTTCGCAAAGCACCAGAGTGTCTTCAAGTCTTGACGAAAGCTCCTCATAGCTCTCAACCTTGTCCTTAAGCTGCTTTATCTCTCGCAAAATTTTGGAGCTTCTTTCGGCATCGTTCCAAAAATCTCCGACGAGGGTTTCGCGCTCAAGCTCCGTCGCGCGCTCGCGAGCCTCTTCTATTCTTAACTGATTTCCAAGCTCGGCAACCGTATCAACGAGTCCCTCGAGCTTTCTTTTCGCTTCTTCAAGCGCAACTATCATAAAAAATCTCCGTTTGTACTTTATTCTAACAAGAGTATTTTACCATAAACTCTTAAAAATGTAAAGAGCGAGTTTAAAAAATATATTGATTTTTTGCATCAGTTGTGGTATACTAAAGTAAATCTTATGTTTTGAGGTGTAAAATGAAAGTAACAAAAGAAACCCTTATCGGTGATATTCTTGATTTTGACGTAGAATGCGCTCAGTTCTTCTTTGAAATCGGTATGCATTGCCTTGGCTGCCCCCATTCAAGAGGCGAGTCTATTGAAGAGGCTTGCGCCGTTCACGGAACAGATGCAGACGCTCTCGTTAATAAAATCAACGATTTTCTCTCGAAAAAATGAAAACTGCCCATTTAACACCAAGACTTCTTGGCGCGGCGGAATTTGTCAGGCGGGGGGCTGTGTTCGCAGACGTTGGAACGGACCATGCCTACCTGCCCATTTTTTTGCTTGAGGGGGGCAAAATTTCGCGCGCAATATGCTCCGATATAAATGAGGGCCCGCTTCGCAATGCGGAGAAGAATGCCCGAGAGCACGGACTTTTGGAAAAAATCGAGTTTCTGCTTGCCGACGGCGCTTCGGCGCTTTTTGGGCGCGGGGCTTCCGATATTGCCGTTTGCGGTATGGGCGGTGAGCTTATTGCCGATATAATCGAAGAAGCGCCGCACCTTAAGGACGCATCTATTCGCCTGATTCTCCAGCCTATGACGAAAATGGCGCATCTCCGTACGTATCTTGCGAAGCGCGGCTTTAAAATAAAGATGGAAAAATATACAGTCGAGGGAAAGCGAAGCTACGTAACGCTTCTTGCCGAATACTCGGGCGAGCCTTATGAAATTTCGCCGCTTGAAGCAGAAATCGGATACCCGCCCTACGATTTTAAAGAGAACCCAGAAAGACTTGCGTACGTGCGAGAGCGCGTCAAGGCACTTTCAAAATCCGTTGAGGGAAAGCTCTCTGGCGGAAAAACCGACGAAAGAGAGGCGGAGCTTCTTTCTCTTATAAAAAACTTGTTGAAAGGTGACTCTATATGACAGTAAAGGAACTTTACGAGAAGCTTGATAAAAGAATTCCAGGGGCTCTTTCAGAGACTTGGGATAACGACGGGCTAATGTGCTCGCCCGATACCTCGGCAGAGGTTAAAAAAGCGCTTTTAACTCTTGACGTAACTGAAGAAATCGTTGACTTTGCCATTGAGCGCTCATACGACCTCATAATCTCGCATCACCCCCTTATATTCAAACCCGTGTCACATATTTGCGAGGATAATCACGTCGCAAGAAAGCTTATTAAGCTTATAAATAACGGAATTTCCGTCTTTTCGTTCCATACGCGCCTTGATAAAGTACAGGGCGGAGTAAATGATACTCTCGCATCTCTTTTCAAGCTATCCGAGGTCGAAAAATTTGGCGAGGGCGAGCTTGGGAGAGTAGGAAATCTTCCGCGCGAAATGGAGCTTGACGAGTTCTTGGACTTGGTTAAAAGCACCCTTAACGTCGGCTTGCTGAAATTCGCAAATGGCTATAACGTAGTGAACCGTGTAGCTCTTGTCGGCGGTGACGGAAAGGATTTCGTTGCCGACGCAATAAAAACGGGCGCAGATACTTATCTTTCTGGCAGAATAAGCTATAATCTTATGGAAGAAGCCTCGGAGCTTGGAATAAATCTTATCGAGGCAGGGCATTATCACACTGAAGCTCCCGTGCTTGACTTCTTAGCCGAGCTTTTGAGCACTTACGATATGTCCTTAACCGTCGATTTCGCAGATTCAAATATGATAGAGGTTGTATGAAAAGGCTTGAAATAAGCTTTCTTATCTTCTTGTTTAATATAAATTAAAAAAAGCGGCTCAATGCCGCTTTTTTTAGTTGAGCTTTGTGCCCTCTATAATTTCGTCAATAAGCTTCTCGGTAAATGGAGAAGGCGAGGCAAGCGGAAGCCTAAGCTCGTTTTCGCAAAAACCGATTTTTGATAGCGCATATTTTATCGGTGCGGGATTCGTTTCCGCAAAAACTGCCTTGATAAACGGAAGTAATGATTTCTGTATTTCAAGCGCCCTTTCGTAATTGCCTGAAAAATAGCTTTCGCATATATTTTGCGTCATACGGGGGCAGAAATTTGAGATAACGGAGATAACTCCCAAGCCTCCGAGAGCAAGGCAGGAGTATATTGCCGAGTCAGAGCCTGCGTAGAGCGCAAGCTTGCCGCGAAGAAGGCTTAAGTCCACGAGTCTATCCTGCGAGTCAGAGGCTTCTTTTATCGCAACTATGTTTTCCTTTTCCGAAAGTCTCGTGAGCTGTGAGAAGCTAAGATTAACTCCTGTTCTTGACGGTACGTTGTAAACAATTATTGGCAAATCTGTACTGCTGGCTATTGCAAGATAATGCCTGACAAGTCCCTCTTCCGTTCCCTTGTTGTAGTATGGAGTGACAACGAGCGCGCCGTCACATCCAAGCTCCTCGGCAAAATGCGTATGCTTAATTGCTACGCGCGTGTCATTCGTTCCCGTACCCAAAATAAGCCTTGCGCGTCCGTCTATCGCTTTTTTCGCAAAGAGGTATAGCTCGTATCTTTCTTTGTCCGAAAGCGTTGCCGCTTCACCCGTCGTACCTCCGACGACGAGGGCGGGGATTTTTGCTTCAATCTGGGCATTGATAAGCTTTTCAAACGAGGAGTAATCTATTTTGCCGTCGGAAAACGGTGTTATAAGCGCGGTTGCCGCGCCGCGAAAAATTATTTTCTTTTTCATATTCGTCATATCCCTTGAAAATTAACGCTTGATGGTATATAATAAAGTAAACGTTGTCTAATATATTTTATGAATTTTAAGGATTTTTGCGAAAGTATGGAAAAAATAGACAAACTCATAACCAATGAAAGAATAGCAACAACGCTTTCCACACACGACTTTTACTACGAGCTTCCTGAGGAGCTTATAGCTCAGTTCCCGAGCGCTGAGCGCGATAAATGTCGCCTTATGGTGCTTGATAAGGCAACGGGCAAGCTCGAGCATAAAATATTCTCGGATATAATTGATTATCTTAATCCCCTTGATATGCTCGTCGTCAACTCTTCCAAGGTTATTCCCGCGCGTCTTCTAGGAAAAACGGATAAAACAGGTTCGGATATTGAGCTTTTGCTTCTTCGCGCACTTGACGGCGGTGAGTGGGAAACTCTCGTGCGCCCGGGTAAAAGAGCCAGGACGGGTGCAAGCTTTTCCTTTGGCGGAATACTTCGCTCTGAGGTTAAAGAGGTTCTTCCCGACGGAAATCGCGTCGTTTCTTTTTCCTACGATACGGAGAAATACAAAAGCATTTATGAGGTTCTTGATGCCGTCGGCAATATGCCGCTTCCGCCCTATATAACCAAAAAGCTCGAGAATAAAAACGACTATCAGACTGTCTACGCAAAGGAAGAGGGCTCTGCCGCAGCACCTACCGCGGGGCTTCATTTCACGGAGGAGCTTCTTCGGAAAATTAAGGCAAAGGGAGTTGGCTACGGAGAAGTGACTCTCCACGTCGGACTCGGTACGTTCAGGCCCGTAAAGGTTGAAAAAATCGAAGAACACCTTATGCACGGTGAATACTTTTACATAAACGACGAGGTTTGCGAGGAAATCAACAAGAGAAAAGCCGCAGGCGGCAGAATAATTGCCGTTGGCACAACCGCCTCGCGCGTTCTTGAAAGCGTTTCTGACGAAGACGGAAAAGTGCGCGCAATAAGCGGTGAAACAGGAATTTTTATCTACCCGGGCTACAAATTTAAAGCCGTAGATGCCCTGATAACAAATTTTCACCTACCAGAAAGCACCCTCATAATGCTTATTTCCGCCCTCGCGGGTAAAGAAAACGTTATGCGCGCTTACGAAGAAGCGGTGAGGGAGAAGTACCGATTCTTCTCCTTCGGCGATGCGATGCTGATTGTATAAAATCCGCAATACTGCGTTGTCGGGCGACGCGGTCGGCTTGGAGTAGGTAACTACACAGTCGCCTCCCTTGCGCCCTTACGCCTTGTCTTGCGAATTTTCTACTAACCAGCAAATTCGTCTTGTATAGCATCAGCATCGGGGACGCGATGCTGATTTTATAAAATCCGCAATACTGCGTTAAAGCTTCGACTTGTCGCCCTCGGCGTAGGTAACTACGACTTCATTTCGCTCTCTCACTTACGCCCAGCGCTTGACGATTTCTTGAATGAACGTTTACTGAGTTTAAGCAAAATATTTATTTTACGAATTTTTTATTCGATTATCCGAAATTAAAAGGAAGCTTATGAAATTTATCTGTCCTATATGTGCCGCGCGCTTTGAAGTAGGCGAGGGCGGTACGGCAAAATGCAAAAACGGGCACTCCTTTGACAGAAGCCGCGAGGGCTACTATAATTTTCTTTTAGGCGCTTCGGGCAAAGTTCACGGTGATAACCGTGAAATGCTCCTTGCAAGGCGTCGTTTTCTTGACACAGATGCCTATCTTCCGCTTGCAAACGAGCTTATAAGCTCGCTTCTGGAGTTTGCGCCAAGGGGTGCGGGAATTCTTGATATGGGCTGCGGCGAGGGTTATTATACGCGCCTTGTGAGCGAGGCTCTTCAGGCGGAAGAAGTCACCGCATTTGATATTTCAAAGGATGCCGTGAAGCTTGCCGCAAAGCGCGCTAAAAAAGCTTCGTTTGCAGTTGCAAGCTCCTATAAAATTCCCGTGGAAAACGAAAGCTTCGGAACGGTTTACAACGTTTTTTCACCTTTGGCACTTGACGAAGTTCGGCGAACTCTTGCGCCCTCGGGCACGTTTATCGCGGTAATTCCTGACAGGGAGCATCTTTTTGAGCTAAAGGCGAAAATTTATGACGAGCCATACAAAAACGAGCCCGAAAACGAGGAGCTGGAGGGTTTTTCCCTCGTTTCACGGAAAGCGCTTGCCTATGAAAAAAGCTTTTCGGGCGAGGAAGTGCGCGACCTTTTTACGATGACGCCCTACGCATACAGAACCTCGCAAAGAGAAAGGGCGCGCCTTGACGGTATCACTGAGCTTACAGTCGGTGTGCGCTTTATAATTTTAATATATCGAAAAGAGTAAAAAATATGGACTTAAAACACGGAAAATACTTATCCGTTGACTACGGAGATAAAAGAACGGGACTTGCGGTGTGTGACGTGTCGGGGCTTCTGGCTTCCGGTATCGGCACTATATCCGAGGGCGGAATGAGAAAAACCGCGGAGCGCGTAAAGCGCGAGGCGGAAAACCGTTCCTGCGTAAAAATTATCATAGGTCTTCCTAAAAATATGGACGGAAGCGAGGGCTTCCGCGCAGACGCGGTAAAGGCCTTTGCCGAAATCCTCTCGTCAATTTGCGAAGTTCCGATAGAGTTTTATGACGAAAGAATGACCACAATGGAAGCATACCGCTTCCTTGGTGAAACGGGAACCTTTGGAAAAAAACGAAAAGCAAGCGTTGACACTCTTTCAGCCGAGATAATTTTGCAAAACTATCTTGACCGCGAAAGAAATATGAAAAGAAAATAAAAAATTGAAATACTTGACGTAAGGGAATAAAAATGATTAAAGAAGTTATACTCTGTAAATACGGCGAAATTGTGCTTAAGGGTGCTAACCGTGTCACTTTTGAGTCGGCTCTTCTCAAAGAAATCAGAAAAAGAATGTCGCAGTTTGGCGCGTTTAAGGTGCGCTATATGCAAAGCACACTTTACATTGAACCGCAGAACGACGACTGTGATATGGACTCGGCTTATGAGTCGGCTAAAAAAGTTTTCGGTATTGTCGGCGTTTGCCGTGCGGCAGTGTGCGAAAAGAATATCACAAGCATTATGGATGTGGCAAAAAGCTATCTTCCCGATAAGCTCTTCGGCGCGCGCACGTTTAAGGTTGAAGCAAAGCGCTCCGATAAAAAATTCCCCCTGAAATCTCCCGAAATTGCCGGTGAGGTCGGTGGTCTTATACTCTCGCTCGTCAGGGGAATAAGGGTTGACGTACATAATCCCGACGTCGTTATCGGCGTTGAAGTGCGCGACGAATACGCTTACGTAAGAGCGGGGCAGGAAGCGGGAGCAGGCGGTCTTCCCACTCGCACGGCGGGGCGCGGGCTTCTCTTGCTTTCGGGCGGTATTGATTCCCCCGTTGCGGGTTGTCTTATGGCGAAGCGCGGTATGGAAATCGAGGCGCGTCATTTTGACTCATTCCCCTATACCTCGGAAAGAGCAAAGGAAAAGGTGATGCAATTAGCACAGGAAATGTGCGAATTTTGCTCGAAAATTCACGTACATACGATTTCCTTAACGCATATTCAGGAACAGATACGCGATAAGTGCGAGGAGGATTATTTCACACTTCTCTTGCGCGTATTTATGATGCGCCTCTCGGAGCGTTGCGCGAGAGAATATAAGTGTCACGCACTCATAACGGGCGAAAGTCTTGGCCAGGTTGCCTCGCAAACTCTTGCGGCGATTGCCGTTACTGACGCGCAGGTGAATATTCCCGTTTTCCGCCCTCTTATAGGACTTGATAAGAACGAAATCGTGACTTACGCAAGAAAATACGGTACGTTTGAAACCTCGATTTTACCCTTTGAGGACTGTTGCACGGTTTTCACCCCCCGTCACCCAAAAACTCAGCCTAAGCTTGACGCGGTTATGGCTGAGCTTTCAAAGCTTGACACGGAGGCGCTTCTTGACGAGGCTTATGCGACTATGACTACGGAAGTCAAGCTTATTTTCGACGGATATAAATAAGATATAAATAATATATTGACAAACGAAAAGTTTTGTGTTAAAATACTCTCGTATTTGTCGCGGAGGAGTAGTAGTAAAGCCATTAAGAGAGAGGGCGGTAGGTGAGAGCCCTTTGGTGTAAATACGAAGGTAGCCGCGGTTGAACATAGTTCGGTACACCGAAAAGAACGGCAGATAGCTTATTAGACTTCGGCGTCATCTCGCGTTAAGAGAAAAATGAGGAAATTCTTATTGAATTTTAAACTCGGGTGGTACCGCGATAATTCGCCCCGACGGCTTTTTTGCCGTCGGGCTTTTTTAATGCGCGTCAGCGCATTTCAAGACGGCTTGCTGTCATTTCAAAATTTCATAGCAATCATTTCAAGCTTTTGCCTTGTAAAAGTATTTCAAGCAAATCATTGCTTTGCTAAAAATCGAAAACAATAATAAAGAACATACAAAAATGAGAAAAGAACTTGCATTAGCCTTCCCCAGCGGGTAGCGAAGCGGCACGAGGGTGTTAAAAAACAACACAGTGCGTTGTTTTTCCACGAGTGTGACCGAGTCGCAACGAGAAAAGGGGGACCGCTTGCGGTGGATGAGGTGTTCTTTTTCAACTGATTCGACTAAATTAAAATAATTTTAAAGGACATACAAAAATGAGAAAAGAACTTGCGAAAAATTACAACCCTCTTGAATTTGAGGACAGAATCTACGGTGAGTGGTGCGAGAAAAATTACTTCGCGCCCGACCCAAATCCCAAAAAGAAAAAATATTCCATAGTAATCCCTCCGCCAAACGTAACGGGCCAGCTCCATATGGGACACGCCCTTGACGAAACGCTCCAGGACATACTCATTCGTTTCAAGCGTATGCAGGGCTTTTCAACCCTTTGGGTTCCCGGTACCGACCACGCGGGAATTGCAACGCAGATAAAGGTTGAGGAAAGACTCCGCGTTGACGAGGGGCTCTCGCGCTACGACCTTGGCCGTGAAAAATTCCTTGAGCGCGTTTGGGCTTGGAAGGATTCTTACGAAGAGAGAATAACGAGCCAGCTTAAAAAGCTAGGCGCATCTTGCGACTGGTCGCGTCAGCGCTTCACGATGGACGAGGGCTGCTCCAAGGCGGTTCGCGAGGTTTTCGTAAACCTCTATAATAAGGGACTTATCTACCGCGGCCACAGAATTATAAACTGGTGTCCCCGTTGCCTTACCGCGCTTTCCGACGCGGAGGTTGAATACAAGGACCAGCCCGGCTTCTTCTGGCATATAAAATATCCTATCAAGGATAGCAACGATTTCGTTGAAATAGCTACGACGCGTCCTGAAACTATGTTCGGTGACGTTGCCGTTGCGGTTAACCCCGACGACGAAAACACCAAGCATCTCGTTGGAAAAACTCTTATTCTCCCCATAGTCGGAAGAGAAATTCCCGTGATTGCCGACGACTACGTTGAAATAGGCTTCGGTACGGGTTGCGTAAAAATCACTCCCGCGCACGACCCTAACGACTTCCTCGTAGGCGGACGCCACGGCCTTGAGCAGATTAAGGTTATGAACGACGACGCAACAATGAACGACTATGCCGGCAAGTACTCGGGTATGGACAGATATGAATGCCGTAAGGCTCTTGTAAAAGAGCTTGAGGAGCTCGGATACCTCGTTAAAACCGAGCCTCACGACCACAACGTCGGCACGTGCTACCGTTGCGGAACGACGGTTGAGCCTCTCACCTCGGACCAGTGGTTCGTTAAAATGAAGCCTCTTGCAGAGCCTGCTATCGAGGCGGTTAAAAATGGAAGCATAAATTTCGTTCCCGAAAGATTTTCAAAGAACTATTTTAACTGGATGAACAACATCCTTGACTGGTGTATTTCCCGTCAGCTTTGGTGGGGACACAGAATTCCCGCTTTCTATTGCGACGAGTGCGGAGCTATGGAGGTTTCCAAAACCGACCTTGAGCTATGCCCGAAGTGCGGAGCTAAAATGCGTCAGGATGAGGACATGCTTGACACCTGGTTCTCCTCGGCACTCTGGCCATTCTCAACTCTCGGCTGGCCCGACACAACAGAGGACCTTAAGCGTTATTATCCCACCGACACGTTAGTTACGGGCTACGATATTATCACGTTCTGGGTATCGCGTATGATTTTCTCGGGACTCGAGCATATGAATGAAAAGCCCTTCTCAACCGTATTTATCCACGGCCTTGTAAGAGATGCACAGGGAAGAAAAATGTCGAAATCCCTCGGCAACGGTATTGACCCATTAAAAGTTATAGAGGAATTTGGCGCAGACGCGCTTCGCTTCGCGCTTGCAACGGGTAATGCTCCCGGTAACGATATGCGCTTCTCCGACGAGAAAATCGAGTCGGCAAGAAACTTCGCAAACAAGCTCTGGAACGCATCTCGCTTCGTTCTTATGAACCTTACCGAAAGCGACGGCGAGCTTCTCAAGAAGCCATCTGACGACGAGCTTGCAACTGAGGACAAGTGGATACTCACACG
Source organism: Eubacteriales bacterium (assembly GCA_045629745.1). Lineage (GTDB taxonomy): Bacteria > Bacillota > Clostridia > Oscillospirales > CAG-272 > UBA1740. The sequence goes on from JAZQRU010000036.1 coordinate 44,820, forward strand.
TTTAAAAGAGACCACGAAGAGCGTTCTTACGAACCTTGAAAATTTCGAGCTTGGAATAGCACTTGCGGAAATTTATTCATTCACCTGGGACCTCTTCTGTGACTGGTATATCGAAATGGTGAAGAGCCGTATATTTGAAGCGGGAACAGCCGAGAGCCTCACCGCGAAGCGCGTTCTCGTTTACGTGCTTACTTCGGTTTTGAAGCTTCTTCACCCCTATATGCCGTTCATAACTGAGGAGATTTATCAGGCGCTTCCTCATACTGACGAGTCGATTATGATTTCAAAGTATCCAAGTGACTCCGAAATGAAGACCTATGACGAAGAAAGCCTTGACGTTGCGAGAATTATCGCGGTAATCACTGCTATTCGTACGCGTCGCGCGGAAATGAACGTTCCGCCCTCAAAGAAAGCAAAGCTTTTCGTTGTTACGAAATACGTTCAAAGCTTCAAGGCTTCCGCGAAAATTCTTGAAAAGCTTGCTTCCGTTTCGGAGCTTAATATCGTAGAGAAATATGAATCCGACGACGCCGTCGTTATCGCAACGGACGCAGGAACTCTTTATATTCCTCTTGCCGACGTTATCGACTTTGAAAAGGAAAAAGCAAGACTTACGGCAGAAATGAAGAAGAACGACGGAGAAATCGAGCGCCTCGAAAAGAAGCTTTCCAACGAGGGCTTCGTAGCTAAAGCTCCCGCCGCCGTAATCGAGGGCGAAAGAGCAAAGCTCAGAAAATATCTTGAAGTGCGCGAATCTCTTACCGCGGCGCTTAAAAAGCTTAACTAAACAAATTTGTGTGCGGAAAACGGATTTAGAGCGAAAATTTTTGGCTGACGTAGCGAAGCGGCGCGAGAGTCTAAGAAAATAACACAGTGTGTTGTTTTCCCTCGAGCGTGACCGAGCTGCAGTGAGACCGATAGCCGTATAAAAATACGGTGAGCGAGAAAACGGAAATAAAAAACAAAAAACTAAATTAAAAAGAGTAAAATCCGCCATTTAGGCGGATTTTCGACCTTAGCATAGCAACTACGCGCTGATATGAAAATGGGGCGTAAATAAAATTGACTTAACTCTTTTTTGTTTTTGGTTTAGCCTAAATGCGACAGCCGCTAATGGAGTAAAAATGGATTTTAAATTCAAAGACCCCCCCTTTGACGATAAGGAAAAAAAAGAGATAGACCTATCCCGTGTAGTTTTTTCGGGGCAATATGAAGATACGCCCGCAATCCGAGAGCTTGTAATCGAGGAGGGTGTTGAGGAGATTTGCGAAAACGCTTTCAGAAATTTTGAACACCTTGAAAAAGTTACCTTTCCGAAGTCGTTAAAGCAAATTTCCGCCTGCGCCTTTGCGGGCTGTAAAAACTTAAAAGAATTCGTAATGCAAAACGGCGTTGAGGAAATTCTTGACGAAGCCTTTTCGTCCTGCTCAAGCCTTACCTCTGCCGTGCTTCCCGATAGTGTCCGGCGCATTGGCGAGGGTTGCTTCGAGGGCTGCGCATCACTCACGCGCCTTAAGCTTTCCGAATCTATACTTATGATAGGCTCGGCGGCATTCGCCTTTTGCTTTAATCTTTATCACGTTGAAATTCCCGACTCGTGTATACTTGCCGAGTTTAACGCATTTGCCTTTTGCTTCTCGCTTGAATCCGTGAAGCTTTCCGCAAATATGGGACTCATTGACGAATCGCTTTTCGAGGGATGCCGTTCGCTTTCGGTAGTTGACTTGCCCGCGCGTCTTACCAAAATCGGCAGATGCGCGTTTAAGGGCTGTACCTCGCTCAAGAGCCTTATTTTGCCCGTTAATCTTCGGGAAATCGGATACGACGCGTTTTACGGCTGCACCGCCCTTGAAAGAATTTCAATACCGAAAGACGTTAAGGTGCTGGAAGACGACGACGTTTTCACGTCTTGCGACAGTCTTCGTGAAATTTCATTCGGCGGTTCGCGCGAGCAGTTTGAATTTCTCACTCACGGAAAGAGCATTTCCATTGAAAAAAGCGACGCCACAGTATCAACGCCTAACGTTATTTTCTTAAATCTCGGTGACAAAAAATGAAGTACAAGTGCCTAGTTTTAGACCACGACGATACGGTTGTCGATAGCACGAGAGGGATACATTATCCCTGTTTCGTTGAGTATTTAAAATTGACACGCCCCCACCTTGCCGATAAATATACGGCAGAGGATTACTTTAGAAAAAACTTCGAGCCGGGTATTATCGAGCTTCTTTACGAGTGCGGACTTGATAAAGAGGAAATCAAGGTCGAAGAAGAGTATTGGAAAAACTACGTTAAGGGGCATATACCGAAAGCCTACGAGGGTATTTCGGAAATCATTGCTCGCTTCCGTGAAAATGGCGGCATCGTAGCCGTCGACTCACATTCGTTTAAGAGCTATATCGAACGCGATTACCGCGAAAATTCGCTCCCCGTACCCGATATAATCTTCGGCTGGGATATTCCCGAAAACGAGCGTAAGCCAAGCCCCGCAACCATTTTTCAGCTTATGGAAAAATACGGACTTAAGAGCTCCGAAATTATAGTCGTTGACGACTTGAAGCCGGGCTACGATATGGCTCGCGCCGCAGGCGTGGATTTTGCCGCGGCTGGCTGGGGCTACGACGTCCCCGAAATTGAAAAATTTATGCGCGAAAACTGCGACTACTACTTAAAAACAGTCAGTGAATTGAATTCGTTGCTGTTTGATAACTGAATAAAAGTAAAAAAGAGCGATTTCTGTGTGAAGTCGCTCTTTTTATCAAAAAAATATAGAAATTAGGATTTCAAGAGTCAAAATTTTCAAGGAACGTATAGCTGATTTTTGGTAAAATGGTATCATAAAAGTTTTTTTGGGGGGTAAAATGGAAGTCAGAATTTGCAAAGATAAGATAGCGCTTGGAAAGAGCGCGGCAAAGTACACCGCCCATCTTTTGCGTGAGGCTATCGCAGAAAAAGGATACGCAAGAATTATACTCTCGACGGGCGCATCCCAGTTTGATACGCTCTCGGCGCTCGTTAAAGAAGACGTTGACTGGTCGCACGTTGATATGTTCCACCTTGACGAGTACGTAGGACTTCCCGAAACTCACGGCGCAAGCTTCCGCAAATACTTGAAAGAGAGATTCGTTGCACTTCTCCCAAAAGCGCTTCGCTCGGCAAACTTCGTTGACGGAACCGAAGAATGTATCAAAAATCTCACCGAAAATCTCCGCGAGAGCGAGATAGACGTAGGACTTATCGGCATTGGTGAAAACACTCACATTGCTTTTAACGACCCGCCCGCAGATTTTAATACCCGTGCGGCTTATATTACCGTAAATCTTGACGAGGCTTGCCGCCGTCAACAGCTTGGCGAGGGGTGGTTTAAAACGCTTGACGACGTGCCGCGTCAGGCAGTTTCTATGACAACGTATCAAAAATGAAAAAGCTGATATTTATTATTCTGACCGTGCTTCTCGCATTTGCATTTGTTTTGTGTGGAAAAACCACTGTAGAAATAAGCGAAGACGGATACTGGGTTATAGACGGAGTTAAAACCGAGGTTCTCGCCAAGGGCGAAAAAGGCGATAAAGGTGATAGCGCAAGCGACGAAAACCCTCAAGGCCTTGACTTCTTCTTGAAAGACGACGGAACTTATGCGGTTGGAATAGGAAATGCTTTATATTTAACAAAAATTCAAATTCCCGCTACATAACGGAAAAGCTGTAACAGAAGTAGGAAAATATTTTAATGGTGACGGATTTGCTAATAACTATGATAATGAAACTTTAAAAGAAATCGTTATACCTAACACTGTAACGCAAATTTCAGAACGAGCTTTTTTATATTGCTATAAATTAGAAACCATTTCTTTCCATTCAGGCAGTCAATTAAAATGCATCTCAGAAAACGCTTTCTACGGTTGTGATAGCCTTAAGAGCATTGTTATTCCAGATAGTGTTGAAAGCATTGGAAAAGGCACTTTTAGCTCTTGCGATAATCTTGAAAATATAATTATAGGCAATGGCGTAAAATACATAGGCTCTTCTGTGTTCAGTTATTGCACAAGCCTTACCGACGTTTACTACACAGGCAGCGAAGCTGAGTGGGCTGAGATAGCAATATATGATTCCAATTACTATCTCACAAATGCTACAATTCATTACAACTACGTTCTCGAAGAATAAAATATCGAAAAGAAAAATATGCTCCCCGATTTTTCGGGGAGCATTTCAAGTTCACGAAGTGAACATTTCAGTCACTAAAGGTGGATTTCAATTGTTCGGCTCAGTCGGGCGAATTTCACTCTCTTCCGTTTTATTATCTTTCTTCTTATATCTTATCATTGCGCTGATGATAGACGCCATTGAGAGAACGTCACCGACGGAGGAGCCGTATGCCTTGGAGGCGGTGTTATAAACGAACCAGAACGGCGAGCCGACGAGGGAAAGAATGCGTATCTTTCTCTCTTCCGAAAGGAAGAATGCGGAGGAGTGAAGAAGAACGCCCACGGTAGGTAAAATGCTTAAAATTATCGCCCACGGTGTCACGGTTTCCATAGCTTTAAAGGCAAGCACGATAGAGAGAACGCCGCCTGCCACTATCACGGCAACAGTCAAGGCGAAAATAAGAATTGCGTCCATATTTTCTCACTCATAAGTTGTTATTTTCAAGATATCTATTTTCTCGTTCTAGGAAATTCGTGGCTGACGTGCCTGTGAAAATCTTTATTCCGCGGAAGCTATCGCCTGTGAAAGCAAGCTTTATTGAGGTTTTTTCATCGGAAACGTAAGTAAGATTTGAGGGCGCGGGGTTGAAAACCAAAATAGGAACGATTTTCTTGCCAAGCCCCTCCGCGTTTTTGTATTCCTCGGGAATTTCGAGCTTCGGTACGACGATAAGCTTGCGCCTTGTTGTCGTCGTGCTTTCGGCGACGCGCGAGTGTCCCGATAGGAGTCTGCCTCCCGTAGAGAAAAGGCTTCTTATAAGAAGAATCTGAAATCTTACGGAATATTCCTCGTTTGCAAAGTGCACCTGATAGCGACGGCCCTTTCCGTTATAGTAACGGAGAAGATAGATTTTATCGCCGATTTCTGCAACAAGGTCGGGGGCGTGCGAAATTTTAAAGAGGGAAGCGAAGAAGTTTCTTGTAAACTTAAGTTTGAATTTTCCTTGTCTTTCAAGAGCCTTAAAGCGCAAGTGCGCCTTGATTCTTTTAGTTAGAAAAATCGAAAGGCTTATGGCATAGATAAGGGCGATTATTATGAGGAGAGTAAATAAAAACTTCATACGTACCCCCTAACTGTCAACAAAGCTCGTGAGCCAGAGCGCGCGATAGCGGTCGAGAGCTTTCGGCATTGCAAGCAAGCGAGCAAGGAAAGCCACGGCAAAAATCATAAAATATGCGCCGAGGGGTGCGAAAACCTCTGCTAAACGCAGGTGCGGCGCAAGATACGAGCCGAAGTATTCAAGAAATTTCTTCGGGTAGCTCGGAACGGTTAAGGGAATGAAAAGCGCCGGCGATAAGCTTATCGCGATAAGGTCGGAAGCGACTGTTCTTTTGAAATACGAGGGAAGCTCGTCTTTTATTTTGAAAAGTCCGTCGGTTTTCGTTATAACGTCCTCGTAGCGCGCGTTATCGTAAATTCCCGTAACGAAGCTCACAAAAAAGACGGCAAGAAGCGCGGATATTGCCATCATTATGCGCGTAAAAGCGAGATATTCTTCCTTTTCAAGCACTCTGTCATAAGAGGGAATGACGCTCGGCGCGATTTCAAGAAGCGCCGCGTAAACGATATCAACAAGCACCGTTGTCAAAAAGAATACGAGGGGCAAAAAGAGATAAACCAAAAAATATCTCACGGCATTCCGAAAGTACTTTCTGTAAATATTCCTCACCCCCATTTTTCTTTTATTCTAGCATATCACGCGCAAAAGTGCAACAAATTTAGGAAAAATTTGAGATTTTATTGATTTTTAAAAAAACTTATGTTATACTTATACTAACGTAATATGCGCTTTGGCGCAAGAGAAAGTTTGAGGTGGTTTTTATTCTTAAGCTTAAAATCCTCTCCGAGACGGGCGAGGTAAAATTCAAAGCATTTGGAGAAGAGATAGACGAGCGCTTTCCCGGCGAATACGGGGAGGGCGATAAAATACGCGTTGAGCTTTTCGACGGTGAGTTCGTAAAGCTTTCGCTTGACGAAACGCTTAAAGATTCTATAGTCTACGTGCCCGACGGAGTTTTTGAGTTTCCCGTACCCTTTGGCAACGAGCGCGCATCGTGCTATGCCAAAACCGCTTTTTCAGGCGACTCGCACAGACTAAAGGCGAGCGAGCCTACGGAGGCTGAAATTTACGGTGAGCGCGAGATTTCGCTTAACTCCCACGACAGACACAACGTGCCGAAGTATTTTCCACACGCAGTTGCGAACTTCGTAACGCGCGACGACCCGTGCTTCTTTGAACGCAACGCGATAGACGGTGTAACCGAAAACCGCGGGCACGGCAGATACCCTTATCATTCCTGGGGCGGAGGACTCCGCGAGGACCTTGAATATTGGGTAGACTTCGGCGGTGAGGTCGAGGTTTCCTCGGTTGTTATCTATCTTCGCGCGGATTTCCCGCACGATATCTATTGGAAAGAGGCGGAAATTGAATTTTCCGACAAGACGAGAATCCCCGTAAAGCTTGAGGGCACGAGGGAGGGACAAAAATTTGAGTTCGAGCCGAAGCGCACGGAGAGCGTGAAGCTCACGGGCTTCAAGCAGCAGCGCCTCCCTGACGGCTCCCTCTCGTTTGCGGCATTATCACAGATACAAATTAACGGTAAATACATTAAAAAGGAGAATGAAGGAATGGAAGTAAGAGACGCTTCTAATGCAAAAGACGTCAGATTTTATACGACTGACAGACTCAGAGAAGAATTCCACATCGGAAATCTTTTCACTAAGGATAATATAAGAATGGTTTATAGCCATACCGACAGAATCATAGTTATCGGTATGATGCCGATTAAGCTTGAGCTTAAGCTTGAAGCAGGCAAAGAGCTTGCCGCAGATTATTTCCTTGAGCGCCGCGAGCTCGGCTGCATCAATATCGGCGGTAAGGGAATTATCACCGTTGACGGTGAAGAGTTCGAGATGAACCCAAGAGACGGTATCTATGTAGGTAAGGGACACAAGGACCTCAAGTTCAAGAGCACCGATAAGAAGAACCCTGCAAAGTTCTACATCACCTCTTGCCCTGCACACACCGAGTACCCCACCGTACATATCGACATCACCAAGGCTCGTAAGGTTCCCTGCGGCTCCACCGAGGATTGCAACAAGAGAGTTATAAATCAGTACATACATCCCGAGGTTATGAAGTCCTGTCAGCTTGCTATGGGACTTACTCAGCTTGAGGTTGGCTCTAACTGGAACACCATGCCCTGCC
>JAZQRU010000037.1:0-4876 GCA_045629745.1 Eubacteriales bacterium
TTTTTCAATACTTTTTTCGACAGACTCTTACGTCTGTCTTTTCGTCCTGCTTTTTTACAAGAAAAATGCACTCAACTTCGCTTTCTTGGCTTAGTTAAGTGCATCTTCCTTTTTGCCATTATTTTAACTTAATGACATTGACTAAAAAGTGCCTCTTTTCTTTTTGGAAACATAGCGAGTATTATGCTTCCGTTTCTTCCTCTAACCCCAATGAAACCTTTTTAGCTTCGTCGGAAATATAATCGAGGGGGTTGACAGCAACTCCCTTAAGCTCAACCTCAAAATGAAGGTGGGGCTCTTCGGCAAGCTCAAAAAGAGCTCCATCGCCAACGTTGCCTATCTTGTCGCCAAGCTTTACCTCGTCACCCTTTTGGGGAGTTGCATCGGAACTTGAGTCAAGATTAGAATACACGCTTACGACGTCGTTTCCGTGGTCAATAACTACGGTAAAGCCGTAGAGAGGATCGGAATAAACGTCCTTCACGACACCGTCGTAAACGCAGAAGACCTCTGCACCCTCTTCGCAGGAAACGTCAATTCCGGGGTGAACGCGCCACTCCTCGAGTGTTTCGGAGTATACTGGAACGGTTAGGCTGTGCTCCTTAACCACTTTTCCGACTGTGGGCGCGATAAACGACATTTTCTCATTTCCCGGCTTTTCCTCAGGCTTTTCGTCGGGTTTCTCGTCGGGTGTTGTACCGTCGGGATTCGTTCCGTCAGGCGTAGTGTCTCCCGGAGTTTCGTCGGGATTTTCTACGGGCGCCTTTCTGTTGTTTGCCGCAACTATGCCAACTATAATTGCAGTCAGGCAAAGAACTGCGATGATTATACCGTAAATGATTTTTGCCGCACCGGGCTTGTCGGTAAATTTGATTTTCTTTTCCAATTTTTTCACTATCCTTTCTGAAATTCTACTGATATTTTCTCAAACCTGAGATTATTTATTCACTTAATGAAAAAATAGGCGTTTTTAATTTTCGACAAAGAAAATAGCGAAATTTCGTTGACATTATACAAATTTTAGTATATAATATTTTAGATACATTAAATCTTTAAAGGAAAAATACGTGATGACCGACAAAATTTCACTTGCAGGCGACCTTGGAAGCGGAAAAAGCACCGTTGCGGCAATTCTTATAGAAAAGCTTGGCGCGGAGTATTATTCTACCGGCGCTATCGTGCGCTCCATTGCCGCAAAACGCAATATGAGCGTTGTTGAGCTTAACGTTTATATGGAAACGCATCCCGAGATAGACCACGAAATCGACGACGGACTTAAGGCACTATCCGACGTAGACAAACCCCTAGTTATAGATTCAAGAATGGCGTGGCACTTTACGCGAGGCACGTTTAAGGTTTATCTTTCGACGGACACCGAAATTAGCGCTCTCAGAATTATGAGTGCAAACAGACAGGGCGAGCATAAGGCAAGCCTTGAAGACACGATAAACGACACGAAGGCAAGACGCGAGAGTGAAAAAAAGAGATATTTCGAGCAGTACGGAGTTCACATTAAAGACCTAAGCAATTATTCTTTAATAGTTGACACCACCTATGCGACTCCCGACGAGGTTGCAGAGTGTATTCTTTCAGCTTTTAAGCTTTGGCAAAAGGATAAAAGCTTCACCGCCGCTTACATAAGCCCTGAAAGACTCAATTACCCCGACGACGAGGCAGATTCCGAAAAGCTTGCGGAGCTTTCCTCGGCACTCGAGCTTGGCAAAAGCTTGCCCGAGGTTCAGATTTTTGAAACAGACGGAGAATTTTATCTTGAACGCGGCTATGAGTCGGCTCTTGCATATTCTCTCGCTATGAACACTTACGTGCCCGCAAAGCTTGTCAAGGGCGGTGCATCGGGTAAAAATTACGTAAAAATGAAAAATTCACTTTGATAAGGATATAAAAATGCTTGTTTTAAAGAAAAAGACCGCCTCACTTATTGCAGAGGCTATATGCGGAAGCTTTGGCGAAGGGCTCCTTTCGGAAACAGAGATTTTCGCAATGCTTGAATATCCGCCCGACAAAAATATGGGCGATTTGGCGCTCCCCTGCTTCCGTCTTTCAAAGGCCTTGAGGCGCTCACCCGTTGAGATTGCAAAGACGCTTGCAGAAATCGTAAAATGCGAGGAATTTGCGGAAATCACGGCGCTTAACGGATATCTTAATTTCAAAATTGACGGAACTAACTTTGCAAAAAGAGTTATAGAAGAGGTTGCTGCGCTCGGGGAAAAATACGGCGCACCCAATATAGGAGAGGGTAAAACCGTAGTTCTTGACTACTCCTCGCCTAACGTTGCAAAGCCATTCCACATAGGACACCTCGGCACAACCGTTATCGGCCACTCGCTTAAGCTCATTCACGAATTTGCGGGCTATAGCTGCATAGGTATAAACTACCTCGGTGACTGGGGCACTCAGTTTGGAAAGCTAATAGTTGCCTACAAAGCTTGGGGTAACAAAGCAAAGGTTGAAGAGGGCGGCGTTGACGAGCTTGTTTCTCTTTACGTTAGGATAAACAACGCGATAAAGGCAGAGGAAGACGAAAGCGAAGCACGCGGAGAGGGCAAAAAGAGCGAGCTTGGCGACGCTTCCCGCCGCGAATTTGCAAAGCTTGAGGCAGGCGACGAGGAAAATCTCGAGCTTTGGCGCTGGTTCGTTGCGGTAAGCCTTAAGGAATACGAAAAAACGTATAAGCTTCTCGGCATTGAGTTTGACAGCTACAAGGGAGAGTCGTTCTACACAGATAAGATGCCCGCGCAGGTTGATAAGCTTCGCAATATGGGACTTCTTGAGATAGACGACGGCGCATCTATAGTTAATCTTGAAAAATGGGGTATGCCCGTTTGCCTTATCTTAAAGCGCGACGGCTCAACCCTTTACCCCACGCGTGACATTGCGGCGGCGGTTTACAGAAAAGAAAACTACGATTTCGACAAGGCAATTTACGTTACGAGCGCGGCGCAGTCGCTCCACTTCGCTCAGTGGTTCAAGGTTGTTGAGCTTATGGGCTACGACTGGCACGACAAGTTGGTTCACGTTCCTTACGGAACTGTCAGCATCAACGGTGCTAAGCTTGCGACGAGAACAGGTAACGTAATTCTTCTTAAGGACCTTTTTGAAGAAGCTATTTCAAGAGTTTATGAAATTGCAAAGGAAAAGAACACCGATGAGGCGGCTTGCCGCAAAATTGCGGAAGAGGTCGGTGTTGGCGCGGTTGTATTCTACTACCTTTCAAACAACCGTATGAGAGATATAAACTTCGTTATGGAAGAGGCGCTCTCGTTTGACGGAAACACCGGTCCTTACGCACAGTACACCTATGCAAGAGCTTCTTCCGTTCTCGAAAAAGCAGGAAGCCTTGGCAAAATGACTGACGCGGAGCTTTCAGAGCCTGAAATTGAGCTTGCGAAAACGATTTCACGCTTCCCCGAGCGCGTTTTGTCTGCTCTTGAGGACTACGAGCCAAGCATTATCACGCGCTACGTGCTCGACCTTTGCGCGTCGTATAACCACTTCTATCACGAATGCAAAATCGCAAGCTGTGAAGACGAAAATCTTAAATCGAGCCGTCTTTCTCTTACCGCGGCATCAAAGCAAATACTCGGCGTAGCTCTTAAGCTTATCTGTATGAAGAGCCCCGAAAAGATATAAGGAGAATTTTATGTCAGGCCATTCAAAATGGAATAATATCAAGCACAAAAAGGAAAAATCCGATGCCGCTAAGGCAAAAATCTTCACTAAAATAGGCAAGGAAATGTCCGTTGCCATCAAGGCGGGCGGCCCGGACCCTACGGTTAACAATAAGCTCCGCGACTTAATTGCAAAGGCAAAAGCAAATAACGTACCTAACGAAAATATCCAAAGAACCATCAAGAAGTTTTCCGAAAGCAACGACGTGAACTATGAAGAAATCAGCTACGAGGGCTACGGTCCTTCGGGCGTTGCAATTATCGTTGAGGCTTCAACCGACAACCGTAACAGAACCGCAGGAAACGTGCGCGCTTGGTTTAACAAGTACGGCGGAAATCTCGGTCAGAACGGCTGCGTTGGCTATCTTTTCGAGGAAAAGGGTGTTATCACCATAATTGACGAGGACGAGGAAATCGACGAGGACAAGATTATGGAAGACGCGCTTGAGGCAGGAGCTGAGGATATTAAGGGCGACGAGGGCGAATACAAGATTTACACCGACAAAGACGATCTTGACGCGGTTCGTGACGCTATAATCGCGCTCGGCTACAAAATAGATACCGCAGACCTTGCAAAAGTTCCCTCCACTTACGTCGAGCTTACCAGCGAAGAGGATATCGAGAATATGGAAAAGATGCTCGATAAGTTCAACGAAGACGACGACGTTACCGCGGTATTTACCAACTGGGACAACTGATATGAACGCTTTGGCTAAACGCGCAAGGCTTTGCCTTATACTCTTCGGAATATCGTTCGGAGTTGCCATACTCTCCTTTGCGGGAGCCTTAGCTCTTGCACTTTTCAAGAATTATCCCCCGGCATTCGTTCTTGCCGCAGTTTCCGTGATAGGATTTTATTCCGCAACGGTTTATTATAATAACGCAGCTCTCTCAAAGGCATCCGCGAAAATTTGCGCCGCAATTGACGAGGATGCAAAAAGCTTTGAAGAAATTTCCGAAAAAACGGGAATTCGCCTTGACGCTTGCAAAAAGCTTTACGAAAAAGCGGCAGCAAGGGGCTTTATTGATAAAAGCATCTATAATGCATAGATACAAACTTCTAAAGCAAAAAAAATTGCTTGGATATTTTCTATTTTATGGATTGTACTAATTGTTGTTCCTGTGTTTAATTTTGTTAGATGAATGAATGGTAGATGACGTAAATAGAAGAGAATTCTTTTATTTAT
>JAZQRU010000038.1:0-47991 GCA_045629745.1 Eubacteriales bacterium
TACGACGATGAGAAGATGGCTTAAATACGTAAAACCTTATATAAAATCATTTATTCTCGGCCCTCTCGGAATGATTGTAGAGGTAATAGGCGAAATGTTTATGCCTCTATTGCTTGCCGAGATAATAAACAGAGCAACGGAGGGAACGCTTAGCGTTAGCTCAAGTATTGTAATTTCACTTATACTCGTAGGAATAGTGGCGCTTATGATGACGGGCGGTGTTTGCGGTGCTTACTTCGGAGCTAAGGCTTCGGTAAATTTTGCCGCGGACATACGAAAAGACGTTTACGCAAAAGTGCAGAAGTTCTCCTTTGCGAATATAGACAATTTTTCGACAAGCTCTCTCGTCACGAGAATGACGAATGACGTAACACAGCTTCAGAATTTTGTAAATATGCTTTTGCGTATGGCATTGCGCTCTCCGGGTATGCTTATCGGCGGAATTATAATGGCTATATCCTTGAAGCCAACTCTTTCCGCTACTCTTGCTGTTACCATTCCTATAATGCTTATAATACTGTTTTTGCTTATCAGAACGGCTTTCCCTCGTTTTCAACTTATGCAGAAGAAAATAGATAAGCTTAATTCTACAGTTCGCGAAAACGTAACTAACGTCAGAGTAGTAAAATCCTTCGTTCGCGAGGAATACGAAATAGATAAGTTTGAAAACGATAACAAAGATTTAAAAGAAACCGGTATGCGTGCCGTTAAGGTTGTGATATATATGGGCCCTATAATGAACCTTTTTATGTATATAACCGTTATCGCTGTTATCTGGATAGGACATTTTATAGTGCTTGAAGAAGCAACGCTTGTTAACGCGCTTGGAGAGCATATAGGAATGAAGGTTGGAGATTTAAGTGCATTTGTAAATTATACTACTCAAATACTTTCTTCGCTTATGATGGTAACGTTTCTTTTAATGAATTCCTCGCGTGCTTTGGCATCGGGAAAAAGAATTTGCGAGGTGCTTGACGAGAAGCTTGACCTAGACGACGCGTCGGCACTTTATCCTGATAAGAAAATCGAAAAAGGTGAAATTGAATTTAAAAACGTCAGCTATCGTTACTTCAAAAACAGCGAAGAGAGCGTGCTTGATAATATCAATCTTAAAATACCGTCAGGCTCAACCGTTGGTATAATCGGCTCAACAGGTTGCGGTAAAACAACGCTAATTTCTATGATACCAAGACTTTATGACGTTGATGAGGGCGAGGTTCTTGTCGACGGAATAAACGTTAAGGATTATTCTTTGGTAAATCTTCGTGACGGTATAGGCATAGTTTTGCAGAAAAATCTTTTGTTCTCGGGTACAATTGCGGAAAACTTGCGTTGGGGCGACGGTAATGCCAGTGACGAAGAGGTGAAGATAGCGGCAACGCACGCCGCCGCGGATAAATTCGTTTCAACTTTCAAAGATGGATATCAAACTTTTCTCGATAAGGCGGGCGCAAACGTTTCTGGCGGTCAGAAGCAGAGGCTCTGTATTGCAAGAGCTTTGCTCAAAAAGCCAAAAATACTAATACTTGACGACTCAACCAGTGCAGTTGATACAGCGACTGAGGCTCAGATACGTGAGGCGCTCAGAAGCGATTTGCCAGAGTGCACTAAAATTATAATAGCGCAGAGAATTTCCTCAGTCAAGGATGCCGACAGTATAATAGTTATGAACGACGGTGTTATAACAGGTGTCGGAACTCACGAGGAGCTTCTCGAAAACAATGCCGAATACGGCGAAATATATTATTCGCAGATGGATAAGAAGGAGGCGTAAAATATGGCAAGAACATTAGCAGAGCTTCAAAAGCAATATAATAGCGCCTCACACGGAGAATCCTTGCGCGGCGGAGGTCCGGGGCATAGAGGAGCAAGACGTGCTTCGGGAAAGCCTAAAAATCTCGGAACAACGATTAAAAGATTGCTCGGCTACGTAGGTAAATACAAATTCAGACTTGTACTTGTTTTTCTTTGTATGATTTTAACTACGCTTTCCTCACTTGCAGGCGGTTATCTTATAGTTCCTATTATCAACAGAATAACTCTCGCAATAGATCCGAATGCGACTCTTGAGCCAAGCACAATAGCATTGGCGGCGGATAAAATAATAGAAGCCCTTGTAAATACGCCTCTTATATCTTCTCTGATGGGAAGTGCTGCACGAGACGTAACGGTTTACGTATTTGCGGCATTGATTATTCTGGCTTCAGTTTATCTGGTTTCGGCATTTGGAAGCTACTTGCAGTCGCGCATTATGCTTACAGTTTCTCAGAATTCGATACAGGCCATAAGAAACGATTTGTTCGATAAGCTTCAAAAGCTTCCCGTAAGATACTTCGATTCTCACCCCACGGGTGAAATTATGAGCCGTTTTACCAACGATGTTGATAATATTGACGTAATGCTCAACAACTCCCTTACTTCTATAGTAAGCGGAATTATAAGTCTTGTTGGTACTTTTATATTTATGCTTACGACTAATATCTGGCTCACCTTAATAACGATAGTTTTCATTCCGATTCTCGTTTTTGCGGCAGGTCAGATAGGCAAGCGCTCCTCCAAATATTACGTTGCTCAACAGGCGGCAATAGGCGCCGTTAACGGATATATCGAGGAAACGATAAGCGGACAGAAGGTAATTAAGGTTTTCAATCACGAGGACGAGTGTATTGAAGAAATGAATCTTATCAATGAGGACCTTCGTTCAAAGCAGGAAAAAGCGCAGTTTTGGGGCGGTGTTACAGGTCCTATAATGCACAATATAAGCTTGATTTGCTACGCAGTTACACTTGGTGTCGGCGGTGTTCTTATGTGTACTGCCGGATTTACTCCCGGTGAGCTTACTGCATTCGCAAATTATTCAAAGCAATTCTCGATGCCCATAAATCAGCTTTCGATGCAGATTTCCACGCTTTTTGCCGCCCTTGCGGGAGCAGAAAGAGTATTCAACGTTATGGACGAAATACCCGAAGCAGAGGATACTTTGGAAGCATCCTCAGATAAAATAGAGGGCCACGTTGTATTTGAGAACGTAAGCTTTGGATATGTTCCCGAAAAAACGGTTTTGAAAAACATTTCGCTTTATGCGAAGCCGGGGCAAAAAATTGCATTCGTTGGTTCGACAGGAGCAGGAAAGACCACTATCACAAACCTTCTCAACAGATTTTACGATATAGACCAAGGCTTGATAACAATTGACGGAAGACCTTTAAAATCATTCAAGAAGGATTTTCTCCGCGAAAATATTGCAATGGTTTTGCAGGATACCCATCTCTTTACGGGGACTGTTATGGAAAATATCCGTTACGGCAGACTTGACGCAAGTGACGAAGATGTTATCGAGGCGGCAAAAACCGCAAGCGCGCATAGCTTCATAATGCGACTTGAAAACGGCTACAATACACTCCTTGAAGGCGACGGTGCAAACTTGTCGCAAGGACAAAGACAGCTTCTCAATATCGCAAGAGCTGCGCTTTCTAAAGCTCCTATACTAGTTCTTGACGAGGCTACCTCGTCGGTTGACACGAGAACGGAGCGTCACATAGAGCACGGAATGGACAGACTGATGAAAAACAGAACGACCTTTGTAATTGCGCACAGACTCTCTACAGTAAGAAATTCAAATGCGATTATGGTGCTTGAAAAGGGCGAAATAATCGAGCGCGGCTCACACGAGGATCTTCTCAAAATGAAGGGAAGATACTACGAGCTTTATACGGGAAAAGCAGAGCTTTCATAAACGTCTTCCTTGAAACAGTAAAAAAAGAGGCATTGTGATTTTGCACAGTGCCTCTTTGAAATTTGTTACTAATTATAAATTATATAGAACCTACAATGTAGGGAGCCATATCAGCCTTTTCCTGAGCGATTCTTTCTGCTTCAGCAGCTTCCTCTGCATCACGGGTAGCCTTTTCTTCTGCCGCTTTAGCAGCAGCCGCAGCCTTTTCCTCAGCTTCCTTGATAGCGCGGATGGAGAGCGCGAGCTTTCTGTTATCGTCGTCGATCTCGGTGATCTTAACGTCAACAACCTGTCCAACGCTAAGAACGTCAGCAGGGGAGTTTATTCTCTCGGTGGAAATTCTCGAGATGTGAATAAGACCGTCAACGTCTTCGTAAACTTCTGCAAATGCACCGAAGGGCATTATGGAAACTATCTTAGCGGGAACGATATCGCCAACGCTATATTTCTTTGTGAACTGATACCAGGTATCCATTTCCTGAGTCTTGTAGCCAAGTGAGATTCTTCTCTTATCTGCATCAAGCTCCTTAATGAAAACGTCGATTTCCTGACCGATGCTTACAATCTGAGAGGGGTGCTTGATTCTCTTCCAGGAAAGCTCGGTATTGTGAATCATACCGTCAATTCCACCGATATCAACGAAAGCGCCGTATGCGGTAAGATTCTTAACTGTACCCATATAGTGCTTGCCAACCTCGAGAGTTGCCCAGATAGCATCCTCGCGAGCCTTCTTCTCTTCGTCGAGAAGAACCTTGATAGAGCCGAGCGCTCTTTTCTTTGCTACGTTGTACTCAAGAAGCTTAATCTTCTGAGTCGTGCCCTTAAGAGCTTCAAGATCGCCGCCCTTAGCAACGCCTGTCTGGGATGCGGGAACGAAAACGGTATTGTTGTCAACTGCAACGAGAACACCGCCCTTGATAACGGAAACAACTTTTCCCTCAAGGATTTCACCGTTATCGAATGCTTCCTTAAGCACTACCCAGCTGTTGTCCTTGTCAACTCTCTTCTTAGAAACGGTTGCAAGGCCCTTTCCGTCTTCAACTCTGATGACGAAAACTTCGATTTCATCTCCAACTTTAAACATAGCGGAAAGATCTGCCGCTGGATCGTCGGTGATCTGTTCTTTTTCAAGCACGCCGGTAAATTTCGTGCCAAGATCAAGGCTAATCTCGTTCTTACCTATGGTAACAACTGTACCGGTTACGATGTCTCCTGTATGTAAAGTTTTGAGTGAGCTTTCCAGCAAAGAATTAAAGTCTAATTCCTTTTCCATTGTTTTATAACCTCCAAAATTATATCGTCAGGTGTGGAAGCACCTGCTGTTATACCAATATTATTTTCCGTTGACGGCAAAATAAGAGAGGACAGTTCGTCCTTTGATTCTATCCAAAACGTGTGCTCGCAAGTGCCTTTGCATAAATCAAAAAGCTTATGCGTATTCGAGCTGTCGCGTCCCCCGATAACTAACATTGCATCGGATTTTTGCGCAAGAGCTACAGCTTCATTCTGGCGTTTTTCCGTAACATTACATATTGTATCAAAAAAAATCAGGTTTGTATATAGTTTTTGTAAAAAATTTTTAATTTTTTTAAATTCTAACAAATTTTGTGTAGTTTGCGAGCATAAAATAGGAACTTTTTTCCCGATTTGTATTTTCTCAAGCTCTGAAAGGGAAGAAAAAGCATACTTTTCGCCCTCGGCATAGCTGATAATGCCCTTTGCCTCGGGATGATTAGGATCGCAAAATAAAAGAAAAACCGTGTTATCGTTCGTATTGTTTTTTGCAATTTCGTGAATTTTCTTTACGTACGGGCAAGTCAGGTCGTGTACCTCAAAATTTGGATTTTTTTCGCAAAGCTCCCTAAGATACAAATCTTGATTTTTTTCTATGCCGTGCGTTCTTATAACAAGCTTAACCTTCTCGTCTTGGTTTTCTTTTAGTATTTTTGGTATATCTGAAATTTCAATTGCGGAAACTCCGCGCGACTCTAATTTTTCGTTATAAAGTCTGTTGTGAATAAGCTTTCCGAGAGTATAAATTTTCCCGTCGTTTTTATAAATTAGAGCAGTTATAAATTTATCCGCGCGTTTTACGCCCGTACAAAAGCCTGAGTTTTTCGCAAGCGTGATATTCATAAAAGCTCCTTTCAAGATATTATTTGTCCTTTTTGGGCGAGGGAAGCATATTGTCGCTTCTTAGCTTTAAAATTTCCGCAAAAATTTTCTCGGTTGCCGCACGGTATTCATCGCTTCCGCCTGAGGTAAAGCCGAAATCACTGTTTAAAATAGGCTTTCCGTAATAAATTTTAACTCTTCCGAAAAGGTGGTACTTATCCTTTTTCGTTACTATGCACACGGGTAAAACGTTTGCTCCGGAGTGATATGCTATCATTCCAGCGCCGTTTTTAATCGGAGTTGTCGCAGGATCAACACCGGGATATCTGTGTCCTTGTGGGAAGATGGAAACTATTTCGCCTTGCTTTGCAAGGTTTATCGTGGTTTTGATAGCTCCCACGTCGCCGCCGCCGCGGTCGAGCTTTATCGCGTCAAGCTTTTTGATAAGCCAACCAATAATTGGAACTTTAAAAAGCTCCTTTTTCGCAACGAAGCGAATTTGTCTTGGAGATGCGGCTGCTACAAGAACGACGTCTCTTGCGGCTATGTGGTTTGAACAGATAATAAGCCCGCCATCTTTCGGGATGTTTTCAATCCCGTATCTTTTTACCCGCCAGAAAAAACGTATTATAGGCGCAACTATTCTATGCGCTTTCATATAAAAGTTTTTTTTGGCTTTAGATTTTTTTTTAATGATTTTTATAACCTTTTTAACCGTTTCTTCGGGTGTAAGCTTAGAATTATCGAGAAATACTGCATCAGGTGCGGGAACACAGGGAGCTACCGCACGTGTCGAGTCATTCTTGTCACGCTCAATCATTCCGCGGTAAATTTCGTCATAGTTCACGTCTTGCCCCTTTGCAAAAAGCTCGTCGTATCTTCTTTTTGCACGTGCTTCGGCAGATGCCGTGAGGAAAATTTTAACCTCTGCATCGGGGAGTATAACCGTTCCTATGTCGCGTCCGTCCATAATTACGCTGTTTTTCTTTGCAATATCTCTCTGCGTATCAAGAAGAAAAGCTCTGACCTCGGGGATAGCGCTCACGTTTGATGCCGCCATTGCAATTTCCGGTGTCCTTATATTGTCGCCAACCTCTTTGCCGTTAAGGAGTATCACCTGTTTTCCGTCAACGTATTTAAGTTCTATTGAAATCTCAGGCAGAATAGCTACAACAGATTCTTTATCGGTGGTTGATATACCTTTCTCCATCATAAAAAGACCGATTGTTCTATAGAGTGCTCCCGTGTCTACGTATACTATCGAAAGCTCCTTTGCAACTGCTTTCGCAACGCTTGATTTTCCCGCGCCGCTAGGGCCGTCTATTGCTATTTTTAACATAAGTGTTACCTCTTTAAAATTATTCTGTAGAGGCAGATTTTCCTGCCAGATAACCCGTTGAATACGCTATTTGCAAATTAAATCCGCCTGTATATGCGTCAACGTCGATAATCTCTCCCGCAAAATACAGTCCCTCAACAATTTTCGAGGACATATTTTTTGGATTTATTTCCTTTACATCGACACCGCCTGAAGTGATTATTGCCTCTTCAATAGGTCTTAAGCGAGAAAGAGGGATTTTAAAGCTTTTAAGCGTTGATAAGATAATCCTTCTTTCTTCTTTCGTTATAAGATTAACCTTTTTTCTTTCGTCAATTCCCGTAAGGCTTATAAATGGGGAAATCATTTTTGCGGGAAGAAGGGAAGAGAGCGAATTTATAAAGTCTTTGTTGCTTTGCTTTGAAAAATCAGAAATCAAGCGCGCGTCAAGAGTTTTTTCGTCAAGCGCAGGCTTTAAATCAATAAAAAGCGTCAAATCGTCTATTTTAAAATTTCTAACGTGTGCGGATGCAGACAAAATAACGGGCCCCGTTACTCCGAAGTGAGCAAACATCATTTCGCCGAAATCGCGGTATAAGCTCTTACCGTTTTTGTCTTTAATCTCAATTGCAACGTTTTTTAACGATAAGCCTTGCATTTCACGGCATAGCGGGGAATTGCTTTCAATTGGTATAAGCGAGGGAATAAGCTCCGTCACAGCGTGTCCAAGCTTCATTGCAAGCTTGTATCCCGAGCCGTCAGAGCCTGTCAATGGGTAGGATTTTCCGCCTGTTGCAATGATAACTCTGTCAAAGGAATATTCCTTATCGGTTTTTACTGTAAAGCTTCCGTCGGTGTTTTTAATCAGAGATTTTACCTTTTCGTATATAACCTTTGCCCCCGAAGCGTAACGCCTCATTGCGTCAACTATATCTTTGGCTTTGTCGGATGCGGGATAAACGCGCTTTCCTCGCTCCGTTTTAAGTTCAACTCCAAGTCCCTCGAAGAAAGACATAGCATCTTCCGTATCGAAGCTATTGAGAGCTGCGTATAAGAAGCGCGGGTTTTTCGTAACGTTTTCGAGAAATTCCTCTTTAGTTGAATTGTTAGTTACGTTACATCTGCCTTTTCCGGTTATCGCGAGCTTTTTGCCGAGAAATTTATTCTGCTCGAAAATATATACCACTGCTCCGTGCAAAGCTGCCGTTCCTGCGGCCATCATTCCAGCAGGACCGCCACCGATAACCGCGATTTTAATTCTTTCGTTTTCCATTATCTTTTCGTATAAACCCCATATTCGTCCCAAAGCTTTTCAAGCTTATCAAAGCGCGAGGTTATTTCTTCTTCTTTTCTGCTCGTGATTTCAACGATAATTGCGTTAATTATGCTTATGGGAGCGACGAGCGAGTCCATATATGATGCCATATCAAATTGCGCGGTAAGCAAGTAGCTGGCATCTTCCGCAAGGGGAGAAAGCTCGGAGTCGGTAAATACTACCCTTTTTGCACCGTTTTGCTTTGCGTATTTAACGGCACTTATCATTTTTGAAGAATATCTGGGGAAAGAAAAAGCAATGAGCACGTCGCTTTCGTTGATTGAGAGCATCTGCTCAAAAACCTCGGCGGTTGACGTAGGCTTTATAAATTTAACGTTATCGAAAATTAGGGAGAGATTGTATTCAAGCACCATTGCGAGAGCTTCAGTGCTTCTTGCCCCCATTACGTATATGTTTTTTGCGGAAAGTATAGCCTCAACCGACTGATAAAAGGACTCCTTATTAAGTCTTTCGAGGGTGTGGCGGATTTTCGTTACGTCGGATTCCATAACCTTTTCGATTATGTCGCCGTGTCCTATGCGCTGTTTTGTAACTTCGATTCTCTGATTTGGCGTAAGTCTGCTTTTTACAAGCTCCTGAACGGCGCGTTGAAATTCTCCGTATCCGTCATAGCCGATTTCACTCGCGAAGCGAACTACGGTTGATTCGGAAACGCCGACAAGCTTTCCAAGGCTCGACGCCGTCATATAAGCCGCTTTATCGTAATCGTTTAAAATTACGTTGGCTATTTTTTTGTGTCCCTTTGAAAAGCCTTGATAAAGGTGTTTTATTCTTTGCGATAAATCCGTAATCATTTTCACGCTCCAAATGCAAAAAATTACCCCTTAATTATATCATAAATATAATTATTTTACAAGTGTTTTTACTAAAAATGCAAGTTTTCTTGCAAAATATTTCAATTTTTGCAAGGAATTTCAGAAAAAGACGACTCACCTAAAGCGAGCCGTCTTAATAAATTAGTTAAGCTTTTCAATTGCGGTTTTAATTCTTGCGAGAGTTTCTTCTTTGCCGATAACTTCCATAATCTCGGTTGCTCCGCCAGGAGTAGCCGCGAGTCCTGAAACGGCAATTCTTATACACCACATAACCGCGCCCGTCTTAAGACCGAGCTTTTCGGAAAGAGGGGTAAGGCTTGCGAAAAGGGTATCGTTGTCGTAGCTTCCAACGTTTTCGAGAATTGAAAGCGCCTCAGTAAGAACGGTTTTCGGTGTTTCAAACTCGGAAATTTTGTTCTTCTTATTGAGGAAAAGCTCATTTTCATACTCGGGGAGAGAAAGGAAGAACGCCATTTTGTCATTGATTTCGGAAAGCTTTGAAATTCTTGTTTTAAGAAGTGCGAGCATTTTACTCTTGTCTATGCTTTCGGGGATTTCAAGCTTGATGAAGGGGGCTATCATTTCGTTAAACACTTCGTCTGAGAGCTTGTGAATGTACTCGCCGTTAAACCAAAGGAGCTTTTCAAAGTCGAAAACTGCGGGGGATTTTGAAATTCCGTCAATGGTAAATGCCTCCTTAAGCTCGTCAAGAGTGAAAAATTCGGTTTCGCTTTCCTTGGGGCACCAACCGAGAAGAGCTATGTAATTGACTATTGCCTCGGGAAGATAACCGTCAAGGAGGAGGTCCTGAAACGAAACTGCTCCGTGACGCTTGGAAAGTTTTGAAATAGTTCCGTCTGCGTTTTTGCCCATCATAAGAGGAAGGTGAACGTAAACAGGTCTTTCCCATCCGTATGCATCGTAAAGAAGAGCGTATTTCGGAGTTGAAGTAAGATATTCAGAGCCGCGGACAACGTGCGTGATACCCATAAGATGGTCGTCAATAACGTGGCAGAAATTGTAGGTGGGGTACCCGTCTGCTTTCATAAGAATTTGGTCCTGAAGCTCCGAGTTGTTAATTGAAATCTCGCCAAACACCTCGTCTTTATATGACGTTACGCCTTCAAGGGGCATTTTTTGTCTGATAACGAAAGGAACGCCTGCTTCGAGATTTTTTTCAACCTCTTCTTTGGAAAGATTTCGGCAATGGCGGTCGTATCCGCCCGTTGCATCCTCTTCGTGTAGCTTTTCGAGTCTATCCTTAGTGCAGAAGCAATAGTACGCGTATCCAAGCTCAACGAGCTTTTTTGCGTACTCCATATAAATTTCTTTTCTTTCACTCTGAACGTAAGGACCTGCGTCACCGCCAACGTCGGGACCTTCGTCGTATGTAAGCTTTGTAATTTTAAGTGTGTTTTTAATAATATCGGTTGCGCCCTCAACGAGTCGCTCACGGTCAGTATCTTCAATTCTCAAAAGAAATTTCCCGTTTTCGTGCTTGGAAATTAAAAAAGAATAGAGGGCTGTACGGAGATTTCCTATGTGCATATAGCCTGTGGGGCTTGGCGCAAATCTGGTTTTAATCATTGTATTTTCCTCGTTTTTTGAGTTTTCTATATAATTGTAGCATAAAAAAAGCATTAAGTCAATCAAATTTTGCGAAAATGTTTGACTTGAAGGGATAAATATTGTATAATATAAAAAAGTCTTTTTACGAGGTTGAAACCAGATGTTTAAAAGTGCGTTTTCAAAATATTTGACTGCATTTATTATTATTATACTCTTGAGTTTTTTAATGCTCTCGGGTATTATAACGTCTATGATACGCACGTACGTTTCCCAAGAAAAAGAAGCGGCTCTTTTGCAAACCTCAAACGTTATAGTAAACAGTATCGAAAAATGGAACGTTGAGGACCTTGAAAAGCACGTTTCGTCTACGAGAGTATCAATGACGGTAAGACCGCTTATAAACAACGACACAAGCCTTGACGTTATTATCACCGACGATAAGGGCAATATTTTGCTTTCCACACTCGGAACGGCGAATGACGAATACCGCGAGCCTGTGATAAAAGATAATCTCGGAATAATCAACGTAGAAGACTGTTTCCTTAGAGAAAACGACGGGGGAGAATATTATTATTCTCACATAGGGAACCTAAGAGGACTTCTTGATAAATCTGCTATGGTTTGCGGCAAGGAAATCGTAACCTACGGAAATTTGATAGGTTATGTTTTTGCACTTGAAAGCGCAACCAAAGAGCCTTTGCTCAGTATTACAAACAGAGCCGTGCTTACAAGCTCGGCACTCGTAATGCTTGCGGCTGTTATAGCGGTTTACTTTATAACGGAAAGAATTATACATCCTCTCAAAAATATGACTGTGGCATCTAAAAAGTTCGCAAAAGGTGACTTCTCAATACGCGTAAACGTAACGGGCGAAGACGAGGTTGCGGAGCTTGGAAACGCATTCAATAATATGGCGGAATCCCTTGAAAAGCTTGATAAAATGAGAAGTTCTTTCCTTGCTAACGTTTCGCACGACTTAAGAACTCCTATGACGACTATATCGGGATTTATCGAGGGTATTAACTCGGGTGCTATACCGCCCGAGAAGCACGAATACTATCTCGGTGTTATTTCAGCAGAGGTTCACAGGCTTTCAAGGCTTGTTTCTCAGCTTCTTGATGTTTCCCGTCTTGAGTCGGGCGACAGAAAGTTCAATTTTGAAGATTTTGACGTCGCAGAGGTTGCAAGAATTATACTTATTTCATTCGAGCAAAAAATAGACGATAAGAAGCTTGACGTTGAATTTTTTGCGGAAAACGACGAAATGTATGCGTATGCTGATAAAGATGCCATTCACCAGGTGCTCTATAACCTTTGCCACAATGCAATTAAGTTCTCGCACACGGGCGGAATGTTCAGAATAAGGCTTGTGCGAACCGAAAACAAAAAAATCAAGATTTCCGTTTTTGACGAGGGAGAGATAATATCGCAGGAAGACGGAGCTATGGTTTTTGACAGATTTTATAAATCCGACAAGAGCCGCGGCCTTGACAAAACGGGAGTGGGACTCGGTCTGTATATTTCTAAAACTATTATAGATGCCCACGAGGAACAAATTTACGTAGAATCAAGAGAAGGGTTCGGAACCGAATTTTCATTCACCCTTAAGGAAGGCGAGCCTACGAAAAGAAGAGAATTGCTTTAATTGCTATTTGGAGGTAAAATGGCCGACAGAGTGATTTTACATTGCGATTGTAATAGCTTTTTTGCGTCTGTTGAAACGGTGCTTAATCCATCATATAAAAACGTTCCTATCGCAGTTTGCGGAAGCGAATCAGACAGACACGGAATTGTCCTTGCAAAAAATGAGCTCGCTAAAAAATACGGAATAAAAACTGCGGAAACGGTATATTCCGCAAAGAAAAAATGCCCCTCACTCGTAATAGCGGAGCCGCATCATGAGCAATATTCTATATATTCAAAGCGTGTGAACGCAATATACGCGAGATATACCGATATGATAGAGCCTTTTGGCATAGACGAAAGCTGGCTTGACGTAACGGCAAGCCAAAAGCTTTTCGGCACGGGGCTTGAAATAGCGGAGAGAATCAGGAGGGAAGTGCGCGAGGAAATCGGTATAACAGTGTCCATCGGGGTTTCCTTTAATAAAATTTTCTCAAAGCTTGGAAGTGATTACAAAAAGCCTGATGCGGTAACCGTGATAGACAGAAGTAATTTTAAGGCAATTGCGTATCCTTTACCTGTTTCGTCATTGCTTTTTGTTGGAAAAAAGACCGAAACCGCACTTCTTTCAATGGGTATAAGAACTATCGGCGCTCTGGCAGAAACTTCTCCCTCACTTCTTAATACACGGTTCGGGAAAATCGGGGAAATGCTTTATAATTATGCTTCGGGAAAAGATGAAAGCCCCGTTTTACCGATACAGGAAGATGCCAAAAGCATAAGTAACGGATTTACCTTCCGTCACGACCTCGTATGCAGGGGAGAGTGCAGAATAGGCATTGAATATCTCTCAGAGGAAATAGGACGAAGACTACGGACTAACGGTATGAAATGCGCCACAGTTTCTCTTACTATAAAAGACGAAAATATGCGCTCGATTCAAAGGCAGCGCCCGCAAAAGCCGCCAACGGACTTGAGCCGCGAAATCGCAAAAACCGCTTATTCGATTTTAGTTGACACATGGGACGAAGATAAGCCGATAAGAATGATAACCATAGCCGCAATCAATCTTTCAAAGGGATATGCAGAACAAATTGACTTGTTTTCTGAGGCTTCCGAAGAAGAGCGCGAAAAATATAAAAAACGCGAAAACGCGGTGGATAAAATCAGGCAGAAATATGGAAATGGATCTATAATTAACGGTGCGATACTGGATACCGATATAGGAGTGTATAGCTCGAAAAACAAAAAAACAGGCAAATAAATTGCCTGTTTTTTCTATGACTTGAATCCCTCTAAAAGAGATAACTTTTTAGATGCGTATCTGTATGCGTTTTCAAAATCGTAAAGCTGCTTGTAGCAGTTTTCGATATCGGAATAAACGTTAAAGACCGAAAATGCATTATAGGACTTTTCTATATTTGCGTCTGCAATACTTTCGAGTAGCTTAAGCGCATCTCTGTAATTCCGCTCTTTCATAAGAGTTTTTGCATCAAGGTGTTTTTTGAAAATTTCGTTTTTGTATTGATAATCGTAATCCAAAGTAAGATATTTGAAAAACTCGTAATCAAAGGTTTCGTATAACCCGCGTTGATATTCTGAAATATCAAACTCAAGCAGAGGAGCTTGAAGATTTTTGATTATTGCGAGATACATTGGGATAATTACGGTTATGTGATCTGTATTGAAAACAGTTTGTTTTGAATATTCCTTTGCGGCATCAAAGTTTTCTTTTGCGCTTAAAAAAGCCCCCCTGAAGAATGATTGCTTTCCAAGTTCAAAATGTGAAGCCGTTAAAATAAAACAAAGCTCATCATCTTTTTTTGAAAGTCTTTCTATAAGGCTTATGCAATGCTTGTAAGCTCGGCTTTTGAAAGCGGAATGAATATCGTCAATAATAGTCTTTTTTTCAAAGAAAAACGTATCATCGTCATCTGAGAAGAAGTACGATATCGGCATATCAAGCTCTTTTGCGATGTACGTGAGGGTTTCAAGGGATGGCATTGCCTTTTCGTTTTCAATTTGACTTAGCATATTTCGGGTTATTTTATCGCCTGCAAGCGTGCTTTGCGTTATTTTTTTTGAAATTCTAAGGTTTTTGATTTTTTCACCTAAATGCATTAGACGTCATCCTCGTAAGTATTGAATTTTCTTGCTATTTTTACATCTGATAAAGGGTTGTTTGATACTGCCTCTTCGATATTTCTGTCTACCACGTGAGTGTATATTTGTGTGGTGTTCAATTGCTCGTGACCTAAAATATCCTTAAGGACTCGTATATCAACCTTTCCCGACTGATACATAAGCGTTGCGGCGGTATGCCTTAATTTATGAACTGATAAACCGCGAAGTCCCAGACCTGCCAAATCGAGATATTTGTATACCATCCATTGAACGGTTTTTGCGGAAATTCGGGTTTGTCTGCCGCTTAAAAAGAAGGCCTTATCGCTTGTGTTTACGTATTTTGGATTTAACCTGAGTCTTAGATATTCGGTAACAGCGGATTTTGCGGCATCGTTCAGGTAAATTATTCGCTCCTTTGAGCCTTTACCGAGCACCTTTACGGTATCAAGCTCCGAATCAAAGCTATCGAGTGTCAATCCGACAAGCTCTGAAAGACGCATTCCGGTGTTTAAAAAAA
This sequence comes from Eubacteriales bacterium, assembly GCA_045629745.1. GTDB lineage: Bacteria > Bacillota > Clostridia > Oscillospirales > CAG-272 > UBA1740. The sequence goes on from JAZQRU010000038.1 coordinate 15,154, forward strand.
GAGTGACTATTGCAAAATCGCGGATAACAGTCTTCGATTCCGTGTCCGATTTAATAGCAGTGAGAAGATTAACGCATTCCTCGACAGTCAAATATTTCGGTAAGGTTTTGTTTTTTTTAGGGGCGTCTATGTCCGAGGTAGGATTTGATTCAATATAACGTTTTTTTACGTATGCGTAATGAAAAAAAGATTTAAGAGCGCTAAGCTTTCTCATACGTGTGCCTGGGCTGTTTTTTCTTTCGAAGCCCGCAAACATAAGATATTCTATGATGTGTTCGGGGGTAATTCCACGAACGTCGGTGAGGTTTATATTTGAAATCGAAATTTTTTCAAAGCTGTCGAAATCAAAGTTTTCGCCGCGCTCTTTCATAAGATAGAAACGGAAGAAGGTTCTTAAATCCAGCAAATATTCGCATATAGTTTTCTCGGAATTGCCCTTTATAGCCATATTATACGAGGCATAGTCGCGTAAAACATGCGGAAAAGTCTTAAATTCTTCGCTCTTGAACGTAAGTACCACCATTTCTTCCTCACTTTAATTTTATGCCTCTATTATACAAAATTTTTCGTAAAAATTAGTGGATAAAGTGTAAACATTTTCGTTTTAGTATTGTTTTTTTGAGAGTTTATGATAAAATAGAGCTATAAATTTATGAAAAGGGTAATTTATGCGTTTTATAAAAGAAAATTTGCACGACATAGTTAAGCTGTTTATAAATCAGCTTGGCATTACTATTTTCTCATTCTTTTTATATACCGCGTTTGATGTTGGCATAAAGGATAACGATTCCGCGAAATCCGCTACTTATATTGGAGTTTCCGTTGTTTCAATACTGTTCTTTTGTTTTCTTCTTTATACGGTTGCGTGGGATTGGGGAGCAAAGGATAAGATAAGAATAGACGGTGGACGTCTTAAGGAGTTTAAGTATAAGGGCGCGCTTTTATCGCTGTATGCCAACGTTATTAACTTCATTATAGCTGCAGTTGCATTCGTAACTGTGCTTATGTTTATGATTACGTATTCCGAAGCTTCGCTTTTTGATGCTTCGCTTGAAATAACGTTTGATATGGTTTGTTCAAACTTCGCGCTTGAGCTTCATTCTGTTTTCAATATTCTTATGAGATTTATCTCATCGCTTTATAACGGACTTCTTCGCGGAATTTTCTCGGGAATGAGCAATGCCTTTTTGAGCTCCTTGTACGAATCTTTGGGATTTTTCATTCTTCCTGTGATAGCCATTATCGCAACACATATCGGTTATGTTATGGGACTTCGTGAGAAGAAGATTTTTTCGTCAAGCTCAAAAAATAAAAAGTAATATTTTCTAAAAGCCTTCAGTATAGTTTATAAAGAACTTATTGGAGGCTTTTTTGTGCGCATTATACTTTTTGACTTGAAAAAATATAGGATTTTAACGGAAGTATTCCGCGCTTTTCTTGTATTGCTGTTGATTTTTGGGGTAATCTCTCTTGGAGCACGAGCCTATTATTCTTCTGACGAATACGTTGAAGCTATGATAGAGGAGAGCGAAAAAAGAATAGTGATAATAGATGCGGGGCATGGCGGTGAGGATTCCGGCGCGGTAGGCATTAACGGCATTCTTGAAAAGGACTTAAATCTGACTATCGCAAAGGAAATAGGAGAGCTTTTCACAAAGGAGGGATATGCCGTTGTTTATACCCGGACGAAAGATAAGCTTCTGTATGAAGAGCATGAGAATATAAAAGGCATCAGAAAGATATCTGATTTGAAAAACCGATGTAAAATCGCGGCAGAATATCCAAATGCTTTGTTTGTGAGTATACATATGAATTCATTTTCAAATGCAAAATATTCGGGACTCCAGGTTTATTATTCGCCCGAAAACGAGGAAAGCCGTCTTTTGGCTTCTTCTGTTCAGCAGTCGGTTAAAAACAGCTTACAAACGGAAAATGAACGCAAAATCAAAAAAGGCGAAGGGATGTACGTTCTTGAAAATATCGAGAACACCGCAATACTTATCGAATGCGGTTTTTTAACCAATCCCGAGGAGTGTAAAAAACTCTCTGAAAAAGAATATCAAAAATCATTGTCTTTTTCAATTTTTTGTGGTATTATAGAGCATATAGAAAACAATTGACACGGCGGAGAAGTCTATGAAGGCGGGAAAAATAAATTTTGTTTGCAGACAATGCGGCTACGAAAGCATAAAATGGCTTGGAAAATGCCCCGATTGCGAGTGTTGGAATTCCTTTGATGAAATTTTGGTCGAGGATAAACCTAAGACGGTTAAAAAAGCAGGAGTAAATAAGGCGGAAAAGTTTACCGAGCTAAAGCTCCCGGTTTATCTAAGGACAGGTACGGGAATGAGTGAGCTTGACAGAGTTCTTGGCGGCGGCCTTGTTGAAGGCTCTGTGGTTTTGCTTTCCGGTGAGCCGGGAATAGGAAAATCAACTCTTCTTCTTCAAATTTCCTCAGAGCTTGCAAAGAGCAGAAAGGTTCTTTACGTTTCCGGAGAAGAATCAAAAGGACAGCTTAAGCTTCGCGCAGAGCGCCTTAAAATCACAGGAGATTCGCTCTATTTACTTACAGAAACCGATATCGACCTTGTTATTGACGAGGCTAAAAGCGTCAAGCCCGACGTGGTTATTATAGACTCTATTCAAACTCTTTCGTCCGATAAATTTTCTTCAGCCCCGGGAAGTATAACCCAGGTGCGCGAGGGTGCAATGGTGCTCATTGAATATGCAAAAACGACGGGAGCCGCGGTTTTTCTTGTCGGACACGTCAATAAAGAAGGGGGCATCTCAGGTCCTAAAATCCTTGAGCATATGGTTGATGCCGTTTTGTATTTTGAAGGCGACAGAACGAACTCATACAGAATTGTAAGAGCTATCAAGAACCGTTTTGGGTCAACTAATGAAATAGGCGTTTTTGAAATGGGAGACGAAGGACTTATTGAAATTCCAAACCCAAGCGAAGTCGTAATGGCAGAGCGCCCAAAAAACACAAGCGGCTCTTGCGCGGGTTGCGTTATGCAGGGAACACGTCCGATAATTTCGGAAATACAGGCTCTCGTCGCAAAATCCGTTTATCCCACGGGAAAAAGAACCTCCGACGGCTTTGATTATAACAGAATGTGCCTTCTTATTGCGGTCCTTGAAAAGCGAATGGGCTTGAAATTTTATGAAAACGATGTTTATCTTAATATAGCGGGCGGAATACACCTTGACGAACCTAGTGCAGATTTGTCAATAGCTATGGCTCTTATAAGCGGAATCTCGGATAAGGTTATATCCGACGAGCTTATCGCATTCGGTGAAATAGGTCTTGCGGGAGAGGTGCGCGCGGTATCTCATATAGAGTACAGAGTTAAGGAAGCGGTGCGCTTGGGATTTACGAAAATAGTTCTCCCGAAAAAGAACGTAACGAAGCGTCTTAAAGTTCCCGCAGGAGTTGAGCTTCTCGGTGTGTCAAATATTTACGAAGCTCTTTTGCATATGGCACCGAAAAATTAAAAATCCTATTTTGCTCCAAATTTAATTGAATTATGACAGGTTTTTGTTAAAAATTAACAAATGCCTGTCTTTTTTTTCTACGGATAATATGCAAAATCTTCAAATAAAATCCTTGAAAATGAAAAATCAATATAGTATAATTTAAATAGAATGTTTATTCAACATTTGCATCAATCACACCAAGGAGAACTTTATTATGGAAAAAGTTTACACAAAAAGTATTCGTAACGTAGCTCTGCTCGGGCATAGCGGCGGCGGAAAGACCTCTCTCGCGGAGTCGATGCTTTATATTTCCAGACTTACTGACAGACTCGGTAACACGTCAGACGGAAATACAGTATGCGACTATGATCCCGAGGAAATCAAAAGAGGCTATTCCATATCCGCGGCAATGGCACCTATGCTCTGGAACGGAACGAAAATAAATATACTTGACACTCCCGGTTTCTTTGATTTTGAGGCTGAAGTTAAACAGTGCGTAAGAGTTGCAGACGCGGCTATTATCGTTGTTGACGGAAAAGCGGGCATTGAGGTTGGAACTGAGCTTGCTTGGAACTACGCAACCGAAGCAGGAATCCCCAAGGCATTCTTTATCAATAGATTTGACGACGGAGAAGCTCGTTTCTATAAGGTTTTCGGTGCTATCCGTGAAAAGTACGGACTTAACGTATGTCCTGTGCAGATTCCGATTATTGACGGCGATACTGTTATAGGCTTTGCAAATCTCGTTGAAATGTGTGTATATACGTTTGAAAAATCTACAGGTGAATACATCCGTAGCTCTATTCCCGAAAAATTTGCAGACGTATGTAACGAATATCATAATATCCTTCTTGAAGCTATCGCTCAGACAAGCGACGAGCTTATGGATAAATTCTTTAATGAAGAGCCAATATCCCGCGAAGAAGCTCTTGAAGCCATCCACGAGGGCATCATTTCGGGTGAGATTGTTCCCGTATTCTGTGGCGCGGCTCTTAAAAACTGGGGTATAAAAACATTTCTTGATACTATCGCTGAGTCTTTCCCGCGTCCTCTTGCACGCAAGGTTGAGCACGTCGTTGACGAAAACGGTAACGTATCCGATAAGGCAATTGAAATGGAAGGTAGCGATACCTCGCTCTTCGTATTCAAGACCGTTGCCGATCCTTTCGTAGGTAAAATGTCTTACTTCAAGGTTATGAACGGAGATCTTTCAAAGGATATGACGCTTCGTAACACCACGACCGGCGCTTCTGAAAAGCTTAACAAGCTCTACATTATGCGCGGTAAGAAGCAGATTGAGATTGATTCACTCTCTTGCGGTGATATCGGTGTCGTTGCAAAGCTTTCCAATACCAATACAAACGATACGCTTACCAACGCTTCTGAAAACGTAAAATATCTTCCTATAAAATATCCCCGTCCTTATATGACTATGGCTATAACGCCTAAAGCAAAGGGCGACGAGGATAAGATTTCTTCCGGTATGGCCCGTCTTCTTGAAGAGGATCTTACCGTAAAATATGAGAACAACTCCGAAACCAAGCAGCTCACAGTTTCGGGACTTGGAGATATACATCTCGACATTATCGTTTCCAAGCTTAAGAACCGTTACGGCGCAAACGTAGACCTTACAAAGCCTAGGCTCGCATATCGCGAAACTATCAAGAAAAAGGTTGACGTTGAAGGCAAGCACAAAAAGCAGTCTGGCGGTTCTGGACAGTACGGTCACGTTAAAATTACGTTCTCTCCCGGAGAAGAGGAAGGTCTTACCTTTACTGAGAGCATATTTGGCGGAGCAGTTCCCAAAAACTTCTTCCCGGCAGTAGAGCAGGGACTTAAGGAATGTATGCAGAAGGGTGTTCTTGCCGGATATCCTGTAGTAAATCTTGCCGCAAATCTTTATGACGGCTCTTACCACGACGTTGACTCTAACGAAATTTCCTTCAAGCTTGCGGCTGCAATTGCATACCGCGAGGGCTTGCCGAATGCTAACCCCGTATTGCTTGAGCCCGTTGGTTCACTTAAGGTTTACGTTCCCGAAAATTACGTTGGTGACGTTATGGGCGACCTTAATAAGCGCCGCGGTAAAGTAATGGGCATTGAGCCTCTTGAAGACGGCAACGGAACTCAGGTGGTTCTTGCGGAAGTACCTTTTGCCGAAATGTCCGATTACGTAATAGCCTTGAGAGCTTTCACGCAAGGAAGAGGTAAGTTTGACTTTGACTTTATCAGATATGATGAAGTACCTCAGAATCTTGCCGCGAAAATAATTGCCGAAGCAATGGCAGAATAATAAAACTCACAGGCGCACCGATTTTGGTGCGCCTAAAATATTAAAGATAATGAACATAAATACTCCACTTGACTATTTTCTCTTTATGTGCTATAATGGTATCGTTATCGACATTATTTGCAGATTTCGAGGTTTTATATGACTGAAATTAATTATGAAGATATAGTTACTTACGACACTCCGGCATACAAGCCGCGCAGAAAAAGATTTGGCGACAGAAGAGAGGGTAGACGTTTAAAAACTATCCCCCCGATGCTTCAGCTCGTACCGTACATAATGAGAGAAAGAAACAACTCTCAGAATTATTTTGAAGACGTTATTGATATCAGCAATATCGAAAAATATCTTGATAAGAAGCATAAAGAGGGTTTTACCGATATGACGCTTCTTCACGTTATTCTCGCGGCATATGTGCGTATTGTTGCCGAAAAGCCCGGTGTAAACCGTTTCGTTGCAGGCAGACGCGTTTATGCGAGAAATAACGTTGAATGTGTTATGACGATAAAAAAGGAGATGACGCTTGATTCTCCCGATACCTGTGTTAAGGCGATATTCGATCCTCGCGATAGTATTTACAACGTATACAGAAAATTCCGCAGAGTTGTGAAAGAGGCTCTTACCGCGGAAACCGGCTTTGACGATACCGCGAGAGTTCTTACAAAGCTTCCGAGATGGTTGATGCGCTTCTTTATGAGCGTTCTTCGTTTTCTTGATTTTCACGGAAAGCTTCCTAAGGCTCTTATTGAAGTAAGCCCCTTCCACGGCTCAATGGTTATAACCTCGATGGGCTCACTCGGTATTCCCGCGATATACCATCATTTGTATGATTTTGGAACACTTCCGGTGTTTATTTCTTATGGAAATATATTTACAGCAGATGCAGTTAAGCGTGACGGAAGCCGCGAAAAGCATCATTTTGTAACCTTCAAGGTTGTAACAGACGAAAGAATTTGCGACGGATATTATTATGCGTCTGTTTTTAAGCGTCTTAAAAAAATATTCCAAAACCCGGAAATTCTTGACGAAACGTTAGAAAGCGTGGTTGAGGACGTAGACTAAAGGAAAAGGACAGATAGCTGTCCTTTTTCTAAATATAGTTAGGAGAAATATGAATACTTTTGGTAATGTAAAGAAAAATTTTGGCCTCGGTTGTATGCGCTTGCCTCTTCTCGAGGATAAAAACGTCGATTATACTGAATTTTCCAAAATGGTTGATAAATTTATAGAAGAGGGCTTTAATTATTTCGATACCGCGCACGGTTATCTAGGCGGAAAAAGCGAGATTGCAATAAGAGAATGTATATCCAAGCGCTATCCTAGAGAGAAGTTTATTCTTGCAAATAAATTAAGCGTAAATTTCTTTAATAAGGAAGAGGATATCCGCCCTTTCTTTGAGTCGCAGCTCGAGGCTTGCGGAGTTGAGTACTTCGATTTTTATCTTATGCACGCTCAAAATACTTCGTATTATAAGAAATATACAGCTTGCCGAGCTTATGAGATAGCAAACGAGCTTAAAGAAGAGGGAAAAATAAAGCATCTCGGTATTTCATTCCACGATAAAGCAAGTGTGCTTGATATGATACTTACCGAGCATCATGAAATTGAGGCGGTTCAGATACAGTTTAATTACAGTGACTACGATGACGAGAGCGTTGAATCGAGAAAATGCTACGAGGTGTGCAGAAAGCACGGAAAAGACGTTATAGTTATGGAGCCCGTGAGGGGCGGAAGCCTTGTGAACCTTCCGGAAGACGCACAAAAGGTTTTTGATAAGCTTTCCGGAGGAAGCAATGCAAGCTATGCGATTCGCTTCGCTGCAAGCTTCGAGGGGATAAAAATGGTTCTTTCGGGTATGAGCAATATGGAGCAGCTTACCGAAAACATCTCGTTTATGAAAGATTTTAAGCCTCTTTCCGAAATAGAATTTGAAGCTATTAAAGAGGTTCAACAGATTTTTAAAAAGCAGAATTTAATCGCTTGCACTGCGTGTAAATATTGCGTTAGCGAGTGCCCTTCAAATATTCCTATTCCCGAAATTTTCGCTTGTATGAATAAAAAAAACTTGTATGATGGATGGAATAGCAACTGGTATTTCGAGATACTTACCAAAGAAACGGGAAAAACCTCAGATTGCGTTTCTTGCGGTGCTTGTGAGCGAATTTGTCCGCAGAAACTACAGATAAGAGAGCTATTGAAGGTGTGTGACAAAACACTGTCTTGAAATGAAAAATATCGAAATAATGAAACAAAAAGCGAAGCAGAGAAGATTTTTTGTTTTTTTACTTTTCTTTTAATTGCAAATTTTATGTTCAAATAGTATAACCGAAAATCAAAAAAACACTTGTTTTTATAGGTCCTTTTTTACAATTCAAATTCAAAGAAAAAAGATGCCAATGGGTTTTAAATTGAGAGAATGGAGTATTTGCTTTGCGAAGATTTTTCGCCACGCCGTACGTGAGCAAGCTCCCGACGTCTTTTGCTCAAATGCGAACCCAATTCTTGCACAGCAAGAAGATGGGGTCAAATCCTCACTCTCACCGACAAAGAAAGAAAAAGAGACACCCGATTGGGTGTCTCTTTTTCTTTGGCGGAGAGAATGGGATTCGAACCCATGAAACCGGTTATGGTTTACACGATTTCCAGTCGTGCGCCTTAGACCAACTCGGCCATCTCTCCAAAGACTTAATCATTATATCAGAAGAAAAGGGAAAAGTCAAGTGATTTTTTGAATTTTCAAAAACAAATTTTCTTCATTTAATATATCTATCTATTTACAGGCAGGTATGAATTTTTGTCATACTATTATTAAAATAAAAATCCTAAATAATTCTTGACTTAATCTTTTAATCGTGCTATGATGATTATATCATTTATATTGTTTGGATTTTTGTCTAAAATCGGAGTATGCTATGGAAATCAAACTTGTTAAAAAAGAAAATAAGGGAATTCTACCTAACGAAAGCGAGCTTGGCTTTGGTAAGCATTTTACCGATCATATGTTCGTTATGGACTATGAAGAGGGTAAAGGCTGGTTTGACGCGCGTATAGTTCCTTTTGCTAATATTTCATTACATCCCGCATCTACAGTTTTGCATTACGGTGCCGAGATATTTGAAGGACTAAAGGCTTACAGAACCGAAAACGGTAACGTGCAGCTATTTAGACCAATAGAGAATATTCGCCGTATGAATGCTTCCGCGGAGCGTATGTGCCTACCTACTATAGACGAAAACGACGCGCTATCTATTCTGGAAGCATACGTAAGACACGAGTCGGAGTGGGTACCCCATTCCTTTGGTACATCGCTATACTTACGCCCATTTATGTTCGGTAACGACGAGGTGCTAGGTGTGCATGCAGTTAGCCGTGCAACGTTTATGATTATTGCATCTCCCAGCGGCAGCTATTATAAAGAGGGAATTAACCCCGTTAAAATTATGATAGAAAGCGAGGACGTGCGTACTGTTCGCGGCGGAACCGGAACCGCAAAATGCGGAGGTAATTACGCGGCTTCTACAAGAGCCGGTGAAAGAGCAAACAAAAAAGGTTATTCTCAGGTTTTATGGCTTGATGGCGTTGAAAGAAAATACATAGAAGAGGTCGGTGCAATGAACGTTATGTTCAAGATTGACGGAGTTATAGTAACTCCTGCGCTTACCGGTTCAATTCTCCCAGGTATTACCAGAAAATCTTGTATTGAGGTGCTGAAAAAGCTCGGATATAAAGTTGAAGAAAGACTTTTGTCCGTTGACGAGCTTCTTGATGCAATGAAAAACGGTAAGCTTGAGGAAGCGTGGGGCTGCGGTACGGCGGCAGTCGTATCTCCCATTGGAAAGCTTATGTATAACGATGTTGAATATTTAGTTAACGGAGAAAAAATCGGCGCTGTAACTCAGAAACTTTACGACGTTCTTACCGGAATTCAATGGGGTAAGATTGAAGACGAGTTTGGTTGGGTATATAAAATTTAAGAAAAAACTTATTTTATCGAAGGCTCGCTTGTGCAGTAATTACCACAAGTGAGCTTTTTTTTCTTCCTTTATTGTGTAAATTGGAAAAAATATCTTATATATTAAATTTTTTATTGACAAAATGCGCGCAAAGGTATAAAATATATATATTATTTTACCACGCGCAAGATGAAAGGTTTTCTTATGAAAGGATATCAGAAATATCAAAAGCAATTCTTTGCTCCCGAAGCCGTGACAATGGATTGGACAAAGAAGGAATATATAGACAAGCCTCCAATATGGTGCAGTGTAGATTTGAGAGATGGCAACCAAGCCCTTATCATTCCTATGAGTCTTGAAGAAAAGCTTGAATTTTTTAAGCTTCTTTGCAAGGTTGGCTTTAAGGAAATTGAGGTCGGATTTCCTGCGGCATCGGAAACGGAATATGAGTTTTGCCGCACGATAATCGAACAAAATCTTATTCCCGAAGACGTGACGATACAGGTGCTCACTCAATCACGTGAGCATATAATCGCAAAAACCTTTGAGGCTATCAAGGGCGCAAAGCACGCGGTGGTCCACCTATACAACTCTACGTCTGTCGCACAACGCGAGCAGGTTTTCAAGAAGAGTAAAGAAGAGATAATCAATATCGCAACCTTTGGTGCGAAGCTTTGTAAGGAATACAGAGAAAAAGCAAATCAGAAAATCACCTTTGAGTATTCTCCCGAAAGCTTTACCGGAACTGAGCCTCAGTTTGCCGCAGAAATATGCAACGAGGTTCTTAAAATCTGGGAGCCTACTCCCGACGACAAGGTTATTATAAATCTTCCCGTAACGGTTTCTCATTCAATGCCTCACGTTTATGCAAACCAGGTTGAGTATATGCACAAAAATCTTTATTCAAGAGAAAACGTGATCATCTCGCTTCATCCCCATAACGACAGAGGCTGCGCGGTGGCAGACAGTGAGATGGGGCTTCTTGCAGGCGGTGACAGAATAGAAGGAACGTTGTTCGGCAACGGCGAAAGAACGGGTAACGTTGATATAGTAACTCTTGCCCTTAATATGTATTCTCAGGGCGTTGATCCCGGACTTGATTTTACGAATCTTCCCGAGATAACCGAGGTTTACCAAAAGGTTACGAGAATGAGGGTTTATGAAAGACAGCCCTATAGCGGACAGCTCGTCTTTGCAGCATTCAGCGGTTCTCACCAGGATGCCATTGCAAAGGGTATGAAGTACAGAAGCGAAAGGGATATTCCTTGGACTGTTCCTTATCTTCCTATTGATCCTACCGATATAGGCCGTGTTTACGAGGCAGACGTTATACGCATTAACTCACAGTCGGGTAAGGGCGGTATCGGCTACGTTCTCGAAACTCAGTTCAAGCTTAATCTCCCTGTAAAAATGCGTGAGGTATTTGGCTATCACGTGAAGAGCATTTCAGACCACGAGCACAGAGAGCTTCAACCGCGCGAGGTTTATGATATATTCATTCGCGATTTCGTAAATCAAAGCTCTTATTTGAACGTTGTCAAGGCCGTGTATTCTGATACGGCAGAAGGAAACATAGAGGGTGTCGTTACAATTGAGTTTGGCAACGAGGTGCACGAAATAAAATCCTCGGGTAACGGAAGACTTGACTGTGTGAGCAACGCAATAAAATCGGTGCTTTCGCTTGATTACACGCTCGATAGCTACACACAGCACGCGCTTGACGGAAAAACTACCTCTAATGCGGCGTCTTACGTCAGTATCGTTTCGCAAGAAAAAATATTTTGGGGAACGGGTATTGACAGCGATATAAGCACCTCGTCGGTTAAAGCACTTGTAAGTGCGGTTAACCTTATGCTTTCAAAATAAATATTCGGAGATAGAAATGAAATTAACAGGAGCAGAAATAATTGTCAGAACACTTATAGAGCAGGGTGTTACCGACGTTTTCGGTTATCCCGGCGGACAGATACTTAACGTATACGACGCGCTTTATAAATACCGTGAGGAAATCAATCATATACTCACCGCGCACGAGCAGGGCGCGGCACACGCGGCAGACGGATACTCGAGAGCAACCGGTAAGGTTGGCGTATGTATAGCAACCTCGGGCCCCGGTGCTACAAATCTCGTAACGGGAATTGCAACAGCAATGCTCGACTCAATTCCTATGGTCGCAATTACGGGCAACGTTCCTTGTTCTCTTATAGGAAAGGATAGCTTCCAGGAGATAGATATAACCGGAATTACCCTTCCCATAACTAAGCACAACTATTTTGTCAATCGCATAGAGGATCTGGCGGACAGCATAAGAGAGGCATTCTCAATTGCAAAATCAGGAAGACCGGGCCCGGTTCTCATTGACGTTCCGAAAGACGTGCAGCTTGCCGTTTATGACTACGAGCCTAAGGAAATTGCCCCCAAATTTCCGCTTCCTATCGCTAAAGACGCAGAAATTGCAGCGGCGGTAAAGCTTGTTAATGAAGCGAAATGCCCGTACATATACATCGGCGGCGGCGCGGCAGGTCTTGGACTTGGAAAAGAAATAGTTGAATTTGCAGAAAAAATCAATGCGTATATCGGATGTACCTTTATGGGACTTTCTGCAATTCCAAACGATTGCGAGCGTTTTCTAGGTATGCAGGGAATGCACGGTCATTACGCATCGTCTATGGCGCAGAACAACGCCGACCTTATAATAGGAATTGGCGTAAGATTCAGCGACAGAGCGACGGGCAACGTTAAGAAATTCGCTAAAAATAGTAAGATAATTCAGCTTGATCCCGATTTTTCCGAAATCAATAAAAACGTTAAGGTAGACGTTGGTATCGTTGCCGATGTTGAAGACTCTTTCTGTGCAATTGCAAAGCTTGCGGAAGCTAAATCGAATCCCGCTTGGTGCGAGCTTGTCGAGAGCTTTAAGCGAGACGAAGAGAAATTCGAGCGAGAAATTGCCGAAAGCGATACGTCAAGCCTTACTCCTCAGATGGTTTTTGACGTTATAAACAACAATAAGCCACGCGGAACCGTTATTGCAACCGACGTTGGACAGCATCAGATGTGGACCGCACAGTATGCGAAGTTTGACAGAACGAGAAGATTCGTTTCAAGCGGCGGACTTGGCACTATGGGATTTGGTCTTGGCGCGGCTATCGGTGCAAGAGTTGCGACGGGTGATACAACCGTGCTTATCACGGGTGACGGAAGCTTCGGTATGAACTTAAACGAGCTTGCAACGGCAACCTCGCACGGAATTCCCGTAGTTATAGTTCTTATGAATAACAGTGTTCTCGGAATGGTTCGCCAATGGCAAACGCTTTTCTTCGGAAAGAGATATTCTAATACAGTTCTTTCGGGAAGAAAGACCGATTTCGTTAAGCTTGCGGAAGCATTTGGCGCTATAGGATACAGAGCAAGCACTAAAGAAGAATTTGAGGACGCGTTCAAAAAGGCGGTTGCTTCCGGTGAAACGGTCGTTATAGATACTATAATTGACAAGGACGAATTCGTGCTTCCGATGCTTCCTCCCGGTGGCTCCATTGACGATATAATCACCAAGAAGCAGATGGAGGGATAACAATGGGAAATAAATTCGTTATTGCGGTATACGTTGAAAATAAATTCGGTGTTCTTACGAGAGTAACAAGTATGTTTACCCGTCGCGGCTTCAATATTGACGCGCTCACGGTTGGCGAAACAGAATCTCCCGAATATTCGAGAATAACTATAACCTTAAGCGGTGACGGTTATGCGGCAGATCAGCTTATAAATCAGCTCCGTAAGCTTTATAACGTTAAAAAGGTTGACGTTCTCGAGGCAGAATCGATAAAGCGCGAGCTTATGCTTCTCAAGGTTGGATATAACTCGGCAACACGCGCGGAAATACTCGCCGCAGTTGACGTATACAGAGGAAAGGTTATTGACTATACGAGCGACGAGATGTGTATAGAAATAACGGGCGATCCGACCAAAATCGACGCGTTCATTCAGCTTATGATTCCGTTTGGCATAATAGAGATGTGCCGTACCGGTATCGTCGCTCTTGACCGCGGAAAGATGACTTTGTTAAATAAAAATAAATAATATATTTCAAGGAGAATTCAAAATGGCAAACAATGCTAAAATTTACTATCAGAACGACTGTAACCTCGATTACCTTAGCGGTAAAACCGTTGCAATAATCGGTTACGGCTCTCAGGGACATGCTCACGCGCTTAACCTCAAGGACTCTGGCGTTAACGTTATCGTTGGTCTTTACAACGGAAGCAAGAGCTGGGCTAAGGCAGAAAAAGCAGGCCTTAAGGTTATGACCGCGGCAGAAGCAGCTGCAGAAGCAGACCTTATTATGATTCTTATTAACGACGAAAAGCAGGCAAAGCTTTATAAAGAGAGCATTGAGCCTAACCTTACCGAAGGTAAGACTCTTGCATTCGCTCACGGCTTCAACATTCACTTCGGCTGCATTAAGCCTCCCAAGGACGTTAACGTAATTATGATAGCTCCTAAGGGCCCCGGCCACACTGTTCGCAGCGAGTATCAGGTAGGTAAGGGTGTTCCTTGTCTTGTAGCTATCCACCAGGATGCAACCGGTGACGCGCTTGATATCGCACTTGCATACGCTCTCGGTATTGGCGGCGCAAGAGCAGGCGTTCTTGAAACAACCTTCAGAACCGAAACCGAAACCGACCTCTTCGGTGAGCAGGCTGTTCTTTGCGGCGGTGTATGCGCGCTTATGCAGGCGGGCTTTGAAACTCTCGTTGAGGCAGGCTACGACCCGAGAAATGCTTACTTTGAGTGTATCCACGAAATGAAGCTTATCGTAGACCTTATTTACCAAAGCGGTTTTGAGGGTATGAGATATTCCATTTCCAACACCGCAGAGTACGGTGACTACATCACAGGTCCTAAAATCATTACTGAAGACACCAAAAAGGCAATGAAGAAGATTCTTTCCGATATTCAGGACGGAACGTTTGCTAAGGACTTCCTTCTCGATATGTCCGATGCAGGTGCACAGGTTCACTTCAATGCAATGAGAAAGCTTGCGGCAGAGCATCCCTCCGAGCTTGTAGGTAAGGATATCAGAAAGCTCTATAGCTGGAGCGACGAGGATAAACTCATAAACAACTAATAAATATCCCGATTTTGAAAACGGAGTTTAATTATGATTAAAGAAAAAATTGTTGACGGGTTTCAGAATGCGCCCCACCGTTCTCTATATCACGCGCTCGGCTACACCGACGAGGAAATGAGCCGTCCTTTAATAGGAATTGTAAGCTCGTATAACGAGATAGTTCCCGGGCACATAAACCTTGATAAGATAACTCAGGCTGTAAAGATGGGTGTCGCAATGGCAGGCGGAACTCCTATTATGTTTCCTGCAATAACTGTTTGCGACGGTATAGCAATGGGACACGTCGGAATGAAGTATTCGCTTGTAACCCGTGACCTTATCGCAGACTCAACTGAGGCTATGGTTATGGCTCACGGCTTTGACGGTCTCGTTATGATACCCAACTGCGACAAAAACGTACCGGGACTTCTTATGGCGGCGGCAAGATTAAATATTCCCACGATTTTCGTAAGCGGCGGTCCTATGCTTGCAGGACACGTTGGGGGAAAGAAGAGAAGCCTCTCGAGCATGTTTGAGGCGGTAGGCTCTTACTCTGCTGGAAAAATCGACGAGTGCGAGCTTTGTGAGTTTGAAAAGAAGGTGTGTCCTACCTGTGGCTCTTGCTCGGGTATGTATACCGCAAACTCTATGAACTGTCTTACCGAGGTTCTCGGTATGGGACTTCAGGGCAACGGAACGATTCCTGCTGTTTATTCTTCAAGAATTGAGCTTGCAAAGCACGCAGGTATGCAGGTTATGGAGCTTGTCAGAAAGAATATCCGTCCCCGTGACATTATGACGGCAACTGCTATCAAAAATGCAATTACTGCTGATATGGCGCTCGGATGCTCAACTAACAGTATGCTGCACTTGCCCGCTATAGCAAATGAATGCGGCGTCCAGTTTTCTCTTGACGACGTTAACACCATCAGTGAAAAAACACCTAATCTTTGCCATCTTGCTCCCGCAGGTCCGACTTATATGGAAGACCTTAACGAAGCGGGCGGTGTATACTCCGTTCTCAAAGAGCTTGAAAAGCTCGACCTTATAGATACCTCGGTTATGACCTGTACGGGTAAAACCTTAAAGGAAAATATAAGCGGCGCAAGAAATCTTGATCCTGAGGTTATTCGCCCCGTCGAAAATCCTTATAGCAAAACCGGCGGAATTGCCGTTCTTAAGGGTAATCTTGCTCCCGACGGATGCGTAGTAAAGAGAAGCGCCGTAGCTCCCGAAATGCTCGTTCACGAAGGACCTTGTAAGGTTTATGAAAGCGAAGAAGATGCTATAGCCGCAATTTATGCAGGTAAAATTGTAAAAGGTGACGTCGTTGTTATCCGTTACGAAGGTCCTGCGGGCGGCCCCGGTATGCGTGAAATGCTTTCTCCCACCTCTGCTATTGCAGGTATGGGACTCGATAAAGACGTAGCGCTTATAACCGACGGACGTTTCTCGGGCGCAACGCGCGGTGCGTCAATAGGCCACGTTTCTCCTGAGGCTGTAAGCGGCGGTACTATCGCTTATGTAAAAGACGGAGATATTATTTCGATAAATATTCCCGAATACAAAATCGAGCTCAAGATTTCTGACGAAGAGCTTGAGCGCCGCAAGGCGGAAATGCCGATAAAGAAAAAAACGGATATCACGGGATATCTGAAGCGTTATTCTGCTATGGTAAGCTCTGCGGATAAGGGCGCTATAATTAATAAATAAAAAGAGGAATCAAAAATGTCAATGACGATGACGCAAAAAATTCTCGCTCACCACGCGGGACTTGAATCAGTTAGCGCAGGACAGCTCGTTCTTGTCGCTCTTGACAGAGTGCTTGGCAACGATATAACTTCTCCCGTTGCAATAAGGGAGTATGAACGCATAGGCGCTAGCGGTGTTTACGATAAAGAAAAAGTAACTATGGTTATGGACCATTTTGCTCCGAATAAGGATATTAAAGCCGCAGTTCAGTGTAAAATGTGCCGTGATTTCTGTGAAAAAGAAGAAATTGTCAACTTTTATGACGTTGGCAGAATGGGTATAGAGCACGCGCTCTTGCCCGAAAAGGGACTCGTAATCCCCGGCGACGTCGTCATTGGCGCGGATTCTCATACTTGTACATACGGTGCGCTTGGCGCTTTTTCAACAGGCGTTGGCTCGACCGATATGGCTTGCGGAATGGCTACTGGCAAGGCTTGGTTTAAGGTTCCGTCAGCAATAAAGTTTGTTCTTAAAGGCAAGCTTAATAAATACGTTTCCGGTAAAGACGTAATTTTACATATAATCGGAAAAATCGGTGTTGACGGTGCGCTTTACAAATCTATGGAATTTGTTGGCGAGGGCGTTTCTTCGCTCACAATTTTTGACCGTCTTACAATTTCAAATATGGCAATTGAGGCAGGAGCCAAGAACGGTATATTTGAGGTTGACGAAGAAACTGTCGCTTACGTAAAGGAAAGAAGCGACCGTGAAATGCTTGTTTTCAAGGCAGACGAGGATGCTGAATACGACGAGGTTTATGAAATCGACCTTTCCGAAATAAAATCTACCGTTTCGTTCCCGCATCTTCCCGAAAACACGAAAACCTTTGATGAAATAGGCGACGTTAAAATCGATCAGGTTGTTATTGGCTCTTGTACTAACGGACACTATAAGGACCTTGCCGAAGCGGCAGAAATCATAAAGGGCAAAAAGGTTGCTAAAAACGTAAGAGCAATTATAATTCCCGCAACTCAGGATATATATCTTAAGGCTATGGAAAACGGACTATTGAAAATATTTATTGAAGCAGGATGCGTTGTTTCAACTCCGACCTGCGGTCCGTGTCTTGGCGGATATATGGGTATACTTGCGGCAGGCGAGCGCGCAGTTGCTACAACTAACCGCAATTTTGTAGGCAGAATGGGTGACGTCACGTCTGAGGTTTATCTTGCAAGCCCCGCAGTTGCCGCGGCAAGTGCTATTGCAGGTAAAATTGCAGATCCTCTTGACGTTATGAAAATATAAAAGGAGGCAGAGCTTTATGAAATTTACGGGTAATGCAATAAAATACGGCGATAACGTTGATACTGACGTAATTATCCCCGCAAGATATCTTAATACGATAGATAAAAAAGAGCTTGCCTCACACTGTATGGAAGATATAGACAAGGATTTTGTTAAGAAGGTGAAGTGCGGTGACGTTATGGTGGCGGGAAATAACTTCGGTTGCGGCTCTTCGCGTGAGCACGCGCCCATAGCTATCAAGGAAAGCGGTATTTCTCTCGTCATTGCAAAAAGCTTTGCGCGTATCTTTTACCGTAATTCTATAAATATCGGTCTTCCTATTCTTGAATGCCCCGAAGCTGTTGACGGCATAAATGCGGGCGACGTTATTGAGGTAGACCTTGATAAAGGAGTTATTTATAACAAAACCACGGGCAAGAGCTATGAAACTCAGCCTTTCCCGGCATTTATTCAGAAAATAATAACCGCAGGCGGACTTGTTGAGGCAATTCGCAAAGGCGATATAAAATAAGGTGAACGATATGAATTTAAATATTGCGCTTTTAAAAGGTGACGGCATCGGACCCGAAATCGTTGACAGTGCCGTAAAGGTGCTTTTGGCTATCGGAAAAAAGTTTGGACATAACTTTAATTTTACACCGTACGATATAGGCGGTGTTGCTATTGATAAGCACGGAATTCCGCTTCCTGAAGAAACCGTTGCGGGCTGTCTTGCTTCCGATAGCGTGCTTCTCGGAGCTGTAGGCGGACCTAAATGGGATACATTGCCCGGAAATCTCCGTCCCGAAAAGGCTCTTCTCGGAATACGTGAGAAAATGAATCTTTTTACTAATCTCCGTCCCGCAAAGCTTTATCCTGCGCTTAAGGGCGAATGTCCGCTTCGCGAGGATATAGTTGAAAACGGCTTTGATATTATGATAGTGCGAGAGCTTACCGGCGGTATTTATTTCGGTGAGCGCGGTGTGAGAGAGGGTAAGTACGGCGAAGAAGCTTACGACACCGAAAGCTATAGCCGTATGGAAATCGAAAGAATTGTAAGAGTTGCTTTTGAGGCGGCGAGAAAGCGCAATAAAAAGCTTACGAGCATTGATAAGGCAAACGTTCTTGATACATCTCGTCTTTGGAGAAAGATAGTTCACGAAATTGCGGAGGAATATCCTGACGTTGAGTGCCGCGATATGCTTGTTGACAATGCGGCAATGCAGCTTGTAAGAAATCCCGCGCAGTTTGACGTTGTTGTAACTACCAATATGTTTGGTGATATTCTTTCCGACGAGGCTTCTCAGATAACGGGCTCTATAGGAATGCTCCCCTCGGCTTCGCTTAACTCGGGAACACGCGGACTTTACGAGCCTATTCACGGTTCTGCTCCCGATATCGCAGGTCAAAATAAGGCTAACCCGATAGCTACGATACTTTCGGGCGCAATGATGCTTCTTTATTCGTTTGGACTTTCGGAAGAAAGTGATGCTATAATTAAGGCGGTTGACAAGGTTCTTGAAGCGGGCTACCGTACCGCAGACCTTGCTCATGGCGGCGAATATTTCACGACCGACGAAATTACAGAAAAGATTATAGAGTGTATTTAAGATGTCAGAATTAAAAAATATTTACTACCGACTTTGTATGTCGAGTGTTTTTTGCGACGTTTTGAAAGCACCGCTTTTCAAGCATTTTGAAAGCTTCTGCTCAAAAGAAGAAACCTCAGATAAAATAAAAGCTTACGCGCTTTTCGTATCCGAAATATATAAGCAGGGCGGCTCGCTTACCGAGCTTGTTAAAAAGCTTGTATTTGAAGACGAAAACGTATACGTAAAATCTCGCGCTTGGTCTTATCCTATTGATAACGCGATTATTACGGCGGTTGAAAACGAGCTTTTGGCGCTTAGAGATTTTGCAGCTTTAACACCTGAGGATTTTAAAAAGGATTTAGGCGGCATTGATTATATTTCGCCCTTTAAATCTGAAAAATGCGATTTAATAGCCCTTTATGAGCATCAGGTTGAAAACGTTGATAAATACGGATACGGCATGTTTTCTTCATATCCTATGTTTCGTCTTTCAGACGAAAAAGCTATCGAGCCTATTAAGAGCGCGGACAAAACTGATATGAAGGACTTTGTAGGTTATCAGGACGAGCGGTCTAAGGTTATTGCAAATACCGAGGCTTTCCTTGCAGGCAGACCTGCCGCTAACGCACTTCTTTGCGGTGATGCGGGCACGGGTAAATCTTCAACCGTTAAGGCGATAACAAATTATTTCTTCAAAAGCGGCTTAAGGCTTATTGAGCTTCGTAAGGATCAGCTTTCGCTCTTGCCATACGTTATGGGGAAAATCAACGATAATCCCTTGAAATTTATCATATTTATCGACGACCTTTCCTTTAATAAGAGCGACGATAATTTCAGTATGCTTAAGGCGGCTCTCGAAGGCTCTGCTTCCGCAAAGAGTGATAATGCGGTAATCTACGCGACTTCAAACCGCAGACATATCGTAAAGGAAAGCTTCCAGGACAGAGAAGGCTCCGACGTTCATATTAACGATACGATACAGGAAACTCTTTCTCTTTCAGAAAGATTCGGGCTCGTCGTTCTCTTTAAAAAGCCTAGTAAGCAGCTTTATCTTGATATCGTTCACGAGCTTGCATCGAGATTTGACGTCAAGATGCCCGAGAGCGAGCTTGATATCCAAGCAGAAGCATTCGCGCTAAGACGAGGAATTCGCTCAGCAAGATGCGCCGAGCAATTTATAAAAAGTTTACTTTGATTAAGGAATATATCTATGTTAACTCTTGATAACGTATACTGCGCAAGCTATACACTGAAAGACGTTGTTAGAAAAACCGACGTAATTTACGCACCAAAGCTTAAGCCCGGATGTGAGCTTTATCTCAAAACGGAGAATCTTCAAACGACGGGTTCATTTAAAATACGCGGCTCGTATTATAAAATGTCCAAGCTTTCCGGCGAGGAAAAAAATCGCGGAGTAGTTGCTTGCTCTGCGGGAAATCACGCTCAGGGCGTAGCGCTTGCCGCAAAGAAAAACGGAATTAAATCAATTATCTGTTTGCCTGACGGTGCTCCGATTTCCAAAATCGAGGCAACCAAAAGCTATGGAGCAGAGGTTTGTCTTGTCGAGGGTGTGTATGACGATGCTTACAGAAAAGCGCTTTCCTTGAAAGACGAAATGGGTTATACCTTTATCCATCCCTTTAACGATGAGGACGTAATCGCAGGACAGGGCACTATTGCTCTTGAAATTGCAGATCAGCTCCCCGAACTTGACGCTGTAATAGTTCCTATCGGCGGCGGCGGACTTATTTCGGGAATTGCCTTTACCATAAAGTCTATAAATCCCAAAGTTAAGGTTTACGGCGTTCAGGCGGCAGGCGCGTCCTCAATGCTTAACTCCGTTAAGAATGGAAAAATTGAGGAGCTTCCTTCCGTTTCAACGATAGCAGACGGAATTGCGGTAAAGAAACCGGGCGACCTAACGTATGAAATCTGCTCTAAATACGTTGACGAAATTGTCAGCGTTACCGACGACGAAATTTCTGCGGCAATTCTTGCTCTTATGGAGCAGCATAAGCTCGTAACAGAAGGTGCGGGAGCCGTTGCGGTAGCTGCGGCTATGTTTGGAAAGATAGATATCGAGGGGAAAAAGGCGGTATGCGTTCTTTCCGGCGGAAATATTGACGTAACAATACTTTCAAGAGTTATAAAAAGAGGACTTCTTATGTCCGGCAGAAGCTGTCAGCTTATGATAGAGCTTGTTGATAAGCCCGGTCAGCTTAAAGAAGTATCGAGAATTATCGCAGATATGGGCGGAAACGTTACTTCCGTTCACCACGAAAGAGCAAATGAAGGCTCGGACGTAAACGGATGCTACTTGCGTATAGTTCTTGAAACACGTAATTTTGAACACATAAAAGAAATAAAAGATGCTTTGAGTGAAGCAGGCTTTAAACTCATATAAGGAGAAAATGAAATGGCAAAGATAATTGCAACGGAAAAAGCGCCAGCTGCTATTGGCCCTTATTCGCAGGCTATAGTAGTTGGAAACATGGTGTTTACTTCAGGACAAATTCCGATAAATCCCGCAAGCGGAAATATAGAACTTTCGGATATTACGGCACAAACCGAACAGGTTATGAAAAATCTTGGTGAAGTTTTATCCGCCGCAGGCACTTCTTACGAGAAGGCGATAAAAACTACCTGCTTTCTTGCTAACATCTCGGATTTTGCGGCATTTAACGAGGTTTATTCAAAATACTTTATAAGCAAACCCGCGCGTTCTTGCGTAGCCGTTAAGGATTTGCCCAAGGGTGCGCTCGTTGAAGTTGAGGTTGTTGCAGAAATTTGAATTTAAGTTACCGCTGAAAGAGGTGATATTGTGAAAGAAAATTTCATACTCAAAAATGAAGAAAGAGCTGTTTTTGAGCTTCGTTCTCTTTATAAGCAGTACGGTTATCTTCCTTATAAAATGAGCAAATTCGAGGAATACGACCTGTACGTAAGAAATAAAGATTTCCTCGTTAGCGACAGCGTTATTACGTTTAATGATACAAACGGCAGACTTCTTGCCTTGAAGCCTGACGTAACGCTTTCGATTATTAAAAACTCCTCAACCGATAAGAACTATAAGGAAAAGCTTTATTATAACGAAAACGTATATAGAATTTCCGAAAGCACGCATCAGTATAAGGAGCTTATGCAGACGGGAATTGAATGTATCGGTGATATTGATATAAACGATATTTTCGAGGTTGTGTATCTTGCCGCCAAAAGCCTTGATACCGTTTCTCCAAATTTTGTGCTTGATATATCCCATATGGGTGTTTTCTCTTCAATTTTAGACGGCGTTTTATGTGACGAAATATTTAAAAAGGAAATAACAAAGCTCATATCCCAGAAAAACAGACACGAAACCTATGAGCTTTGTAAAAAATATTCGGTGTCGGACACGGATACTGAGCTTCTCGTTGATTTTATAGGCTTATACGGGGCAGTTTCTTACGTCTTGCCTCGCCTTAAGTCAATGATTAAAACGGAAAAGGGAATGAAGGCTTACGAGGAGCTTTTTGCACTTTGCACACTTCTTGATAAAACGGAATTTAAAAACAGAATTAAGCTTGATTTTTCCGTTGTTAACGATATGAATTATTATAACGGAATCGTCTTTAAAGGCTTCCTCTACGGCATTAGCGAGGGCGTTCTTTCGGGCGGTGAATACGGAAGGCTTGTTAAGCGAATGGGCAAGGATAATAATGCTATAGGATTTGCAATTTATCTTGATTTGCTTGAGTCATTTGAATCAGACTTTTTAGAATATGACGTAGACGTTTTGTTGATTTACGATAGAAAAACAAAGGCAGAAACACTTTTTGAAGAAAAGAGTAAAATTATATCAAATGGCGAAAGTGTATCCTGTCAGCTTTCCGTTCCTGAAAAATTACGATATAAAAAGCTTCTTAAGCTATCGGAGGACTTGAAATGATTAACGTAGCTCTTCCAAAAGGCAGACTTGGCGAAAAGGTTTACGCAATGTTTGAGGCGGCAGGATATTCCTGTCCCGAAATCAAGGACGGCGGCAGAAAGCTTATATTTGAAAATGAAGATACTGGAATTCGCTTTTTCTGGGTAAAGCCCTCTGACGTTTCAATTTACGTCGAGCGTGGAGCCGCAGATATAGGCGTTGCGGGTAAGGATATTCTTCTTGAGTATTCGCCCGACGTATACGAGCTTCTCGACCTTAATATAGGCAAATGCAGGATGGCAATTGCCGCAAAGCGCGATTTTCACGATAATCACCAGAAAACGCTTAAGGTTGCAACAAAGTTTGTAAATATTGCAACCAATTACTATTCGTCGATTTGCCGAGATATTGATATTATCAAGCTTAACGGCTCCGTTGAGCTTGCTCCGATACTTTCACTTTCTGACGTTATCGTGGATATAGTTGAAACGGGTGCGACCTTAAAGGAAAACGACCTTGAGGTTATAGGAACGATTATTCCGATAACCGCAAGACTTATTTCAAACAAAGTTAGCTTTAAGTTTAAAACCAAAGAAATTGAGAAAATTATTGAAGGGCTAGCCGCAAGAAAACCGAACTAACAAGCTTTGCGACGATAAATTTTAGCGTCTTTCGTCGTACCGAGTCTTGTAAAGTTATACTTTACTGCGGCTCATTACAACAAAATCCACCAAAAATTTATTTACCGTAAGGTGCGAATGCAGTTTTAAAAGAATAGATTTTTTCATAGACGAGTCAGTTTTTAGCAGGATATACAATATTTAAGAAAAAAGCGGCGAAGTATAGGGGAAAATCTATCTTTTAAAACCTTATGAGTTCGGTTCTCTTACGGCTAAAAGAGGTTAAGAATGATTAAGATTTACAAGTACGGCGAGGTTTCAAACAGTGAAATCTTTGCGCGCGAAAACATAGCTTCAAACGTTGAAGCGACAGTTTCGGAAATTATCGCCGACGTAATTTTGAATAAAGACGAAGCTCTCTTCAGATATTCTAAAAAATTTGACAGAGCCGAGCTTTTGTCACTTGAAGTAAGTGAAGGGGAAATTAACGAGGCTTTTTCTCTCGTTGATGAAAAATTCATTGAAATAATTAAAGAAGCGGCAGAAAACATCCGCGCTTATCACTCGAAGCAGATAAGAAACAGCTTTATCGTAACGGAAACCGACGGTGTTGTGACAGGACAGAAAATAAGTCCCATTGAAAAAGTCGGTTTGTACGTTCCGGGCGGTACGGCGGCTTATCCTTCTACTGTGCTTATGGATTCTATTCCCGCAAAAATCGCAGGTTGCGAGGAAATCGTTATGGTAACGCCCCCAACAAGTGAGGGCAAGGTTAATCCCGTAATACTTGCGGCGGCTAAAATCGCGGGAATTGACAGAATTTTTAAAATCGGCGGCGCGCAAGCTATTGTGGCTTTAGCTTACGGTACGGAGAGTGTTCCCAAGGTTGATAAAATCGTTGGACCGGGTAACGCATACGTTGCAGAAGCTAAAAAACAGGTGTTTGGCAAGGTGTCTATCGATATGATAGCAGGACCTTCCGAAATTCTCGTTGTTGCCGATTCAAAGTCTAATCCCAAGCATATTGCGGCGGACCTTCTTTCACAGGCGGAGCACGATAAAATGGCAAGCGCCGTTCTGGTTACCGACAGTCTTGATTTTGCGTGGGCGGTAAACGAGGAAATCGAGCTTCAGATCCCAGAGCTTCCTCGCGCGGAAATTGCGAGATACTCAATTGATAATAATGGTAAAATCATTGTTGCGGAAGGCAATATTGACCTGGCGATAGACATAGCAAACGAAATAGCCCCTGAACATCTTGAGCTTTCGCTCGATAACCCTTTTGATTATCTCGAAAAGGTAAAGCACGCAGGCTCGGTATTTATGGGAAGATACTGTCCCGAAGCGCTCGGCGATTATTTTGCAGGTCCTAATCACACGCTTCCCACAAGCGGTACGGCAAGATTTTCGTCAGCTCTCGGAGTAGACGATTTCATTAAGAAAACACAATTTACATATTACACGAAAGATGCGCTTTCGCTCGTTGCTGATAAGGTTTCTTATTTTGCTAAAAAAGAAGGACTTGATGCTCACGCAAGAAGCGCAACGGTTCGTTTTGAGGATAACTAATGAGTAAATTTTTCAGCAAAAAATACGAAATGCTTGAGGCATACGTTCCCGGGGAACAACCCAAGGATCAAAAATACGTAAAGCTGAATACTAACGAATCTCCCTTTCCGCCATCACCGTCTGTAAAGGAAGCAGTTTTGGCAGAAGCGGACAAGCTCTGTCTTTATTCCGATCCCGAGTGTACTCCGCTTGTTTCGGAATGCGCAAAGCTTTTCGGTGTTTCCCGTGACGAAGTCCTTATGACAAACGGCTCCGACGAAATATTGAATTTTGCTTTTATGGCATTTGGAGACTGCGACGCACCGTTTGTTTTTCCCGATATAAGCTACGGCTTCTATCCCGTTTTCGCGCGACTTAACGGAATTCCTTATAAGGAAATACCCTTGAAAGACGATTTTACTATTGATTATTGCGATTATATGAACGTAAACGCAAACGTAGTTATAGCTAATCCCAACGCACCGACGGGAATTGCGCTTCCTCTTTGGCAAATTGAGGAAATTG
This sequence comes from Eubacteriales bacterium, assembly GCA_045629745.1. Lineage (GTDB taxonomy): Bacteria > Bacillota > Clostridia > Oscillospirales > CAG-272 > UBA1740. The sequence goes on from JAZQRU010000038.1 coordinate 41,152, forward strand.
TAAAATCGAATCCCGAGCACGTCGTCGTTATAGACGAGGCCTACGTTGATTTTGGTGCCGAAAGCGCCGTATCGCTCATACATAAATATCCGAATCTGTTGGTAACGCAGACTTTCTCAAAATCGCGTTCAATGGCAGGCGCACGTCTTGGCTTCGGAATTGCCTCTCGCGATCTAATAAGAGATTTGAATACTATCAAGTATTCGACAAATCCCTATAACGTAAACAGAATGACTATGATGGCAGGTTATCGCGCTTTAGTAGATAACAGCTATTATATGGATAACTGTAAGAGGATAATTGAAAACCGCGAATATACGGAAAATGAGCTTAAAAAGCTCGCCTTCGAGGTTTTACCCTCAAGCGCAAACTTCGTTTTTGCAAAAAGCAATAAAATCGGCGGCGAAGAACTTTATCTTTCATTGAAATCACGCGGTGTTCTCGTAAGGCATTTTTCAAAGTCCAAAATTAAGGACTTCAACCGTATGACCATCGGTACAAGGGAACAAATGGAAATCTTAATTGAAAAAATCAAAGAAATACTAAAGGAGAAAAAATAATGAGAATATCTGAAATTAAAAGAAAAACCGCAGAAACCGATATCGTACTCTCGCTTTCTTTAGACGGTGAGGGAAAAGCCGATATTTCAACGGGATGTGGATTTCTTGACCATATGTTGACGCTTTTTGCCAAGCATTCTCATTACGATCTCAAAATAAATTGCAAGGGTGACACCGACGTTGACTATCACCACACGGTTGAAGACGTTGCCATCTGTCTTGGTAAGGCATTTTTGGAATCTCTCGGTGATAAAGCGGGAATTAAAAGATACGGAAGTATAATTCTTCCTATGGACGAGGCTCTTATACTCGTTGCGGTTGATATCTCAGGCCGCGATTATCTCGGATACGCACTCGACATCCCTTCCTACATAGTCGGAGATTTTGATACGGAGCTTTGCGAGGAATTTATGAAAGCCTTTGCCCGCGAATCAAAAATCACGCTTCACGTAAGACAGCTTGCAGGCACTAATTCGCATCATATAATTGAGGGCGCATTCAAGGCTCTCGCGAGAGCCCTTGCCGCGTCAAGCAAAATTGACGCTAAATTTGCAAACGAAATCCCATCAACAAAAGGTGTGATTTAATGATAGCTGTAATTGATTACGGTGTCGGAAATCTTTTCTCATTGGTTTCATCTTTGAAGGCGGTTGCTGCCGACGCTGTCGTTACCTCTGATGCCGAGCTTATAAGAAAAGCCGACAAAATTCTTTTGCCTGGTGTCGGTGCATTTGAAGATGCAATAGCAAAGCTTCGTGCAACGGGTCTTGATAAAGTAATATGCGGAGAGGTAAAGAGCGGAAAGAAAATTCTCGGTATCTGTCTTGGTATGCAGATGCTTTTTGAAAGAAGCTTTGAATACGGAACTCACGAAGGCCTTTCCTTGTTAAATGGCGAAATCGTAGGTATGGACGGCAGAATTCCCGAAAAGCTCAAAATTCCTCACATAGGTTGGAATGCTTTGCATCTTAAAAGCCAACATCCCATATTCAAATACGTAAATGAAAATGATAGCGTATATTTCGTTCATTCGTATTATGCAAAGGGGTGCGAGGATAGTCTTCTTGCAACCGCAGAATACGGAGAAGAGCTGACCGCTGCGGTAGCGTTTGACAATATCGCAGGAACTCAGTTTCACCCCGAAAAGAGTGGAAAGGTCGGTCTTGGGATTTTAAAAGCATTTGCCGAATGGTAAAATTTAGAGGTATTTAAATGAATATACTTCCCGCAATAGATTTATTTGACAAAAAAGCAGTCCGACTTTACAAGGGCGATTATAAAGAAATGACCGTTTATAGCAACAATCCCTTGGAGATTGCGCGCGATTTCGAGAAATGCGGCGCTAAATACGTTCATATCGTTGACCTTGAGGGCGCAAAAGATGGAACTACCCCAAATATAGACGTTGTTCGCGAAATTGCAGAAAAAACAAACCTTTTCGTTGAAATCGGCGGCGGTATTCGCTCTTTTGAGATTCTTGAAAAGTATTTTTCGGCAGGTGTTAAACGGGCAATTCTCGGAACCTCGGCGGTAAAAGACGAGGAATTTCTAAAAAAGAGCATCGCGCTTTACGGTGAGAAAATTGCCGTTGGAGCCGACGTTTTAGACGGATATATAAGAGTCAAGGGATGGCTTGAAAAATCCGAGTACACACTTTCCGCTTTCTTTGAAAAAATGCAAAGCTTAGGTGTAAAAACAATTATATGTACGGATATTTCCAAGGATGGCGCAATGCGCGGCACAAATCTTGAGCTTTATAAGAAGCTTTCCCGTGAATTTTCTCTTGATATTATAGCCTCGGGCGGTGTTTCTTCTATTGAAGACGTAAAAGCTCTTCGCGAAATGAACGTTTCGGGCGCGATAATAGGAAAAGCGTATTACATAGGCGCAATAGATTTGAAGGAAGCTTTAGAGGTGGCTAATGATAACTAAACGAATTATACCTTGCCTCGACGTTAAAGATGGAAGAGTTGTAAAGGGCATTAACTTTTTAGGACTTGCAGACGTTTCCTCTCCCGTAAAGCTTGCCAAGCTTTATTCCGATACGGGCGCTGATGAGTTGGTTTTCTACGATATAACCGCTTCAAGTGAAGGAAGAGCGCTCTTCACCGATATTTTAACGGAGGTTGCGTCTTCGATATTTATTCCTCTTACTGTCGGCGGCGGTATCAATTCAATTGCTGATTTCGACAGAGTTTTGAAATGCGGTGCGGATAAGGTAAGCGTAAACTCGGGCGCGATAAAAAATCCAAGCCTCATAACTGAGGCAGCTAAAAAGTACGGCGATCAATGCGTTGTTCTTTCAGTAGACGTCAAGCGCGTTAACGGTGAATTTCGTGTTTTTGCAAAAGGCGGAAGAGAAGATACGGGAATGGAAGCTATTTCCTGGATTAAGCGCGGAGTTGATATGGGAGCAGGCGAGGTCGTTGTAAATTCAATTGACACCGACGGCGCGAAAAACGGTTTTGATATTCCGCTTCTGGCCCGTGTTCTTGAAGCGGTAAACGTTCCCGTCATTGCTTCGGGGGGGGCAGGAAAAGCAGAAGATTTTATAAATCTATTTAAAGCACTTCCCGATATTGACGCAGGTCTTGCGGCATCAGTCTTTCATTTCGGAGAGATTGTTATTCCCGATCTTAAAAAAATTCTAAACGACAACGGTATTCTTGTCAGAATGTAGGTTAGATTATGATAAACGAAAAAGAAATTTGTGAACTTAAATTTGACGAAAACGGGCTTATTCCCGCAATAGTTGTGGACTCGATTACGAAGGACGTCCTTACTCTTGCCTATATGAATAAAGAAAGCCTTAAAATATCTATCGAAAAAGGACTTACCTGCTTTTTTAGCCGTTCCCGTAAGGAGCTTTGGCTTAAGGGCGAAACCAGCGGAAACTATCAGCATATTGTTTCCATAACCGCAGATTGCGATAAGGATGCGCTCGTTGTAGTCGTTGAAAAGGACGGTCCTGCTTGCCACACAGGAACAAACTCTTGCTTTACAAGTGAACTTTTCAAGAGTGAGGAGCTTAGTCAGTTTACGCTTGAAGGACTTTACGAGCTTCTCGAGGAAAGAAAAAGGGAAATGCCGGCAGGCTCCTATACAACCTATCTTTTTGAAAAGGGAAGAGATAAAATTCTCAAAAAGGTTGGAGAAGAGTCTACGGAGGTAATTATCGCAGGAAAGGCAGACGACAAAAAGGAAACTATTTACGAAATAGCCGATCTTGCATATCATATAATGGTGCTTATGACTGAAATGGGAATAAGTGTTGAGGACGTTCACAGAGAGCTTGCCTCACGTCACATTATCGACCACAAGGTTAAACAAGAAAAAATGACGAAATAAGATTTGAACTTTTATTTGTCTTATATATAAATCAAATAATTCAGGAGAACTTAAAATGAGCTTAAAAGTTTTAAAATTTGGCGGTAGCTCACTTGCGGATGCCGAGCATTTTCGTGCAGTTGCCGATATTGTAAAGAGCGAGCCTAACAGACGTTACGTTGTCGCATCCGCCCCCGGAAAAAGATTTTCTTCCGATATGAAAGTTACGGATATGCTTTATAAGTGCTACGATCTTGTAGTCGCAGAGGAAGATTATACGTCACTTTTTAACGCTATCATTGAAAGATATAACGATATTATCCGTGATCTTGGAATAGACCTTGATCTTACTGATATATATGAAAAAATCCGCGTTTCTCTTATTCACAACTCCGGACGCGATTACCTTGCTTCTCGCGGAGAGTATCTTAATGCAATGATCCTTGCAAAGTATCTAGGTTTTGATTTTATTGATGCGCGTAAGGTGATTTTCTTTAACGAAGACGGAAGCTTTGATTCTGATAAAACGAATGATGTTCTTCGCGATTATCTTCTTCGCCACGAATATGCAGTTATACCCGGTTTCTATGGCTCAATGCCTAACGGCACTATAAAAACCTTCTCCCGCGGCGGTTCGGATATCACAGGCTCTATAGTTGCAAGAGCCGCAGGTGCTACCGTTTACGAAAACTGGACTGACGTTTCAGGATTCCTTATGGCAGATCCCAAGTGCATAGATAATCCCAAACCCATATCTAAAATTACTTACAAAGAGCTTCGCGAGCTTTCTTATATGGGTGCAACAGTTCTTCACGAGGAATCCATTTTCCCCGTAAGATATTCTAAAATTCCGATAAATATCAAAAATACAAATCGTCCTGAAGATAAAGGAACCTTTATCGTTTCACAAACTGACGAAATCAGCGAAGACGTAATCACGGGTATTGCAGGTAAAATCGGCTTTTCAACCATTCGTATCGAAAAGGATATGATGAATTCCGAGCTTGGCTTTGGAAGACGCGTTCTTCAGGTTCTTGAAGAAAACGGAATATCCTTTGAGCATTTTCCGTCGGGAATTGACACTATGACAGTTGTTGTAGGCACGAAAGAGCTTCATAAAAAGCGCGCAGATATACTTGCTGGAATATGCAAAATGGTTAACCCCGAAAACATTTTCGTTGAGGAAAACCTTGCGCTTATCGCGATAGTAGGACGCGGTATGGTAAAAGCAAAGGGAACTGCCGCAAGAATATTCACGTCTCTTGCAAATGCAGGCGTCAATATTAGAATGATAGACCAGGGCTCGTGCGAGCTTAATATTATCGTCGGAGTTGACTCTAACGATTATATCACCGCCCTAAGAGCGATTTACAATGAATTTGTGAAAAAATAAGTATTAAATAACACCGCCTCGTGCGGTGTTATTGCTTAGATAAGTTTCGGGAGAATTTAAGATGTCAAGAACAGAAGAAGTTGAGCTTACAAATATGTGTATGATTTGCGACGGGCAGGGGAACGTGCTTGTCCAAGACAAGAGAAATCATCCAACTTGGCACGGTTGGAATTTTCCCGGCGGTCACGTTGAAAAAGGCGAATACGTTACACTCTCGGTGATTCGGGAAATTCGTGAAGAAACGGGGCTTATACTTGAAAATCCAAAGCTTTGCGGTATCAAGGAATTTCATAAATTAAAAGACGGAAAACGCTATATTGTGTTTTTATATTCCGCGGATAAGTTTACGGGAGAGTTAAAAGCTTCGAATGAGGGAGAGATATTTTGGTATCCTCTCAAAGAACTTCAGGAATCCAATAAGTTAATTGACGGCTTTTCTGAAATGATTTCCGTATTTACGGATTCTAACGTAAGCGAGGTTTTCTACGAAAGATGTGCCGATGATTTTAAAACAGTTTTTTGTTAAACAAATAAAAAAGACTTAGGTGTAAGAATAAACCTAAGTCTTTTTTAGAAGAGGGAATTATTATTTCATAGCCGCCTTAATAGAGTCAACCCAGTCGTGAACCTGCTTCATTTCTTCAGCAGAAACCTTCTTCATAAACTTAAAGGGAAGTCCGCCGTTTATGTAAAGGATGTTATCCTCGATAACGTTGCAGTTAGGTGTGCCGGTCTTTGCCATTTCAACAATCTTTGCTGCATTTTCGGGAGTACCGTCAATAATGAATGCAACGTTAGCGGTAACGCTCTTTTTAAGCGAGCGAACGAATCTTTCAAAATTTTCGGGCATATTAGCTTTAGCGGTTGCAACGATTACAACGAGTCTTTCACCGTCGCAAGGATAAGCAGAGGGGATTTCGTCAGTAGCCTTGTCCGCCTCAATAAGCTTAGTAACTTCGTTTGCAATAGCAAGAAGCTTGCCTTTGCTTGTTTTTGTTAGAACTCTCATTCTCATAGTAAAATATCCTCCGGATGTATGATACGATTATTATATCATAAACCTCGGGAAAATACAAGAATAATTTGTAAATTAAAGAGAAAAGGGAAGAGATTTTTATGGACTGAAAATTATAAGTAGGGAAGAGAAAAGATATTTGTATAGGTTATGTATATTCAAAGAATTTCGTATAAAATAAAAAAGCTATACTTCATTATCGCTAACAAAGAATAAGAAAAAATAGGATTAGCTTTTATGAATTGACTTTGCGTGTCATAAATTACCTTTAAGGTATATTACTATTGTATATTGGGGAAGAGAAAAATGAAAAGGCAAATACAAATCTTGATTTAGTTAAAGGGAAGAAAAGGTTAAAAATTAAATATAGTCCTTAAGGGAAGAGGAAATCCCTATCAATAAATAAATTTATGCAATTATACAAAATCAAAATTTTGTATAATTGAGGGAAGCGAAAATGGCAAAAAACATGGAAGAAAATGCTTATGTTGCGTATTAAACCTTGTTTTTTATGTTTTGTTAAAGTGTCTCATATTGTTTTATTT
>JAZQRU010000039.1:0-30260 GCA_045629745.1 Eubacteriales bacterium
CGCTGCACTTTTCGGTGCAGGTGTAGGTACACTTGTGTATCAACTTTTCACAAAATTTAAGAGCCCTGTATTCCTCGGTTCTTCATTCGCATTTATCGCTTCTATGTGTGCTGCATTTGGCGGTGCGGCTTCCGCATCTGCAGGTTATGCAGGATTGATTATCGGTGCTGTTCTTGCAGGTCTCGTTTACGTAGTTATCGCATTGGTTGTTAAGTTTGCAGGCGTTGCTTGGATAAACAAACTTATGCCCGTAGTAGTTATCGGTCCTACGGTTGCTCTTATCGGTCTTTCGCTTTCAAGCGCTGCTATCAACGACGTATTCTCATACGGTCCGAAGAACACTGACGGAAGTGCGTTTGTTATGACGGGCAACATCTGGCTTTCTCTTATCTCTGCTCTCGTAACTCTCTTTACCATTGTTATTTGCTCAACCTACGGTAAGAAAATGGTTAAGCTTATCCCCTTCATTATCGGTATACTTGCAGGCTACGTAGTAGCTCTTATATTCACCGTAATCGGCTATATCGCAGGCGTTGACGCACTTAAAGTAGTTGACTTTGCGCCCTTCCAGGCACTCGTAGCAGACGGTGTTAAGTTCACAACCTTCTTTGACCTTCCCGATTTTACCTTTATAAACTCATTCAAGGGCTTTAAGGATATGTCCTGGTCCTACTTTGCAACTGTTGCGGTAGCATACGTTCCTGTTGCTTTCGTTGTATTTGCAGAGCATATTGCTGACCACAAGAATCTTTCCACGATTATCGAGCAGGACCTTCTTGAAGATCCCGGTCTTGACAAGACTCTTCTCGGTGACGGCGTTGGCTCTATGGTTGGCGCATTATTCGGCGGCTGCCCCAATACTACCTACGGTGAGTCCGTTGGTTGCGTAGCAATCACGAGAAATGCATCTATTGTAACCATTTTTGCAACCTCTATTATGGCAATGCTTATCTCCTTCGTATCCCCCTTTGTTGCATTCCTTGATTCCATTCCCGGATGCGTAATGGGCGGCGTATGTATCACACTTTACGGCTTTATTGCAGTATCGGGCCTTAAGATGATACAGAAGGTTGATTTTGAAAATAGCGCAAATCTCTTCACTGCGTCTGCAATTCTTATCCCCGGCATCGGTGGATTTGCTATGCAGATAGGCAAGGTACAGATTACGAATATTGCTTGCGCTCTTATTCTCGGTATTCTCGTTAACACCGTTCTTTCTCTTGTCGGAAAGAAGCTCGGTAAGAATGACGAAGAGAGCGAAGAAAGCAACGCGGAGAGTTCTGAAGAATAATTTTTGCTAAATAAGAATGGCAGGGCGGATTTCCGCTCTGCCATTCTTTGTATCATTTTTTTGATTTTGAATTTGTAAGCGCTGCCTTGTTTTTATCGGCAATCTGAGTTATGGTTTTGATAACCTTAGTGGGATAAAGCCACCAGTCGCGGCACCATACTCTAAGCACGGTCCAACCTCTCGCCTCTAGAAATCTCGGTTTGTAAACGTCGCGCTCCATCGTGGAGCTTGAGGAGAGAATTGCATCTCTGTCTAGCTCAACGCCGACGAGATATCTGTCGGTTTCCTCGTCGTAAATTGCAAGGGAAATACGGCTGTTTCTGTCACCGAGAGAGGTGTCAACCCGGTATCCGAGCTTTTCGAGCTTTTCCTTCATTTTTTCTTCAACGGGAATAAGCCTCGTTATAGGCGTGTTTTCAACGAATTCCTCGCTCGTGATATCTGAAAGTATAGCCTTCTTTTCCTCTTCGTCACCTGCGGAAACCGCTCTTGCATACATAAGATATTTCTTAAGAAGCTTCGGGCCGAGGTTCTTTGAGGAGTCTACACGAAGCGCCTCCGGCTCAATGCTCGTAACGACGATAACCTTTGTCTTTGCACGCGTTATGGCAACGTTCAGACGGTTTTCACCGCCGTCGGTTGAAAGCGAGCCGAAGCTCGTGTAAACTCTTCCGTCTTCGTTTTCCGCATATCCTATCGAGAAGATAATGATATCACGCTCGTCACCCTGCACGTTTTCAAGGTTCTTGACGAAGATGCTTACGTCTTCTCCGCCTTCTTCGCGTCGAGTTTCCTTAATCATAAAGGAACGGAATTCCTTATCCTTTGACATTTCGCGGTCTATCTCGTCGTTAATGCAAGACTGCTGCTCCGCGTTGAAGGTGATAATACCTATGCTCTCGTTGTTCTTTCTCGTTTTTGAAATTTCACGAAGAAGCTCTACAACCTTCTTAGCCTCAACTTCGTTGCGTCTTTCAATCCATTTGCCCTTGACAAGATGCCTTTCTATAGGCCTTGATTTCAGGTTCTTGGAAATGTTGGGAGCAATCTGGAGATTTCCGTCGTAGAATGCGTGGTTTGAAAATTCGATAAGCTCGCTGTAGCGGCTTCTGTAGTGGCATGCAAGATTTGCACTGTCGTATCTTGCAACGGCAAGGTCGAGAAGAGAATCGACCTCAAGCGCTGCGTGAAGCGCGGGGTTATCCTCCGCTTCCTCGGGGTCTGCTCCGAGATAGCGTTTCATAAACACGGTTGAGGGGCGAAGCTGCTTTGAGTCACCTGCAACAACGATATTTTTACCGCGGTATATCGAGGGAATAGTGCTTTCGATAAACACCTGAGACGCCTCGTCAAAAATAACGACGTCAAAAATATTCTTCTCAAGCGGCAAAAGATTTGAAACGTTTTCGGGTGAGAGAAGCCAACATGGGAAGAGCGAGAGAATAAAATCTCCGTAAAGCTCCATAGTCCTTCTTATCGGGTCGTATTTCTTCTCCTTTGAAATAACGTAAAGGTAATCCTTGTTGTTGGTTGCCGAGTTGTAGAAGTCGATATAATCCGTGTCGTTTTTCTTTTCTGCAATCTGATTTGCAATGTGAAGCTCCTCGTCTTGAAGCTTTGAAATTCTCGAGGTGATGTTCTGGAAATCAAGCATTTTGGCAAGATTATCCTTTTCGTATTCCTCGTAGCATATAAGCTCGTGGTAAATTCTTATCTCGACGATTTTCTCGATTATTTCAAGGTAATTTTGATAATTTTTACTGGTTGTGTAAGCAAAATTAAGAAGAAGTATCTGGTTTTCGTCAAGACCTTCGATAAGAGTCGTAACGTCGCGCTGCTCGATATAATTGTCAAGAGCCTCGTAAACGAGCTTGATATAAGAGGTGTTTCCTCTCAAAATATTATCGACAACCGCAATATATCCGTCGTGAGTTAAAACTCTGTTAAGGCAGTCGTACTCTCTAAGGAAGCGCTCTATTGCATCAATAGTTTCAACGAATTTTGACTTTATATCAATGAAGGCTTGCTTCGCGCGTGAGCGCTTTTTATATTTGAGCATAGCCTCCATCATTACGATGGAATCAAGATTCTCTTCGCTTGAAAGCTCAGCGTAATAAGCCATTACCTGACGGTAATAGGGATATTTCGCAGTATTGAAGAAGCCCTTTTTGGACTTCTGTATTTCAAGAAGCTCTGCTTTAACGTCGCTCAACGTGGGAATATCAAGCTCCGACTGCATATGGTCGATAAGAGGATTTTTCTCCTTCGCTTGCATAAAGTTGTAGTAAATAGAGCCGAGATTTTTTGACTTGATAACGAAAAGCGCGTCGCGCAGCTGATTATAATCAAGCCCCATAAGGAGAGTGTTTTCCTTAAGTTTCGTATATACCTCGTACTCTGAGGAATTTTTCGCAAGCATATACGAAGAGGAATACATCTCTGAAAGAGAAAGTCCGAAGGGCGTTTTCTCCGAGAGAAGCTTGTAGATTGATTCGAGCGTCGCTTCCTCTCGCTCAAGTTTCTTATGTACCTCGCTGTATTTTGCCAAAAGCTCGTCAAGTCTTTCGGGCTTCGCTGCAAGCTTTGCGGTATGAACCGCGTGGCATTTCGTGTAGAACGCGCGCTTTTCCTTAGCCTCGTCGGTAACGTACATAACTCTGTCGTTAAGCGTGCCGAGTCTGTTGTAAACAACGTCGAGGGCGGCCTTTTTCTGAGAAACGACGAGAACGCGTTTTTTCTTGCATATAGCGTCGGTTATAATGTTTACTATAGTTTGCGATTTACCCGTGCCGGGCGGGCCGTAAATCACCATATTTCCTTTTTCGTCAACCTTCTTAACGACCTCGGACTGAGTGTAGTCAAGTCTTTTTACAACGTAACTGTAATGCTCGGTGCGCTTCGCGTGGCGCTTCTTTTTCTTTTGCTTTATCTTTTTAGTTCTGAGAAGCTCGTCGATAGCGTCGTTCGTGAGCTTTTTCTTTTCAAGAAGCGTGTAATCGTTATAAATGGAATTTGAAAGAGGGAAGCGTCCGAGAACAGCAGCATATCTTACGGAAAGCTCGCCCTTTTCGGAGGACTCCTTTTGCTTTGAGTAGGCAAAAACGTTTCTCGATTCCAGGTGATTTATCTTGATGTGAGCTGCGGCGAGATATTCAATAATTGCCCCTAAATCGCGGAAGCAGGAAATGTCTTCAAATTCAAGCTCGAGGGAAGAAACGTCGATACGCTTTGCTTGCGCATATGCAAAAACGAGGGCGGGATTTATGCGTATCTTTTCTTCCGTATTGAAGGCAAGCTCAATCGTGTTTTCGTTGACTATCTCGATTTTAACGGGAAAAAGAAGCAGGGGGGCTTTTATCATGGTTTTTGAAAAGCCCTGCGAAATTGAACCGAAAACAAAGGGATAGCCGATATAAAGCTCGTTTCTTCCCGTTTCCTTTTCTATTTCTTCTATCTCGCGCTTAAGCTCTTTGAGCTTTTCTATCTCCTGAAGTATTGCTTTATTCTTCGCCTCGCGCAAAACCTTTTCAGCTCTTTTGATTTGCTTTTCAAGCTCCTCGGAGGGCACTTCCTCATTGGATTTCGGAGTAGCAGCGGGACGCGCTCTTATCTCGAGATTCTGAAGAATTGCGTTCTTCTCGGTATTTGAAATGATGCTGAGAGGGTACTTTTTGTTTGAGCGCAAAAACTCCACGAAATCGTTAACCTTATCGTCGCGGCCCTCAAAAATGCGGCCAAGGTCGTAAGCGCTTCGTCTTACGATGCTTTTAAGATAAAGGCACTTGTTATTTCCGCCGATTTCAATAAGGCGTTCTTTGTAGTAGGTGAAAATACCTTTTCCCATCGCTTGCTCCTCTAATAATTTAAAGCTATTCATAAATATTTTATCATAAGTTTGTCGAAAAATCAACACGGATAGCAAAGTTTTTGATATTTTTTCAAAAAAAGTTCTTTTTTTCGCTCACAAGTGCCGCCCCGTGTGAATTTTCAAGAGCTTAAGAGCCACCCGTGTGACTTTTTGCGGAATAAATGTGTAAAAATCGCTTGTACACATTTCACAAAATAATATGAAAAAATTTGATATATTGACGAGTTGATTTTTCTCCCCCTAAATGTTATAATATTTATAAATAAATTAGTACAATTTTGCAGATTGTAATTTAAGGAGATTTCGGTATGAAACTTACCAAGCGCATTTTAGTAGTGGCTTTGATGCTTGCCCTTTTGGTTTCGGCATTCGCATTTACAAGCTCTGCTGAGTTTACCGAGGATAACATTGACGATATCCTTGAGTACTACTATCCCAAATACGTAAAGGAGGACTTCAACACAGCGAAGGATACATATTGTTCGCCTCTTGACGCTTCGGTTTCCGTTGAGCTTAAAACCGCAGGTGCAAATTTAACTAAGGACTCCGAAAACGATAAGAACAGCTATCTTTCGTATTATTACGTAACGGACGATAAGGACGACGGATATTTCGGTTATAATTTCTCAATTACCGACGGTGTTCCCGAACTGGTTTTCAAAATGAAAGTGCGCGTAGAGCGCGGAGTGGCACAGGCGCTTCCCAAGTATTCTATAGTCCTTTCTGCGTATGATGCTGCCGGCAATCCCGTAGGTGAAGCCTCTATCGTAACTCCCGTATCTCTTAATTTCGAAACGGGCGAGATTTCGTACGCAAAAGTTAATTCTGCTGATGCAACGTCGTTTTCCGATGCTATTGCAGATGACGTTGATTTTCTGTTAGAGGAAGACACTTGGTATACCGTAACTCTCTTTATCAACTGCAAAGAAGGAAATTACGATTTCTCCGTTGAATCCGAGTCGGGAGAGCTTTACGAGGCTTCCGATATATCTCTCGGCGATGTAAAATCCGTAGAAGAGCTTAACGCGGCGTTCGTAACCTACCCCTCGACCTCCGGTGTTAACGTTGCTTTTGACGATATTGAATTCTTCCGTGGAACCTTCTTCCGCGGCGACGAGGATATCGACGAAATAACCGTAGATACTCTTTTTGGTATAGCTAATCTCCTTGAGGGCGAACTTGACTTTGAAACCAAGCTTAAGATAATTGAAGTTTACGAGGCAATTTTTAGCAGCGGTTACGAGCCCGGCTTTTCCAACAAGTATTCGGAAGCTGAGGTCAAGGCTGTTTACGAATCTGCAAAAGCATATATCCCTGCGGCATATACCGAATTCTTCTGTGAGGAAGCAACTACCATCGATTCGGGAAAATCCTACGCAAGACGTCAGGACAGACTTTTGGAGCTTGCAGCTTATTTCCCCATAATGAACGGTGAGAGCTTCTATCTCGATAAAATTGACAACGCAATATCGGTTCTTGAGGGCACGGTTTATGCAGATTTTGACGCGGCTGTTGCAGCTCATAACCTTAAGTATGCAGAAGCTGCAACGGAAGAGGAAATTGCGGCTCTTGACGAAGAGCTCAAGTCGATAACAGATGCAAAGGCCTCCGCAGAAAAAGCATTTAACGATTACAAGATTTCTCTTGCTAAGAGAGAAAAGTCCGATACGCGCGTTAGCGCGCTTAACGATACTATTGCCGCAGCTACAGCTGATTTTGAGACGTCAAGCGAGTGTCTTGAAACGGCAATGGAGGTCGTAACTGAAAACGAGCTTCTTCTTTCTGAATTGAGAACGGCACTTGATGCATACAATGCAGAAATTAAGAGTCTTGACGAGATTAAGAAGGATTCCGAAAATTTCATAGCTTATATGAAAACCTTTAACGCCGAGAGCCGTGATTACACATATCTTCTCGATGCTCATAAGCAGCTTATGGAATTTAAGCTTCGCGATAACTCTTACAATTATGCCAAAGACGATCCTGATTGCGTTTACTACTACATTCCCACCTTTGAGGCTCTTGCAAAGAAAATCGAGGAAATGAACGCAGTTATAAATCAGTTTAAGGGCTCCGTTATTATAATGCAGGAGCCTGAGGCAGATTTCAACAGAAAGTTTAACGATGGATATCTCTCCGCAAAGGCAGTATACAACGACGGTAAAATCTATGAGGGAGTAGACGTTGCAACCGTTCCCGGACTTGCAAGCGATATCGAAAAATATCTCGAAATCGAGGCAAGCTTCTCGGTAACTATCAGCGCGTGCGAAAACTTTATCGCAAGCGTTGACGCGGCAATGTTCAATACTCTTTACGAAACCAAGAAGGCGGCTCTTGCTACGGCAAAATCACTTCTTGAAACCGACGTTAATATCAATAAGGCTTATCCCGGTGTTGTGGAAGCAGAAGCTAAAATCGCTACCGTAGAAGCGGATATCAAGGCGCTTGAGGATGCCGCTGCGGCTTATATCGCAGCAGTTTCCGACGTCGGAATCAAAACGAACTTTAATGCGAAGAAGGCGGCAATAGATTTAGCTCTTGGCCTTCAGGCAAAGGGCAACGTTACAGGTATTGCAGGTGTTGCAGAAGCAAATAGTGCTCTTGCGAACTACAGTGCGGAAATCCGGATTCTTGAGGGTAACTGCAAGACGTTCATTGACAGTGTTAATATGCTTGACAATGAAAATCTTACACTTGCAGAGCGCCGCGCCTTGATTATGATAGCAGACGGCGTTAAGGCTGGCGCCGAGCCCACCTATGACGGTGTTGAAGAAGCGCTTAGCAAGCTCGCAAGCGAAAAGGAAGCATACAAGCTTAGAGTTGAAGCTATAAACTCCGCGTTCTCGGGCGAGATTGCAAAGGTCTCGAGTGTTGCGGGAGCAGGTGTTAACCAGAGCCGCTATTACTCTGTAATAGAGCTTATAAAGCTCATAGTTGCAAGCTTTAAATAATTATTTAAGATGCGCGGTGCTCCCAAAGGTAGCGCCGCGCATTTTTAACCAAGACACTCTTTTTTCATAATATGTAATAAAAAACTAAAAGGCTAAAATATGAAAACTCACGAAGAAAAATTGAAAGAAGTCCTTTTCTCACTTAAGGATACAAGAGAGGGCGAATACGAATACTTCCACAAGAAAAAATCTTTCGTTCCATCGCGCAAGGAAGTAATTTCAATAATTAAAAACGTTCAGGCACTTATGTTTCCTGAATATTTTTCCACTGCCGACGCCAGCACCTCTGGCGAGCTTGATATGCTTGACAAAACCTTTTTTATGATTAAAAGGGAAATAAGCGCATCAGGCTTCCTTTGCGACTGCATTGAATTTTCGGACACCGAAAGTCTTGCTTATGAAATAATAAACAAAATTCCCCAAATCAAAAAAATGCTTATCAAAGACGCGCAAGCGATATACGAGGGTGACCCTGCCGCAAAATCTCCCGAAGAAGTAATACTTTCATATCCCGGATTCTATGCGATTTCGATATATAGAATAGCGCACGAGTTTTACGAGAAAAATATCCCCTACATTCCAAGGCTTATGACGGAATATGCCCACGAAAAAACGGGCATTGACATTCACGCAGGCGCTAAAATCGGCGAGTATTTCTGCATAGACCACGGCACGGGTATTGTAATCGGTGAAACGTGTACTATAGGAAATCGCGTTAAGATTTATCAGGGCGTAACTCTTGGAGCTAAAAGCTTTGAGCTTGACGAAAATGGCAATCCTGTAAAGGGAATTAAGCGTCATCCCGATATCGAAGATAATTGTGTAATCTACGCAAATGCAACTATACTTGGCGGAAACACGAAAATAAGAAAAGGCGCCGTAATAGGCGCAAACGTGTGGGTAACCTCGTCTGTTGAGGCAGGTACGGTGGTTTATTATGGCAAAAATGGTTGATTTGAATTTTTACCCGGGATTTAAAAGAAAGGCGATTTCTTTTACTATTGACGACGGCAATTTAAAGCTTGACGGGAAGTTTATTTCTTTAGTTAAACCAGCAGGTATAAAGGGAACTTTTAACCTAGTTTCGAGCTTTATTAGTGCCAACGAGCGCGAGGCTTACGTTTTGCAATATCAAGACTATGAGATAGCTAATCACCAAAAATATCATCCGAGGTGGTTAAAAAATCCCGATTTGCCGATAGCCGACGAGGAATTCAACGAAGAAACGGCAGACAAGGATAAGCTTTATAAAACGGGAGTTGACGGTCTTTATTATTTCTTTGTAGAATATACGCAAAGATGGTTCAAGGGTGCAGACGAAGAAAATTATCTGCGCTTCGTAGAAGAGGGAAAGCGCGAGCTTGAAGAAATTTTTGACCGAAAGATTAAGGATTTTGTCTGGCCGTATGGAAGACAAGCCTCGCCTACTCTCGCTGAAGGGCTTAAAAATATGGGCTATCGCTCAGTGAGAGGCGTGGTTTACGACGGCTTTGACTTACCTGAGGACAGAATGAACTGGGGCTTTTATGCGACTTATAAAAATATGCTTGAAAGAGCAGAAGCCTTTGATATGCTCGTCGATGACGGAAAGCTTAAAGCCTTCATTTTCGGTGTTCACGCGAAAGATTTTGAAGATGCGGGCCGTTGGGATGTGCTAGAGAATTTTTGCAAAGCTTACGGAAACCGCGAAAACGATTTCTTTTATGGGGCGGTCGGTGAAATTTTTGACTGCGAGGACGCAATAAAAAATGCTGAAATCAGCGAAACTGAAATTAAAAACAATTCGGAAAAACCGCTTTATGCCGAAATTAACGGTGAAAGAGTGGTAATACCTCCTAAAACGAGTATTAGCATATAGAAGAAGCAATACCGCGCGATATAATCCCCTTAAAGTAGTCTTGAAAACTTTTTGTTTTTTCAAGTGTCTGCTCTAAGGGGATTATATCATTTTCCGTATCCTCGTCTTTTTTATAGCTTGTCTGCTATTTCGTAGATTAGCTTTTCCGTCTTTTCCCAACCAAGGCAGGGGTCGGTGATGGATTTTCCGTAAATTTCGCAATCGGAGATTTTCTGTGAGCCGTCCTCGATATAGCTCTCTATCATAAGGCCCTTGACCATTTTTCCCACCTTTTCGGAATAACGGAGGCTATGAAGAACCTCTTTTGCAATTCTCGGTTGCTCAAGATAGTTTTTGCCCGAATTTGCGTGATTCGTATCAATTATAACCGCAGGGTTTAAAAGTCCTGATGCTTGATAGGTTTCGTAAAGATTTTCAAGGTCCTCAAAGTGATAATTCGGGTGAGATTTTCCGTGCTTATCAACGTACCCGCGTAAAATCGCGTGCGCGAAGGGGTTTCCCGTGCTTTCGACCTCCCAACCTCTGTAGCAGAAAACGTGAGAACGTTGAGCCGCGGTGATAGAATTCATCATAATTGAAATATCACCTCCCGTGGGATTTTTCATTCCTACGGGAATATCAAGTCCGCTTGCGGTAAGTCTGTGCTGTTGGTTTTCAACAGAGCGCGCGCCAACCGCAACATAAGCCAAAACGTCGGAAAGATAACGATGGTTTTCGGGATAAAGCATCTCGTCTGCGCATCCAAAGCCTGTTTCGTCAATGGCTCTCATATGCATTTTTCTGATTGCTATCATTCCTTTTGCAAGGTCGGGCGCAGAGTTTGGGTCGGGTTGATGGAGCATACCCTTGTATCCCTCGCCCGTCGTTCTAGGCTTGTTCGTATAAATTCTCGGAACTATAAAGATTTTGTCGGAAACCTTCTCCTGAACTCCGCGGAGTCTGTAGATATAATCAAGAACGGAGTCCTCTTTGTCGGCAGAGCAAGGACCTATTATGAGAATGAATTTGTCACTCTCGCCTGAGAGAATTTTTTTAAGCTCTGAAACGCAAGCCTTGCGTCGTTTTTCAGTTTCCTTTGAAACAGGAAACTGCTCCTTTATTTCCATAGGTATCGGCAGCTTCCTATAAAAGTGCATATTCATAAAAATTATTCCTTTCTTACCTAGGGCTTATCAAAAAGCGCCCTTCGCTTCGTTGAAGCTATCATTTTTTCTTTTATCGCGCTCTCGTTTTCATCTATAATCAAGTCGCGAAGGTTGGAAAATTCCTTTATAAAAGCATTCATTTCGGCAACGAGAGCCGATTTGTTCATTAAGAAAAGCTCGCACCACATATTTTCGTTGATTTTTGCTATTCTCGTAAGGTCGCGGAACGAATCGCCCGTATATTTTTCAAGTCCCGTTTTCTGATTTGCGTTCATAAGTGATACCGCAATACAGTGCGTGAGCTGTGAAAGAAAAGCAATCATTTCGTCGTGCTCTCCGCACGAAAGCTCGGAAATGCGCGCGAATCCCAAAATTTCACCAAGCTCGCGGCAAATCGCTATTGCCTCGGGAGTGTTTCTCTCCGTTGGCGTTATTATATAGTTTGCACCCTTGAAAACTTCGGGCGAGCTGTATTCAACTCCGCTTCTTTCACGGCCCGCCATAGGATGCGCGGCAATAAATTCAACGTCGTGGCGGAGAATTTTCTGTACCGCATCAACAACCTGTCCTTTTACACCTGTAACGTCGGTGATAAGCGCGCCTTTCTTGAAAAGTCCTTGATTTTTTTCTATCCATTTGACGAAAACCGTCGGGTAAAGGGCGAAAATAATAAGCTCCGAACCGCGTATAAGCTCCTCGTCAAGCTCCGTAGTTCCGTATGCTATTATTCCGTTTTTGATAGCATATTCAACATCGCGCTTTTCTTTCGTTATACAAGCGACGTGAAAGCCTTTTTTCGTAAGCGCCGCAGCGTAACCGCCGCCTATAACGCCAAGACCGACTATAAGAATTTTAGTATTTTTATCAAGCTTCATATTCTTTTACCTCAATCCCAAGTCTTCTTAAGTCTGCGAAGAACGAAGGGTAGCTTTTCTTTATCGCTTCTGCGCCTTCAATTTCACCGCCAAAAAGAGTTAAAAGCACTGAAAGCGCCATAACTATTCTGTGGTCGTTATGTCCTTTTAAAATTTCGCGCGGCACGTCAAACTCATTAGGATAAACCACTACTGTGTCCTCGTAAACCGAAACCGAAGCGCCGAATTTTTTAAGCTCCTCTGCCATTGCTAAGGCTCTGTCGCTCTCTTTTATTTTAAGTCGGCGCGTTCCGTCAAAAATTCCGCCTTTCTTTGCCGCAGAAAGCGCAAAAAGTATAGGTCCAAGGTCGGGGCAGTCACCTATATGCATCACAGGGACTCCTGCATTTATGCTCTCAAAATGCTTTTTGTAAACCTTGTCGCCCTGTGCCGACGTCGCGGAAAGTCCGTCAACGGTAACCTCACCGCCAAGGAAATTAAAAGCATCGGTGAAAGCCGCGCCCGAAAAATCGCCCTCCACGCTTATGTCGCAGGGGATATATTTCTGTCCGCCCGGGATTGCCAACGTGTAGTCGTCGCGCCACTCCGTCTTAATTCCAAACTCGGCTATTGCCTTCATAGTGAGGTTTATATATGAGCGGCTTTCAACCGAAGAGGTAATTTTTATAGTGCTGTCTCCCTTGAGTATCGGCAGGGCAAAGAGAAGTCCCGATATAAACTGACTGCTCACGTTGCCTTGGAGCTTATATTCGCCCGACTTGAGAGGACCGCGCGTAACTATAGTTTCGCCGTCTGCAATAAAATTCAACCCCTTTTCCTCTGCGATAGAGGCATAAACACCCATAGGTCTTGACATAAGACTCGGCGCGCCGCCGAAAACTATAGTGTTTTTTGAAAGAAGGGCAAGGGGAATCATAAAGCGAAGCGTGCTTCCGCTTTCCTTGCACCAAAGCGTTGAGCTTGCCTTTGCCGAAGAAAAATCCTTGCCGTGTATTTTAACGTCGTCGCCTAGAATTTCCGTCTTAACTCCAAGATTATAAAGACAGTCAAGCGTCGCAAGCACGTCGTCGCATTTTGAAACGCCGCGTATAGTACTGACTCCGTCTGCAAGAGCTGCGGAAATCAAGAGCCTGTGCGCCATGCTTTTCGAGGGCGGTGCGCTTATCCTTCCTCGTGCCGTGCCTTTTTCTATTTTAACTCTCATTTTTATCCTTAAGTTCCTTTAAAAAATCTATTGCCTCAAGATAACCCTTGAGTCCCATTCCGCTAATTGTCTTTAGCGCGGCTTTTCTTACGTAGCTTATCTGTCTGAAATCCTCGCGCTTATCAACTGCGGAGATATGTACCTCGACTGTGGGAAGCTTAGTTGCTTTTACCGCGTCAAGAATAGCAACGCTCGTGTGTGTATACGCCGCAGGGTTTATAACTATTCCGAAAGCCCTCTCAAAGTATGCCTCTTGTATTTTGTCAACTATCGCGCCCTCGTGGTTTGACTGAAAAAAAACAGGCTCAAATCCGCATTTTTCTGCGTGCTCGCGCGCCATTTTAACGAGTGTGTCGTAATTTTCATTGCCGTAAAGCTCAGGCTCTCTGATTCCGAGCATATTGATATTAGGCCCGTTGATTATATAAAGCTTCATTTTAGATTAACTCCTTTATTTTTTCACAAACGTAAGAGGACGTACCCGAAACCTCGATTTTAAAATCTGCGCAGCTTTCGTAAATTGGATAGCGCTCCTCATATCTTTTCTTCAAAGCTTCAAGAGAGCTTGAAAGAGGACGGCTTTCCGTCGGTGTTAAATCCTCAAGCGCTTTGTCTAGGAAAAATATTTTTCCGTTCTTTTTCAAGGCTTCGACGTTTGCTTCCCGAAGCACAGCTCCGCCGCCCGTTGCTATTACAGCTCCCGTTTTTAGGGAAAGCTCAGCTATTATTTCGGATTCGTAGTTGCGGAATGCCATCTCGCCCTCATTTGCGAAAATATCTCCGATTTTCCCGTATCGTGCCTCTATAAAATCATCACTGTCGTAAAACTCGCGCGAAAGCATTGAGGAAAGCTCTTTTCCAACCGTGCTTTTTCCTGAGGAGGGCATACCGACGAGTACCACGTTTTCCTTTTCTGTAAGGATTTTTTCGTAAACTCTTTGAAGCTCACCTTCTTCATAAAGCTTTCCCGTGAAAAGCTCGGAGGCTCTTACCGCTTGGGCAACCAGCATAAAAAGTCCGCTTGAAGCAGGTATGCCTCTTTTGAGTGCCGAGCTTACAAGTGTTGTTCTGAGTGGGTTGTAAACCGCATCAACGACACCTGAAATCTTTGGAAATTTATCTAAATCAACGGGGGAAGCATATGTGTTTGGAAACATTCCGACGGGAGTCGTGTTAATCATTATCTCGGCATCAGCGTTACTCTTGTAAAGCTCACTGTAGCTTATAGCTCCGCCTTTTTGACCTCTTGAAACAGTAATAATTTCCGAAGCCCCGAGTGATTTCAAAACCGCCCTTGCCGTCTTTGCGGTGCCGCCCGAGCCGAGAATTACCGCCTTTTTGCCTTTTGGGGAAATATTATTGTAACGGAAAAGCTCTCGCATTCCGTAAAAATCCGTATTGTATCCGAAAAGCTTGCCGTCTTTATTAACGATAGTGTTTACAGCGCCAATAGCCTTTGCCGCCTCGTCAATTTCATATAAATATGGAATAACCGCCTCTTTATAGGGAATAGTGACGTTTATGCCAAGAAAATCCCTCTCTTTCATAAAAGAGTCAAGTTTCGTCTTGGGAATTTCAAGAATTTCGTATTCGTAATCTGCAAGCGCGTTATGCACTTCCTTTGAAAAGCTGTGGCGAAGGTGCTCGCCTATACAAGCATATTTCATTTATTGACTCCTATTTTGATAAACTGAGGTCGTAAACTGCTATTGCAAGAGCCGCGTCAACAACAGCGCGCGCCCTGTGTATAATAGCTGGGTCGTGTCTGCCTTTGATGCTGAGTCTTGTGTTTTTAAGCTTTGAGAGAGAAACCGTGTCCTGTTCCTTAAAAATCGAGGGGGTAGGCTTTATCACGGTATTAACGATAATTGGCATACCCGTTGAAATTCCACCGAGAATACCGCCGTTGTTATTGGTTTTTGTATATACGGACACACCGTCGGTTTCGTAAGCGTCGTTTGCCTCACTTCCGAAAAGCTCGGAAAATCCAAAGCCGCAGCCGAAGCTTACTCCTTTTACCGCAGGGATAGAGAAGAGTATATGCGAAATCTCGCTTTCAACACTGTCAAAAAAAGGCTCTCCAAGTCCTGCGGGGACACCGATTATCGCGCTTTGAAGCACACCGCCGACACTGTCGCCCATCTCGGCAGCTTTTTCTATATGCGCAAGCATTTTCTCTTCGCTCGTATCGGAAAGAGCAGGGAAGAGCTTTTTGGAAAGAGTTTTGATATCGTCGCGGTAGTCCGAAAACTCTCTGTCAGAGATGTCCTTGAGAGTTGAAATATGCGTTCCTATATATATTCCCTTGTCCTCTAGTGCCGCTTGAAGTATAGCTCCTGCGGCTACGAGCGCCGCTGTAACTCTTCCTGAAAAATGACCGCCGCCGCGATAGTCCTGAAAGCCCTGATATTTTATCCGTGCTGTGTAATCCGCGTGAGAGGGGCGGGGCGTGTCAAGAAATTCGGAATAATCCTTGCTTTTCGTATCAGTGTTTTCGATAATAAGTGTGAGTGGCGCACCCGTCGTGTATCCGTTGAATTCACCGCTTACGATACGGAATTCGTCGGCTTCGCGGCGTGCCGTTGAAATTTTCCCGAAAGGGCGTCTTTTCGTAAGCTTTTCGGATATGTATTCCTTATTTATTTTTATGCCGGGCGCAATACCGCCGAGCGTTGCGCCGACTAGCGCTCCGTGGCTCTCGCCGAAAATACTTACGGTGATATTTTTTCCGAAAACGTTACTCATATCATTCTCCTAAACGTTCTTTTTAATATAATCGCAAAACTCGCTTATTTTAATTTTGCGTATCTCGTATTTTGCGGGGGCAGAAACGAAAATTGCAGAAACCTTATCTCCGTCTGCCTTCTTGTCGTTTGCGACGTGAGCCAATGCTTTGTCAACGTCAATGTCAACTTTCGTTGGCAAATTGAGCTTTTCAAGCACTTGTATAAGTCTTGGTCTTAATTCCTTTGAAACCATAGGTATCATACCTAGCGCAACGCACTCTCCGTGATAAAGCTTTCCGAAGCTTTCTGCCTCTATTCCGTGGCCGTAGGTGTGTCCGAAATTAAGTATCTTTCGCAAGCCAGATTCCTTTTCGTCGCGCGTCACAACGCTAAGCTTTATTTTCAGCGAGCGCGTAACGATTTCTTCTAAAATGCCGTCTGTTATCTCTTCGTTTTCAAATATTCGGAAAAGCTCCTCATCAGAGGTTAAAGCCATCTTTAACGCTTCCGCAAGTCCCTCTGCAACAAGCCTTTTGTCAAGGGTTTTTAAGGTGTCAAGGTCGCAAATAACCGCTTTAGGCTGATAAAAAGCTCCAACCGTATTTTTCGTTGACGAAAGATTTATGGCACACTTGCCGCCTATCGAGGAATCAACCTCGGAGAGAAGCGTTGTCGGTACGTTGTAAAAATCAATTCCTCTCATATAGCTTGCCGCTGCAAAGCCCGTAAGGTCGCCGATAACTCCGCCGCCTACGGCAACTAGACAGTCGGTGCGCGTAAGACCGAAATCGAGCATTTTCGTCAAAAGAAGCTCAAAATATTCAAAGCTCTTTGTGCCCTCGCCCTCAGGAAGAGTAAGAATCTCACCGAAAGTCGAAGCCTTCAAAATTTTTTCTGCATATTCCTTGGGCACGCCTTCGTCAGTAACTATAATTACGCGGCGATTAAGGTTTAGAAATTCACCTGCGCGCTCAAGCAAGCCCCGCCCGATTTTTATATCGTAAGGTCCGACGCTTGATTTAAGTGTAGTCACACCGTCGTTTTTTTCGCCATCTTCAAGAAGTGAATACTGATATTTTTTTGAAATATCCATACAGGATTTGAGAAAATCAAGGTAATATTCTTCAAGTGCCGCGTCTTTTATATATTCTGCGTTTCTTTTCAAAACTTCTTTTTCACGCGCCTCGTCAAAAACGGGAAGCCCGTTTTCTTTTTTGTATTCAAGAACGTCTTTTACCGCCGTCATTCGCGTTTCAAAAAGCTTTGCCGTTTTTTTATCCGTCTTGTTTATAGTCTTTCTCGCTTTATCAAGTAAATTCATAATCTGACTCCGTAGCAAAAAGCTGATTTTTCTTTCTGTTAACACTGTTAACGAAAAAACTTTATATCTATATTATAATTATTTTTTAGGCTTTGTCAATAGTTTTTTTGAAAAAGCGCTTGTATTTTAAAAAACAATGTGGTAAAATGTTTTCATAGAAATTAACAATATTAACTTTGGAGCAGGTATGGAAGAGAATTTTCTTAAAGAAGACGTAAAAACCCGCCTTTTGCTTTCGGGCTTAAAGGAGCTTTCGGAATACGGAGCGTGTGATTTTTCCTTGCGCCGCGCCGCAGAGGCGGCAGGAGTATCCTGTGCCGCGCCGTACCGATATTTTAAGGGAAAGGAAGAATACGTTGCGGAAATCATTTCCTATCTTTCTTCAAGATGGGAGCTTATGGCAAAAGAGATATCGAAATCCTACGAGACCTGCGGTCATTCGCTTGTAGCAGAGCTTGCCGCGGCCAATATAAGATTCTGGATCTCTCACAAAAGCGCTGCCTCGGTATTCATTTTCTCAGGCGAAGAAACCTCACTTCTAAAATCGGAGCTTTTAGGCAAAACTCTTACCGAAAAGCTTTATCGCTTTTTCACAGCAGACGGAAGCAGCGACGTATATGCTAAGGAGAGAGAGATGGCAGTGAGGGCGCTTCTCACGGGCTACGTAACGCTCATTGCCTCGGGCGAGCTTCCGAATACCGAAGAGAGCTTCTCTGGTATAAAAAGACAAATCAATAGTTTCCTTCTTTTGTCGCAATAAAGCGTTAATAAGAAAAAGGCAAACGCACAAAAATTAGACTTGTGTGTTTGCTCTTTTTATTTGCCTTTCCTAAATGCCAAATGCTTGGTTTATCGCGCCGCCTATAATTTTTGCCGCTACTTTAACTATTCCGTCAATCTCTCGCGGTGAAACGAACATAGGTTCTCCCGTAATTACACCTCCCGTAGAAAAATGCCTGGAGTCCATAACGGTAGGCACACCTATTGCTATAACGGGAACTCCAAGCTCTTTTCGGCTTATCTCGCTTCGCGTGTTTCCGACTCCGCTTCCGGGGAATATCCCCGTGTTTGAAATTTGCACGGTTCTCCCGAGTCTTTCGGGAGCTCGTGAAGCAAGAGCGTCTATTGCAATAATGAGGTCGGGTTTTATTTTTTCCGAAATTCCTGCGACAAGCACGGCGGCATCAAGTCCCGATTTTGCGGAAACGTCGGGGGTAATAACCGCAATTTCAGAGCATTCAAGCTCGTAAAAGCTATCCTCGTCGTAGCTTAAAATATGCATAGTTGCCATAACCTCGTCGCTTGCCTTCGGGCCGAGAGAGTCGGGCGTCAGATTTCTGTTCCCAAGCCCCGCGACGAGAATTCGCGCAGGAATTATTCTGTCAATGTCACACATCTCGCAAAGCTTTCTTGCAAGCTCGTCTTGTGCGTTTTCGCATTCATCTTCGTCAAGGTCGTCGATTCTTTCGAGATTAAGAGTTGCGTATATACCGCGCGGTCTGCCGACGGATGCCTCGCCATCTTCATTAGTTATTCTTACGGTTTCCCATACAAAACCCGACCAAGTTTTCTTTTTTTCATATTTTACACCGGGGCAGTTCGTATCCGCGCGCCGTCTTTCAACCGCAAGGTCGGTAAACATTGAAATCTCGTCTTCAGAGCGTTTTTCGAAATAATCGTACATAGGGCCCTCCACAAATTTTTGCAAGGAAATTATTGTCAAAAGGGAGCTTTTGTATTCAAATACCGCAAAATGCTTGTCGTTTTGCACAAAAATGAAAAAAATATTTAGTCATTAGCACGAAAATTTTTAGTGAGCAAAATAAACATTGAAAATATTAATTTTTTGTGCTAAAATATATAAGAATATTTATGAAATTTTCTTTCGGTGCGTTTTGCGGAAAATACGAGAGCTTTGGCACGGCTCTTCCGCTTAATATAAAACCGAACAAACCGCAAATGCGGTATGGAGGAATTATGAAAAGAATTTTGAGTTTGTTTCTTGCTCTTGTAGTTTTCGTAGGATGCTTGACGGCTCTTGCGTCGTGTAAAGCTCCCGTGGATGCAGGCGCGGAAATTGCCGTATATCTCGGAGAAGACGTATACGACTTCGATCCTACGGACTATTACGTGAACAGCAACGCAGAGCAGCTTATGAGCTTGCTTTTTGAGCCGCTTTTCAGAATAAACGAGGACGGAAAGCTTGAAAAAGCCGCTGCTTCAAAATACAAGGTAGACAAAGCAGAGAGAACTATAGTAATCGAGCTTCGCGAAACCTATTGGTCTGACGACTTCCGTGTTAAAGCGCAGGACTACATATACGCGTGGGTTAACCGCATACTCGATCCCAACCGCGCAAATCCCGCCGCAGCTCTTTTCTACGATATAGAAAACGCTATTGCCGTTAAGTCCGGTGTTAAGTCAATTGACGAATTCGGTGCCGTTGCCAGCGGCCCCTTTGAAATCACCATCGCTTATCGCGAGGGTGCTGATTATAATCAGATTCTTCGTAATCTTGCATCGGTTGCGGCCTCTCCTGCAAGACAGGATGTTGTTCACCCTGCTGAAGCTCATTGGTCCAAGGGCGCAAGCTCTATCGTAACCAACGGTCCTTTCAAGCTCGAAGAGCTGGACCTTGCGCTAGGTAACTTTACCCTTGCGAGAAACCTTGGTTATCATCAGAAGTCTTCTACCGTAGCTTATGCCGATAAAGTAAATCCCGCAAAGCTTATTTCTTTTCTAAACGGATACGGCAGCGAAATGTATCTTTCTTATGAGGATATCGAGGATAAAACCGTTTTCTATATGACTGATGCATCGCTTGATATGAGAAGCTATAATAAGGATATGGCAACTGTTGTTGACGATCTTTCAACCTATACCTATGTTCTTAATACTGAAAAAGAGCTCTTTAAGATTCCCGAGGTAAGACGTGCTCTTTCGATGGCTATTGACAGAACTGCAATGGTAAATGCCGTAACCTTCGGTAAGGTTGCAAACAGCTTCGTGTCCGCCCCCCTTGCAGATAAGCTTTACAGCGGTATATCCCGCCCGCTTTCCGCAGAGCAGAATATGGTAGAGGCTAAGAGCCTTATCGAGTCTGTAAGCGCAAAGCTTCAAGGAATTGATAAGTCGTTCTCTATTTCGATAAACAATGACGAAAAGAGCATTGCTATTGCAGAGTTTGCAAAGATGGCTTGGACAGAGCTTGGCTTTGACGTTACCGTAAACATTCTTAAGCTTACGAAAACAACCGTAACCTCTGAGGACCAGAAACTAGAAATAACCGACTCAACCGTTCAGTACCTTGTAAAGAACGCAGCTATGGGCAAGCGCGAGTTTGATATTATTGCTCTTGATTGGCAGATGTATTCAACCGATCCTTTTGTTCCTCTTGCGGCATTCACCTCGTCTATGAACGGATGCGGAGTTAATTATGCTACTAACACCTCACGCGCTAATATAAGCGGATGGTATAGCGCTTCTTACGACTCTTACGTAAATGCAGCTTATATGGCAGAAACCGAAGAGGAAAGAGCAGAAGCTTTAAGACACGCAGAGAAAATTCTTCTCGAAGAATTGCCCGTGATTCCCCTTATTCACAATCAGAACTTCAGCTTCCAGAGCGAAGATATTTCCGATGTAAGCATTGACGGCTTCGGCAACTTCGTATTAACGGAAATGGCTCAGCTTAACTATCAGCTTTATATTGAAGAGGAAGAAGCTCCCGAAGAAGAGGAAGAATAATTTATGAAATTACCGCAGGCGGTGTTTGCCGTCCTGCGGAGTTTTTAGATAAAGAGAATGAAGAAAAAGAATGATTTTAAATTAAAAACGCTAACGGATATAAAGGTTTATATGCTTTACCTTCTTGACCATATAGCCTATCCCGTTGACCACAGCACGCTAATTGAAATAATCTCCGAATCAACAGGTGAAATTTCGTTTGAGTACGATGATGCGCTTCAAGCACTCGCGGATTCAAAGCATATAAATTTCGACGAGGTTGACGGAGAAAAGTATTATATGATATCCGAGCTTGGAAAAATGGTTTCCGCAGAGCTTTACGATTCGCTGGATAAGTCTTTTCTTGAAAAGAGCGCGAGAATCGCGGGTAAATATATATCGTTTAAAGGAAGCGGAGTTAAAATTTCCACTTCGATAAGCGAGCGCGAGGACCGCCGTTTCGTCGTAAATCTCGTGGCGAGTGATAGCGAGGGCGAGATTATGAATATGTCGCTTACCGTAAAATCGCGTATGGAAGCTGAGCGTATCGCGGCAAATTACGAGGCGCGCCCCGAGAAAATTTACCGTGGCTTTTTGGTTTCTGCAACAGGACTTATGGAATATCTTTCATAAAATGACATTTTTTTGTATAAATTCACAAAAAATGCGTTACTGAATTGCTGAAACTTGTACAATTAAATAAAAATTTTTAACTTTTTTTGAATAAAGCTATTGACAAACTGTAAATTTGTAGTTATAATTACTGTATACGAAAGTGACGAAGATGCTAGAATACGATAAACTTGACGTGGAAAAAGTTATAATTAAGGTTCGCGAGCGTGACGATTTTGCATTCGCGGAGCTCGTAAGACGTTATACTCCTATGATAAACAAGCTTATAACGGGCTTTTCCTCGGACTCGGTAATGTATGACGAAGCATTTTCGGAGGCGTGCGTTGCGCTTCACAAGGCGTCGCTTACGTACAAGCTTGAAAATGTCGGCGTAACCTTTGGTCTTTATGCAAGAATTTGTGTAAAGCGCCGTCTTTCCGACCTTTATTCCGCCTCCGAGCCCTTTGATCTTGCGGAGAATTATGACGTAGAAAGGCTTAGCGTTGCTTCAAACGTTGAGTCGATGCTTCTTTTAAAGGAAAGAGTCCAAAGCTTTATATCTTGCGCGAGAGAAATCCTCTCAGACTATGAGTACCGAGTGTTTATGCTTTATATTCAGGGCTACGATACCGACTCTATGTGTGAGGCGCTTTCACGCGACAAAAAATCTGTAGAAAATGCGAAGGCGCGTATGCTCAAAACCTTGCGTGCGCAGTCGCAAAGATTTGCAGACATTTAATCAGTTTATATGCCCAAGTAGCTTAAGTGAGAGCGTTGTTTACAAAGGCGTCGGTTGAAATCCGTCTAAGGGCAAAATATTAAAACCTAATCTAAAGGAAGAGAGAAAAATGTACCAGGACAAGACATTGAAGTGCAAAGAATGTGGCAATGACTTCGTGTTCACCGCAGGTGAGCAGGAATTCTACGCAGCTAGAGGCTTTGAAAACGAGCCCTCCAGATGCAAGGAATGCCGTGCCGCAAGAAAGAACGCGCAGAAGGGTGCGAGAGAAATGTTCGCAGCTGTATGCGGAGAGTGCGGTAAGGAATGCCAGGTTCCCTTCAAGCCTACCGAAGGCAAGGCTGTATATTGCAGTGAGTGCTTTGCAGCAAAAAGAGCTGAACAGGCATAATTAACCTTAAGCAAAGAGAAAAAAGTCGCTACTCGATTTCGGGTTTTTGCGACTTTTTTCTTTATTTTTAAAAAATTATATATACAAAGCTAAATTTTTATGTTATACTGTTATAGGATAAAATTACATTAAGCTAAAGAAGGCGTATCGGTATGAAAAATTACGGTAAAAGCACGAAAAAAATTAAAGATAGAAATAACGAGCGCTCGGTTGAAAAATTCACTGAAAATGACGAATGCCTGGCGGTTGGAAGAAATGCTGTCAAGGAGCTGCTCGCAGGCGAGCGCGATATTGAAAAAATATACGTTCAGCGCGGAGAGCTCGAGGGCTCTATAAAAGTGCTTATCGCTATGGCGCGCGAGCGTAAAATTCCCGTGTCGGAGCTTGAAAAACAAAGACTTGACCTTATGGCGCGAGGTCTTAACCATCAAGGAATTATAGCCCTTGCCTCAGAGCGTAATTATTCAAGCGTTGACGAGATTATTTCATTTGCCGAAGAGCGCGGCGAAAGCCCATTCGTCATTCTTCTTGACGGAGTTGAAGATCCGCATAATCTTGGTGCGATAATAAGAAGTGCCGAGTGCTGCGGTGCGCACGGAGTTATAATTCCTAAAAGAAGAGCCGTGGGCTTGACACACGTGGTTTCAAAAGCATCTGCGGGAGCGATTGAGCATATGAGAGTTGCCAAGGTGACGAATCTTGCTTCTACTATCGACAAGCTTAAGGAGCGCGGATTTTGGATTTACGGAGCAGATATGGGCGGCGGCGAATATTATTCCACCGATTTTTCGGGCGCAGTTTGCCTGGTTCTCGGAAGCGAGGGCTTCGGCATTTCAAGGCTCGTTAAGGAAAAATGTGATTTTATCGTATCAATTCCTTTATATGGAAAGGTAAACTCTATGAACGTGTCCTGCGCGGGAGCAGTTCTTTTCGCAGAAATTGCGAAGCAAAAGCATCAAAGTGGAGGTAAGTGATTTGCAGGAAAACAAACGTGATTTTGAAGAAATCGTCAAACGAATGAATAATAAATCCGTAAGCACGCCCCCGAACTACCATAACAGTGACGTTGAGTTTGAGATAGGTAAAGACGAAAGCTCGACCGAGCAAAAGGCGGAGAAAATCGCAGAAAAAATTGCGGAAGAGGCTATAGAAGCCCCCGAAGCTTTGCCCGAGCCTTCAAGCGAAGATAACGAAGAGGAAGTTGCTTCAATATTCGATATTGCAGAAAAGGAAGAAAACGGCATCGAAGCCTGGCCTATAACAACTACGTATATACCGCGCTTTACGGGTGTTACGGACAAGTATAATAAAAAGGGCTATGATGACATTGCAGACGGTGAAGCGGAAACTCCATTGCTTATTTCCACGGACGACGGCATTGACGCAACTGCGGAAATCGATGAGCATGAAAAAGGGGAAGCGAAGCTTGTAAACCTTAATTCCGAGGAAACTCTTATTTCCGATACAAGCACTCTTTTTAAGTTCGATAGCGAAGAAAATGCTCCCGAAGCTTCTAAATCTCCTAAAGCAGAGCTTAGCGAGGAAGAATTTACGGAGAAATTCGTTGAAAACGCTCCCGAAACGAAAGCGTGCGCGCCGGACCTTGCCGAAGCGGAAGCTAAAGAAGCTTGCGAGGAAGTGCCGAGTGAAAAGCAGGAAAAAGCCGTAGCTATAGATATTGAAGAGCCGCTTCTCAAAAAGCTTCCCGAGCGTTACGTGCCCGTGACGGTTGCAAGCTGCGAAAATATCGTAGGTGTCGGTGACGAGCTTTCCGAGAATGAAAAATCTGAATTTACCGAATCACATAAAAAGGATAGAGTGCAAGACGGCTTCCTTGATACTCTTTTGAGCCAGAAGGTAAGATTTGCCGTAGCCTTGGCTTTGAGCATTGCGCTTCTTGTTTTCGAGAATATTTATATTTTCGGTGTTGACCTTATTTCCGTATTTCATTTTGGCGGAATGGTGAATGCTCTTGCGATAATTGATATTCAGTGTGTATTCTGTATTCTTTTATTGTCGCTTCCTGAGCTTGTCACGGCTATAAAGCACCTCAGAGCGAAGAGGGTAAAAACTGAGCTTTATTTAATCCCCGCCTTTCTCGTATATTTGCTTTATTCCTTGACGGTTATAGTAAACTTTCCCGAAAAATATTCGCTTTTTGGCTCGCTTTTTGCCACTCTTGCGCTCTCTGTAATTGCCGCATCTTATTTCAGAACACGCGCGGATTTCGTGAGCTTTAACGTAATATCGGCACAAGGTGATAAAAAAATCGTTGACAATAAGTACACAAGAACTCTTGACGACGAAAATTTCTCCCTTGACGGAATTATAGAGGAATATAAATCCAAAACTGCAAGAGTATTTAAAACGTCTTTTGTGGCTGATTTCTTCAGAAGAACGAGAAGAGCATCGGAAAGCTTGCCTCACGTTGCAGCGATGGCATTGGTTCCACTTGGCGTTTCCTTTGTAATTGCAATTATCGTTTATTTTCTCGCCCCCGGATTTTTATCCGCTATGGCGGCATTTGCTACGGTGTACTTGATTTCTGTTCCCGCATTTTCGGTGATGGTACGTAAGCTTCCGCATTATTACGCTTCCGAGGAAGCGGCAGCGGAAAAAGGAGCGCTTATAGGCGAAGAGGCATTCTATGATTATGCGGGGATTGACGTTATAACCTTTGACGATACCGAAATTTTCACAAATGAAGACGTTAATATTCACCGTATAAGACTTTATAAGAGCAATGAGGATTTAACCAAAGCTTTAAGACAGATGTCCGCGCTCTTTATGAACGTCGGAGGTCCTCTAGACGAGATTTTTTCCAAGTCTTTGGATAAAAAATGTGAGACCGCAAACGGAATAATTATAAAGGAAAACGGACTTATCGGCGAAATCGAGGGTAAAAAGGTAATGGCAGGAAGCTATGATTTTATGATTTCTGAGGGTGCAGAGCCACCAACAGACGAGGACGACGGCAGAGAGAGCTTCGATGCAACGACGCTTATGTACGCCGCAGAAAACGGTGTAGTTTACGCGAAATTCTACGTAAGATACAGATTTTCTGAGGAATTCACGATGCTTTTGCCAACTCTTATCGAAGAGAAAATCGTGCCCCTCGTATACACGCGCGATCCAAACCTTACAAACGAGCTTATGAGAAAGCTCACCGCAGGCACAAGTACCGTGCGTATTCTTAAGAAAAATACTATTCCCGTGCGCGATTTTGCTCCCTCGAAGCTTAGTGCGGGTATGGTTTCCAATGGTGACAAGAGCAATCTTGTTAACCTTCTACTTCTCTCACGCCGTTACGTGAAATTTAATACCAGAATGAGAGTCAGTGAAAGAAGTGCAATGATAGTCGGCTTAGTACTCGGCGCCTTGATTTCTCTAAGCGGAATGCTTCCGCTCCCGTCGGCTCTCCTTTCCGTATGGCAGCTTGCGTGGTGCGCCGTGCTCTCCGCGTTGACGGCAGGAGCCTTCAAGCTTCCCAAAAAGACAAAAGAAAGAAAAAAGAAAAATGCAAAACAAAAATCTCTCGTCCGTTCTAAAGTCCGTTGAAAAGCCAGGCAGATACATAGGCGGTGAGTATAATAGCTACAAGAAAGATAAAAATGCAGTAAAATGCCGCTTTGCCTTCTGCTTTCCCGATACGTACGAGATAGGAATGTCGAACCTTGGCGTCAGAATACTTTACGACGTTCTTAATAAGGATAAGGACATTTTCTGCGAAAGATTTTACGCACCCGCGACGGATATGAAGGCGCAAATGGAAAAGTATGGGCTTCCCCTCGTTTCAATGGAAACTGGTGATGAGCTTTCGTGCTTCGACCTTGTCGGATTTTCCTTGCAGTATGAGCTTTGCTATACTGTAATTCTAGTAATGCTTAAGCTCTCGGGAATACCCATTTATGCAAAGGACAGAAGTGAAGACGCTCCTATAATTATCGGCGGTGGACCCTGCGTATACAATTCCGAGCCCGTAGCCGAATTTTTCGACCTTATCAACGTTGGTGAGGGCGAGGAGGTTCTTCTTGAAATATCCCGTCTTTATATAAAAATGAAGGAAGAGGGGACTTATACGCGTGAGGGCTTTTTGAGGGCCGCTGCGTCTATTGAGGGTGTGTATATTCCGTCGCTTTACGACGTTAGCTATAACGAAGACGGAACTATAAAGGAATACAAACCAAAATATCCAGACGTGCCCGCGAAAATCAAAAAACGCATAATTTCCGACCTTGATACCGTTGAATATCCCGAAAAGCTGGTTATGCCGTACGTTGAGACCGTTCACGACAGGATAGTTCTAGAGATTTACCGCGGTTGTATACGCGGCTGTCGCTTCTGTCAGGCTGGAATGGTTTACCGCCCGATAAGAGAAAAAAGCCCCGAAACCCTATGCCGCGCGGCAAAATGCCTTTACGAAAACTCGGGCTACGAGGAAATTTCGCTTATCTCTCTTTCTATAAGTGATTATTCACGTCTTCCCGAGCTTACGGATAAGCTCCTTGAATGGACCGATGACGCGCACGTAAGCCTCTCTCTCCCTTCGTTAAGACTTGACAGCTTCTCTGAGGAGCTTATGAAAAAGATTTCCTCGGTAAGAACGGGTGGCTTGACGTTTGCTCCAGAGGCGGGAACTCAAAGGCTTCGTGACGTAATAAATAAAAACGTAACGGAAGAAGACCTTTCACGCGCCGTAAGAATTGCATTCCGCGGTGGCAAATCGAGCGTAAAGCTTTACTTTATGAACGGCTTGCCGACTGAAACTCTTGAGGATATAGAGGGAATTGCGGCTCTCGGCAAAAAGGTTATCGACGAATACTACGCCTTGCCAAAGCCTGAGCGCCCCAAGGGCGGCGTCGGTGTGACTATAAGCGTTTCCTGCTTCGTTCCGAAGCCATTTACACCGTTCCAATGGGAAAAACAGGATAGCTATGAAATGCTTATAAAAAAGCAAGAGCATCTTAAAGCTTCTATCACGGATAAGAGAATAAGATATACCTATCATGACGCAAAGGTTTCGTTTATTGAGGCCGTTTTGGCAAGAGGTGACAGAAAACTTGCAAAGGCTATTGCCTATGCCGTTGAAGACGGAGCAAATCTTGAAGCTTGGGACGAATATTTCGATTATGACAGATGGATGCGCGCATTCCGAAAGGCAGGCGTCGATCCCGCGTTTTACACTACACGCGGTTTCGGTCTTGACGAGGTTCTTCCTTGGGACATAATTGATGCGGGTGTCACGAAAAGCTTTTTGCTTCGCGAAAGAGAAAAGGCATATCTTGGAAAAACAACGCCCGCCTGCTCAGAGATGTGCTCGGGATGCGGCGCAAATAAGCTCGGAGGTAAGAACAGATGGTGCAAGTAAGTGTTCCTCACGTAACCGTGCGTATTAAATTTTACAAGGTAGGTGGACTTCAGTACATATCCCATCTCGACCTTGTGAGAACTATGCATAAAATCATAGTGCGCTCAAAGCTTCCTCTTTGGTATACCGAGGGCTTTAATCCCAAGCCTAAAATGGTCTTTGCCGCCCCTCTTTCAATAGGAACGGAAAGCAAGTGCGAATATATGGATCTTCGCCTGACGGAACGCGTTTCCGAAAGCGAGGTTGTGGCAATGCTTAATAAAAACCTCACTGACGAAATGCAGGTAATCGAGGCTTACTATCCCGAAACAAAGCTTACCGATTTGAAATGGTTTGCTTATACTGTTTTTATAAAAACAAACGGCGCTGACGAGGCGCTTGCTAAAAAATGCGAGGAGCTTCTGAAATCCGACAGTATAGAAATCGAGAAGAAAACTAAGCCTGGCGAGCCTCACAAAAGCGCAAATATCGCCCCTCTTATTAGAAGTGCTGATGCGGTATTCCGTAACGGTGAAATACTTATAAATTGTTGTCTTTCTGCTGACCAATCCTGTTTTTTGAATCCGGAATATCTCATAAAAGCACTCAAAAAATATTGCGGTGTGCTTGCATCGGAAAATCTTACCGAGGAATACTACGGAATAGTAAGAAACGCGGCATACAAAGACAATATGACGGAATTTCGTTAAAAAATACTTTCAATATTCAATGCGGAAAGCTGCCCGAGATGCAAAACTGCGTTCTCGAAGCGGCTTTTTGCTATTATAACCGCATCCTTGTCCTGCGCATTTAGCGCTCCGTCGATTTCGGAAAGAATTTCCTCAATGCTTGTTAAATCCTCGTGACTTACACTAAGGCTTATAAAAATTTCGTTTTTTTTATATAGCTCGTTTATTCTTTCAAACTTTGCAGAAAGAGCTTCAATACTGTCCTCGCACTTATCGTTGGAAATTTCATAAATCTTATCGGTAAAGCGCGAAATATAAACCGCATTTAAAAGCACGGATACAAGAAGCACGGTAAGTATGAGATACGAAAGCTTAACTATCATTTTTAATTTCTTCCTTAATATATATATTCATATTTTTCTTTTCGTCTGCAGTCATAAGAAAGATATCTTCGAGTGTAAGAGCGCGTCTTTTAATTTCCTCAAGCAAGCCTGTGTTAGAAATTCCCGTGAAAGAAAGCGACTCCTCCTTTATCTCTCCGTCTATAATTAAGGGCAGGGCAATTTTTTCGTCTTGTCCGCGCTTAAGAAATGAAATCTGCCCGTTTTGCTCAAGTATTGAATAGTAAATATCCGAAACGTCGCCAATGCCCTGAAGTCTTGCCTCGCATAAAAGCTCGTTTAATGAAATTCTGTTTTCTCTCAGTGCCTTTTCCTTGATTTTCCCTTTGTAAATGAGAAATATAGGCTCACCCTCAACAATTTTTTTTAGCTTTTCTGATTTGTTTTTCAAAGAAGAGATAATAATTTCAAGAGAAAAGATAAACAAAACTGGAACGATAGCATTTAAAAGAGGGATATCGGGGTCTGCTATCGGAAGAGCTGCTATTTCTGAAATAAGAAGAGTTGAAACAAGCTCACTGACTTCAAGCTCGCCTATCTGCCGCTTTCCCATAAGGCGAAGCGCAAAAGCTATAATAATGTATATTATGAAGGTTCTCACGAAAATCGAAGCCACTTTAGCACCTCTTTTTTGATTAATCTATGTTATATTTTTCGCCATTTCGCTTATATTATCAGTAAAATAATAAAGTTTTTAAAAAAATATTTTTTTTTTGAAAAAATTATTGATAATTGAAAATTTTAGTGTTATAATGATTAGGCTCACATCGAGAGCGAGCAAAATTGCTCATTGAAAATTGAACAACAGAAGAAATCAAAAGCACTGAAAAAGTGTGAGAGATCTTGTCAAAACACTTTGAAAAAAGAAACTCAAAAAAGTAAGAAGAAGCTAGAAGAATAGCTCTAAGAAAGGTATTAGGTCCTTAGGGATTTAATATATAATTTTTTAGAGAGTTTGATCCTGGCTCAGGATTCACGCTGGCGGCGTGCATAACACATTCAAGTCGAACGGAGTGTAGCAATACACTTAGTGGCGGACGGGTGAGTAACGCGTGAGTAATCTACCTTTCGGTGCGGGATAACAACCGGAAACAGTTGCTAATACCGCATAAGATA